>NZ_JBIVFA010000007.1:0-434308 GCF_044747975.1 Streptomyces sp. NPDC090045
GCGGCGTCGCCGGGGAGGTCCGGCTTGAGGTCGTGGACGGAGACGATCATGCCGTAGTGCTCGGCCACCGCGTCCCGGCCGAAGGGCAGCGTGGGGTTGGTGGAGGAGCCGATGACGTTCGGCACGCCCGCCATCTTCAGGACGTTGGGCACGTGCCCGCCGCCGCAGCCCTCGATGTGGAAGGCGTGGATGGTCCGCCCGTCCAGCACGCGCAGGGTGTCCTCGACCGAAAGGCACTCGTTGAGACCGTCGCTGTGCAGGGCGACCTGCACATCGTGCTCCTCGGCCACCCGCAGCGCCGTGTCCAGCGCACGGGTGTGCGCACCCATGTCCTCATGGACCTTGAAACCGGACGCCCCGCCCTCGGCCAGGGCCTCCACCAGCGGAGCCGCGTCCGAGGAGGAACCCCGGGCCAGGAAACCGATGTTCACCGGCCAGGCGTCGAAGGCGTTGAAGGCGTGCTTCAGCGCCCACGGGGAGTTGACGCCGACACCCCAGACCGGGCCGAACTCCTGGCCGATGACCGTGGTGACGCCCGCGGCGAGCGAGGCCTCCATGATCCGCGGGGAGAGCAGGTGCACGTGGGTGTCCACGGCGCCGGCGGTGGCGATCAGCCCCTCGCCGGAGACGATCGACGTGCCGGTGCCGACGACGACGTCCACGCCGTCGAGGGTGTCGGGGTTGCCGGCCCGGCCGATCGCGTGGATCCGGCCCTCGCGGATGCCGATCGACACCTTGCGGATGCCCAGGACGGCGTCGATGACCAGCACGTTGCTGATCACCACGTCGCAGGTCTCGCGGACCGCGGCCGCCTTCAGGTGCAGGCCGTCCCGGGCCGTCTTCCCGAAACCGGCCAGGAACTCGTCACCGGGCTTCTGGGCGTCGGACTCCACCCGGACGGTCAGTCCGGAGTCGCCGAGCCGGACCCGGTCCCCGGCGCGGGGGCCGAAGACGGAGGCGTACTCGTGCGGGTCGATGTGCCGGCTGCCGGGAGCGCAGTGTGCGCTGTGATCGCTGTGGGGGGTCTGCCTGCTCACGCCTGCGCTCCGTCCGCTCGGTCGGTGCCGTCGGCCTGTCCGGCCCGTCCGGCTTGAGTGGTGGGGGAAGCAGGTGCCGGCTCCTCGGCGGACGCGCCCAGGTAGCCGCACGCCTCGGCCCGAGCCAGCGCGAGCGCCTTGGCTCCGGGGGCGTCCAGCGGGCCGTCGACCAGTCCCGCGAAGCCGATCGTGATGCGGTCGCCGCCGATGGGGACGAGGCCGACCTCGCCCTCGCCGTGCGGGTCGAACCGTACGGACGAGCCCGCGGGCACGCACAGCCGCATCCCGTAGGCCGCGGCGCGGTCGAAGTCGAGCCGCGGGTTGGCCTCGAAGAAGTGGAAGTGGGAGGTGACGCTCACCGGCACGGCGGCGGTGTTGCGCACGCGCAGGTGCACCACCGGCTCCGGCTGGGGGACGCCGGGGCCGGGGACGACCGCGCCCGGGGCGTCGTCGCCGAGCGGCTGAGCGCCCCGGATGGGCGACGAGACCACCGCGAGGCGGGATCCGTCGTCGAAGACGGCCTCCACGTGCACCTCGGTGACCACGTCGGCGACGCCCGGCAGGACGTCGTCGGGGCCCAGCACGCTGCGGGCCTCCTCGATGGCCTCCGCGAGCCGCTTGCCGTCGCGCGCGGCCTCGCAGACCGTGTCCGCGATCAGCGCGGTGGCCTCCGGGACATTGAGTTTCAGGCCACGGGCCCGCCGGGCCCTGGCCAGTTCCGCTGCGCTGCGGAGCAGCAGCCGGTCGCGCTCCGTAGGGGTCAGCCGCACGCCGATCCACCACCTCTTGAGTCGATGGGTTAGAGCATCACTCTAACTCTTCATTTCGTTGTAGGGAATCATTGACCTGGGACATGGGCTTGAGTCACATTGAGTGTCGCTCAAACAAGTGCGAACCACCCCCCGCCCTGCCAAGGGAGTCCCCCATGCCCATCGAACAGCGCGGAGTCGACACCATCCCGGAGGAGGAGCGGACGAGCGGTCCCCGTGACCTGATCTCGATCCTCCTCGGCTCCAACCTCTGCCTCGGTGTGATCGTCTTCGGCTGGCTGCCCCCGTCCTTCGGACTGGGCCTGTGGCCCTCGGTCACCGCCATCGTGACCGGCACGCTCGTCGGTATCGCCTTCACCGCGCCGCTGGCACTCGTCTCCCTGCGCACCGCGACCAACCTCTCCACCTCCAGCGGCGCCCAGTTCGGTGTCCGCGGCCGGCTCGTCGGCTCGGTGGTGGGCCTGCTGCTCTCCCTCGGCTACACGGCGCTCACCCTGTGGATCGGCGGCGACGTGATGGTGGGCGCCCTCTCGCGGCTCACCGGGCTGCCGGACACCGGTGTCTCGCGGGCGGCGATGTACGGCGTGCTCGCCGCCTGTACCGTCGTCGGGGCCGTCTTCGGCTACCGGCTGCTGCTGCGCATGAGCAAGGTGCTCTCCATCGGCATGGTGGTCCTGCTGGCCCTCGGCTTCTTCGCCTACGCCCCGGACTTCACCACCGCCGCCCCGCCGGAGACCCCGTACCTGCTCGGCTCCTTCTGGCCGACGTGGCTGCTGGCCGCCGTCGCCGCAGGGCTCAGCGGGCCCGTCGCCTTCATCACCCTGCTCGGCGACTACACCCGCTACATCTCCCCGCGCCGGCACGGCTCCCGCAAGGTGCTCTGGTCGACCGCCTTCGGCCTGCTGATCGGCCTGCTGATACCGCAGCTGTTCGGTACGTACACCGCGCTGGCCGCCAGGGCCGGGCTGGACTACGCCGGCCCGCTCGTCGAGACCGCGCCGTTCTGGTACCTGGTCCCGCTGCTGGTCGCCGCCGCGGCCGGTTCGGTGGGCAATGCCGGGCTGATGCTCTACTCCATGGGCCTGGACCTCGACGCCATCGTCCCCAAGGCCACCCGCACCACCGCCACCCTGGTCGCCGCGGCCGTCGCCACCGCCTTCGTCTTCTTCGGCTCCTTCGAGTGGGACGTACAGTCCGCGATGACCTCCTTCGTGCTGCTGCTGACCGCGATCGGCACCCCGTGGGCCGTCATCACCCTCATCGGGTACGTGCGCTGCCGCGGGGTCTACGACCCCGATGCCCTCCAGGTGTTCAACCGTCGGGCCCGTGGCGGCGTCTACTGGTACAGCGGTGGCTGGAACCTCCGCGCCACCGTCTCCTGGGCGGCCGGCGCGGCCGTGGGACTGGCCGCCGTGTCGACCCCGGTGTACGAGGGCCCCCTGCTGGCCCTCACCGGCGGGGTGGACTGCAGTTTCATCCTGTCGGGGCTGGTCGGCGGCGCGGTCTACACCGCGCTGACGGCCCGGCCGCAGGCGGCACCGGCCGCCGATCCGGCGGGTCAGGCACTGGTGGCGGCCGAATAGGGAAGGGCCGCCACGGAGAACATGGGGAGACGTCGTGGAAGAGCTCGCATACGTGGCAACGAAGATCGTCAAGGGGTTCGCGGGCCTGGCCTACGTCCTCGGCGACAGCGTGCTGGCCGTCGGCGGCCCGGACGCGGCGAACCGGAAGCCGCGGCCGGACGAGGACGAGGCGGACGGGAAGCGCTGACCACGCCCCCGCCCCCGCCCCACCGGAACGGCCGAAGGCCCCCCGCTCCACCTGCGGGGGGCCTTCGGTCCGTTTCCGGGGCGCTGCGGACTAGCCGAGCGGGTGCATCCAGCCGTGGGTGTCGGCGCTGTGGCCGGTCTGGAGGTCCAGGAGCGCCTTGCGCAGCCGCATGGTGACCTCGCCGGGCTCACCGTCGCCCTGGGTCCAGTCGGCGCCCTCGGACTTGACCGAGCCGACCGGGGTGATGACGGCGGCGGTGCCGCAGGCGAACACCTCGGTGAGGGTGCCGTTCGCGTTGTCGCGCTGCCAGTCCTCGGTGGTCAGGCGGCCCTCTTCGGCGGTGTAGCCGAGGTCGCGGGCGATGGTGAGGAGGGAGTCGCGGGTGATGCCGGGAAGGAGCGAGCCGGTGAGCTCCGGGGTGACGATGCGGTCGCCGTACACGAAGTACAGGTTCATCCCGCCCATCTCCTCGATCCAGCGGTGCTCGACGGCGTCGAGCCAGACCACCTGGTCGCAGCCGTGCGAGGCCGCCTGGGCCTGCGCGACCAGCGAGGCCGCGTAGTTGCCGCCGGTCTTGGCCGCGCCGGTGCCGCCCTTGACCGCGCGGACGTAGTCCTCGGAGAGCCAGACGGAGACGGGCTTGACGCCACCGGGGAAGTACGCGCCGGCGGGCGAGGCGATGACGATGAAGAGGAACTCGTTGGCCGGGCGGACTCCGAGGCCGACCTCGGAGGCGAACATGAACGGCCGCAGGTACAGGGAGGCCTCACCGGAGTCCGGCACCCAGGCGCGGTCCTGCTTGATGAGCGCGTCGCAGGCCTCGATGAACAGCTCGGCCGGCAGTTCGGGCATCGCCATGCGGCGGGCGGAGGCCTGGAAGCGGGCGGCGTTGGCCTCGGGGCGGAAGGTGGCCACGGTGCCGTCGGGCTGGCGGTAGGCCTTGAGGCCCTCGAAGATCGTCTGCGCGTAGTGCAGGGTCATGTTCGCCGGGTCGATCGCGAGCGGCGCGTACGGGACCAGCTCTGCATCGTGCCAGCCGCGGCCCTCGGTCCACTTGATCGTCACCATGTGGTCGGTGAAGTGGCGGCCGAAGCCGGGGCTGGCCAGGATCGCCTCGCGCTCCGCATCGGACAGCGGGTTCGAGGAGGGCTTGAGCTCGATCGTGGGCGTCGTCATGAGTGCTTGTCCTTCACCGGTTGTGTATGGCGGACCGCGCTCACGGCGTACTAGGACGTCCGAGCTTCCCCGCATTCCGCGGCCTCGCGTTCGATTATCGCGCGCGAAGAGGCTACGGAGAAGCGGGAACTGCGGCCCAGGGGAGATGGTGGCACCCGGGGCCGCACAGGAAAAGCCGCCAGGTCCCATTGTGACCCGGCGGCTTCCTTCCTGAGGTGGAGCTGCCGGGTCAGCCGGCTACTCGAGCGGCGAGCGCGTCGCCGATCGCGTCGGTGGAGCGGAAGGTGCCGTCGCGCTCCGCCAGGTCGGCGGAGACCGCGTCCTCGATGCGGGCGGCCTGGGCCTCGTAACCGAGGTGGCGCAGCAGGAGGGCGACGGAGAGGATCGTCGCGGTCGGGTCGGCCTTGCCGGTGCCGGCGATGTCCGGGGCCGAGCCGTGGACGGGCTCGAACATGGACGGGAAGGCGCCGGTCGGGTTGATGTTCCCGGAGGCGGCGAGGCCGATTCCGCCGGTCACGGCGGCGGCCAGGTCGGTGAGGATGTCACCGAAGAGGTTGTCCGTGACGATGACGTCGAAGCGGTCGGGCTGGGTGACGAAGAAGATCGTCGCGGCGTCGACGTGCAGGTAGTCGGTGGTGACCTCGGGGTACTCCTGGCCGACCTTGTCGAAGATGTTCTTCCACAGGTGACCGGCGTACACGAGGACGTTGTTCTTGTGGACCAGCGTCAGCTTCTTGCGGGGGCGGGAGTTGGCCCGCTCGTACGCGTCGCGGACCACGCGCTCCACGCCGTACGCGGTGTTGAGGCTGACCTCGGTGGCCACCTCGGCGGGGGTGCCGGTGCGCAGGCTGCCGCCGTTGCCGGTGTACGGGCCCTCGGTGCCCTCGCGGACCACGACGAAGTCGATGTCCGGGCGGCCGGCCAGCGGGGTGGCGGTGTTGGGGAACAGCTTCGACGGGCGCAGGTTGATGAAGTGGTCGAAGGCGAAGCGGAGCTTCAGCAGCAGACCGCGCTCCAGCACGCCGGACGGGACCGACGGGTCGCCGATGGCGCCGAGGAGGATCGCGTCGTGGTGCTTGAGGGCTTCGAGTTCGGCGTCCGGGAGGGTCTCACCGGTGCGGTGCCAGCGCTGGGCGCCGAGATCGTATTGCTTGGTCTCCAGCTTCACATCCTGGGGCAGGACCGCGGTAAGGACCTTGAGTCCCTGAGCCACGACTTCCTGGCCGATGCCATCACCGGGGATCACTGCGAGATTGATGCTGGTCGACATGGCGAAACCGTACTCCCTGTCCCAGCCCTCAGACATATTGCGTCCATCATGTGGACGCAATATGTCCGCCGGGATGGCTCAGTGGCCGGTCGACCCGCCGTTGTCACGGCGGTCGAGGGCGCGCTGGAGGGCGGCGGCGGCGTTCTTGCGGTCGGCGGCCGAGGCGGAGGTGTGGCGGACGCGACGGACGGCGGTGGTGGTTGCGTTCATGGTGATCGACTCCTTGAGATCACGGCGCGGCGAGGCCGCGGATGAGGGGTTCCTTCAAGGCGCCGGAAGAGGCGGGGAGCAGTGCGCCGCAGGGGTTGCCTGCCAGGGGCGCGCGCTCTCGACCGCCATTCGCCTGATCGGCGAGACGTTCGGCTTCTACAAAGCTAGGGCAGGTCCCGCTGTATGTCTCGGCAATTACTCGGACTTCCTACTATCTGAGACGGGCGCCCCCTCGAAAGGCCCTGCCCCGAGGGTCCGTTTCAGCCCTTCTCGGAACGAAGTTCCCTGATCAGAGCCCGTACAGCGAGAGTCGAGGCCGATTCCGCCGTAGTGACGTATCCCACCTGCCTCACCGGCCCCCCGGGGCCCAGATGGGTGATGTCCACCGCCTCGGTGGCCTCCCGCAGCGACAGCTCGGGCATGATCGCCATGCCGAGCCCGCGGCCAACCATGGTCAGCACCATCGCGTCGTCCTCCGCCTTGACCGTGGCCCGCGGGATCCAGTCCTGGGACCGCCACCAGGATCGGGTGCAGGAACCGCAGTTCTCGTCCCAGTCCATCAGCGGCAGGCCCTTCGGGTCCGGGTGCCCGGCCGGGTGGACCAGGCGGTACGCCTCCTGCGCCGGCACCCCGGTCAGCAGGCCGGGCGTCACCTCCTGCGAGCCGCCCAGCGTGGCGATGCCCAGGTCGGCGCGGCCCGCCGCCACTTCCCCGGCCGCCCCGGCGCCGATCTCGCGCACCACGCGGACCTCGGGGCGGATGCCCGGGTGCCGGGCCGTCAGCCGCTCCGGCGCGGGCGGCAGCAGGTGCAGGGCCGCACTGCGGAACGCGGCGATCCGGAGCACCCCTCCACCGCGCCGCGGCCCCCGCCGCGGCCGCGCTCGAAGAGGACCGCGCCGACCTTCGCCTCGCTGCCGCGCACGGAGTGGGAGACGGCCGACTGGGTGAGGCCGAGCGCGGTGGCGGCGGCGGAGACTTCACCTGCGCCGCCTCCCCGGTTCCGGAGCCGGCACCCGGCGCCGCGCTCGTCGAGAACCTGCTGCCCTCGGTGGACCCTCCCCCAGCTACCGCTGGGAGGTGCCCCCAGGTCGGCGCGATCTCGACGTACAACGGGGACCGTTCGCCCGTCGCACCCCGCAACCTCTTCGAAGTCGTACACAAGTCGCTACGGCTGGAAGGGGTATTGGTTCGCAATCACACCAATCTGCAGGAAGAGATGGAGGACCTCCTCGTGCCGCATCTGCGCAGTGGCCGGATCGGCACCGACACCACCGTTGCCCAGGGCTTCGACCGGACGGTGGAGGCCTTTCTGGGCATGCTGCGCGGGGACAACCTGGGCAAGATGCTGGTCCGGATCGACGGCTGATTCCAGCCACCCTTATGTTCACCGAACTCTTACCGCACGGATGTAGACCTTTGGCGCGACCCCCGTCACTCTTGCCGTCGATGTGCCAGCGGGGCACTTGAGTTGGAGGCGAGGGGCCAGTGACACCGATCAGCCGCAGAGGGTTCGTGGGAATCGGCGCCGGGCTCATGGCGGGGGCCGCGCTGCCCGCGGCGCTGCCGGCGACGGCGGCCGCGGCCGCCGCGACCGGCACCATCACCGACGTGAAGCACGTGGTGATCCTCATGCAGGAGAACCGCAGCTTCGACCACTACTTCGGCAGGCTGAAGGGCGTCCGCGGGTTCGGCGACCGCGCCGCCGGCAACATCCCCGGCGGCTGGGGCATGTTCAACCAGCCCAACTGGGGCGGCCGCCAGTACCCGTGGAAGCTCAGCTCCACCCCGCCGGCCGGCGGCGTCGACGGCGAGACCCTGGCCCAGTGCAACGGCGACCTCCCGCACAGCTGGAGCTCGCAGCACGCGGCCTGGAACAAGGGCCGGATGGACAACTGGGTCACCGGCGTCGGCAACACCCGCACCCTCGGGTACCTGGACCGGGGGGACATCCCCTTCCACTACGGCCTCGCCGACAACTACACGATCTGCGACGCGTACTTCTGCTCCACCCTCAGCGCGACCGGCCCCAACCGCACCTTCCTGTGGAGCGGCAAGATCGACGCCTCCAGCAAGGACGGCGGCGACGAGTCCGGGCTGACCTGGGAGACGTACGCGGAGGCCCTCCAGCGGGCCGGCATGAGCTGGAAGGTCTACCAGAACGCCCAGGACAACTACGGGGACAACGGTCTGGCCTACTTCAAGAAGTTCACGGACGCGGCCCCCGGCAACCCGCTGTGGGACCGGGGCATGGGCTCGGTCCCCAGGGTCACCGGCTCCACCCCGGACGACATCGCGGCCGCGATCCGCGCCGACGCCGTCGCGGGCACCCTCCCCCAGGTCTCCTGGGTCGTGGCCAACGAGGCCTTCTCGGAGCACCCCTACGCCCCGCCCGGCGACGGCGCGCACTTCGTCGACCTGGTCTACCGCGCCCTGGCCGCGAACCCGGAGGTCTTCGACTCCACGGTCCTCTTCCTCAACTACGACGAGAACGACGGCTTCTTCGACCACGTGCCCCCGCCCATCGCCCCGCCCGGCACCCCCGGCGAGTACCTGGACGGCGTCCCGATCGGGCTCGGCTTCCGCGTCCCGATGATCGTGATGTCCCCGTGGACCCGCGGCGGCTGGGTGAGCTCGGAGGTCTTCGACCACACCTCCGTCCTGCGGTTCATGGAGCGGTGGACGGCCGCGATCGGCACCCCGGCCACCTGTCCGAACATCAGCGCCTGGCGCCGGAAGGTGGTCGGCGACCTGACCGGCGTCTTCGACTTCGCGCACCCGGTCTACGGGGTCCCCGCCGGCCTCCCCTCCACCGCCAAGGTCATCGGCCAGGCGACCTGCGGCCCGCTGCCCAACCCGGCGCCGCAGGACAACGCCCTCCCGGCGCAGGAGCCCGGCAGCCGCCCGGCGCGGGCCCTGCCGTACCAGGTGAACGGCAACCTTGACCGCTTCGAGTTCGGGGCGGCCGGCAAGATCCTGGCGTGGTTCTCGATGACCAACCAGGGCGCGGAGGCGAAGCGGCCGGCGCACTTCTCGATCCACCCGCACCAGCACCGGGACACGGCGGCCTGGCAGTACACGGTCGACCCGGGCGCCACCGGCACCGACTACTTCAACATCGGCCTCGGCCACGGCTCGGGCAAGTACGACATCTCGATGTACGGGCCGAACCGCTTCCTGCGCCGCTTCATCGGCGACGCGTCGAAGGCGGGCAAGGACATCGAGGTGGCGGCCCGCTTCGCGGTCGAGCCGGGGACCGGCAAGACGGCGGTCTACTTCAAGATGACGAACTCCTCCGCCTCCCCCGTCACCTTCACGATCCGCTCGAACGCCTACCGCACGGACGGCCCCTGGACCTACACCGTCCCGGCGAACTCCTCGCGCGAGGACTACTTCAACGCCGTGGCCTACAGCAACGGCTGGTACGACTTCACGGTCCTGGCCGACTCCGACGGCACCTGGTCGCGCCGCTACACGGGCCACATCGAGTCGGGGGCGCCGAGCATCTCGGGCTCTTGATCCCCGCCCGCTAGAGCACGTCCCCGTTCCGCCAGTCGAAGTCGAGCCGCCCGCCGGTGTCCAGCCGGATCCCGCCGGGCGGCACCCACACGTAGGTGGAGGCCCCCTCGTCGGGGAGGCGCACCGGCCCGTCCGGCGACAGCGCCCCGAGCCGGCCCGGCCACACCGCCCAGCCTCGGGCCAGGTAGAGCCCGGCCCCGGCCTCCGACGCCGACAGCGCGCCCAGCACATAGGCCCGCGCGATGATCCGTTCGAGCTCGGCCATGACCTGCCCGCCGAGGCCCCGCCGCCGCGAGCCGGCCCGTACGGCGACGGCCTCGACGTACCCGGTCCGCAGGGCCCGCCCGCCGTGCACGATCCGGCGCTGCACCACGCTGCCGTGCGCGACGAGTACGCCGCCCGCGTCCCGGACCAGCACGTGCATCCCGCCGAGGGCGTGCTCGAAGTCCTCCTCGCCGAAGTCCCCTTCGAAGGCCTCGTCGAGCAGGGCCCGCACCTCGCGGAGCTCGTCGCCGGTCAGCCCGGCGGTGTGTGCGACGTGCACGCCCGTCACTTCTCCAGCCAGTCGGTGTACCAGGTGCGGAAGTCGGGGCTCTCGGGCACGCAACTCCCGAAGTCCTGGTCCAGGTGCCAGACCTGACCGGCCAGCGGCCCGGTGAGGATCAGCCTCGTATAGATGCCGCACCCCTGTTCGGCGAGCATGAGCGTGCCCAGGGTCAGCCCCTCGCGCTCGTCGAACCTCCGGTTCTCGTCGAACGGACGGGGTTTCCGGATCGGGCACGGCGCGGCCAGCCGCCCCGGGCGGCGGTCGTCCTCCCACTCCCCGTCCACAGCCCAGTCGTCGTCGACGTCCTGGCGCCGGGTGACCAGCGGCATCAGCCCGTAGTGGGGGCCCGCGGGGCCGTCGCCGACCGTCGTGACGAACGTCCGGTACTCCTCGGGCAGCCGGATGCCGTGTTCCACCTCGAAGGCCCGGACCTCCGCCTCCGGGAGCGGCGCGCGCAGCTCGTACCGGAGGATCTTCGCGCGCAGCCGCGCCCGTACGGCCTCGGCGTCCCAGTCGCTCATCCCGCGACCGTACCAAGGACCGCATTGCGGACGCCGTACGCCGTCCACCGGCCGGAATCGGCCGACGCGGCCCTGGCGGTCTGGACCATTGCCTCGGCAGACTCGCCCCATGTCGCCCGAAACCCAGCAGTGGACCCCGATCCACGGCCAGCCGTACCGTCCCGCCCCCTACCGGCCCGAGCGGATGTCCGGCGCCGAATCGCTCGCGCGCGCCGCCGAGTTGCGGGCCCGCATGGACGAGCGGCGGACCGTACGCCACTTCTCCCCCGACCCGGTGCCCGAACAGGTCGTCCGGGACGCGATCGCGTGCGCGGCGA
Organism: Streptomyces sp. NPDC090045; assembly: GCF_044747975.1. Taxonomy (NCBI): domain Bacteria; kingdom Bacillati; phylum Actinomycetota; class Actinomycetes; order Kitasatosporales; family Streptomycetaceae; genus Streptomyces; species Streptomyces sp. NPDC090045. The sequence goes on from NZ_JBIVFA010000007.1 coordinate 11,135, forward strand.
CCGCGCCGTCCGGAGCGCACCAGCAGCCGTGGACCTTCGTCCTGGTCAAGGACCCGGCGGTACGGGAGCAGATCCGCGCCGCCGCCGAGCAGGAGGAGCTGATCTCCTACGACGGCCGCCTCGGCGACGAATGGCTCGCCGCCCTGCGCCCGCTCGGCACCGACGCCGTCAAGACCCACCTCACCGACGCCCCGGCGCTGATCGTGGTCTTCCAGCAGCGGTACTGGCTCGGCCCGGACGGCACGAAGCGCAAGCACTACTACGTCGACGAGTCGGTCGGCATCGCGGTCGGCATGCTCCTGTCCGCCCTCCACCTGTCGGGCCTCGCCGCGCTGATCCACACCCCGAGCCCGATGCGCTTCCTGAGCCACGTCCTGAACCGCCCGGAGAACGAGAAGGCCTTCGCGGTCATCCCGGTCGGCTACCCCGCGGCCGACTGCGAGGTCCCCGACCTGGTCCGCAAGTCCCTCGACCAGGTCATCGTGGAGGTGTGACGCCCTCCGGGGCGGGCGGCTCCGGGGGCGGCCCGGACTGCCCGCCGCCGAGCGCTTCCGCGAGCCGCATCCCGATCCGCACCCGGTCCTCCGACGTCCCCGCCTCCATGGCCGCCCGCACCTGCCGCAGGATCAGCCAGTCCCGCACCACCTTGCTCACCCCGAGCACGGCCGCCGTCACGATCACCGCGGTGAGCATCAGAACCCCCTCCGCGCCGAGGGGGCCGTGGCGTAACAGTGCCCGCGCCGCAGGGTGACGAAGGCTCCGCCCATCGCGATCTCTCCGGGAAACCACGGCTGGTCCCGGAGCCGCTCGGCGATCCGGCCCGGCCGCTGCGCCAGGCCGCTCCGGCGCAGCCGCCGCTCCAGTTCGTCCCGTTCCACGGCACAGCACCACTCGACGACCACGTCCCCGCCGCCGTGGGTGTAGACGTTCGCCGACCCGTGCGCGGCCCCGGCCTCGCCCAGCAGTCGTGGGCGCCTCAGGAGCCTGCTGTTCAGCCAGTCCTGCGCCGTGACCGATCCGGGATCGTCCCCCGCCCCGGTGCGGCCCCGCAGCTCCGCCGCCTCGGCGGGGTGCAGGCGGTGGCGGTGTCGCCGCCACAGCTGCGTCAGCCCGTCGCCGTGTTCCGGCAGCACCGGGCGCCAGTCCGGGTCGGGATGCACCAGATGGACCGCGGCCGGGCCCTGCAGGTGGCTCAGCGACCAGCTCCGGCCCGCCGGGACGATACGCAGCCCGGGCACCCCGCGCAGTCCGCCGTGGTGCTCGTCGATGCGCGGCAGCACCGTGGCGAGGACCCGGTCGGCCATGGCCGGGTGCAGCCCGAGCGCCAGACCGGTCCGGGTCGGCCGGGCGGAGGTGAAGCCGAGCAGGGCGCCGTCCCGCAGGTCGCTCTCCCGGAGCCCGTCGGCAAGCTCGGCCACCATGAGGGACTCGAGGAGGCGCTGCCCCTCGCCCTCGGCGTCCGGGACCGGTTGGCTGCGGTCGATCAGGCCCGTTTCGGCCCATCCGAGGCAGGTGCGGCGCGGCAGGCCGGTGGCTGCGCGGCAGAGGGTCGCGACACGGTGGCGGTTGTCGGTGCGCCTGGACATACGTCTCCCCGGGCGTCGTCCCGGCACGGACGCGTAGAGGTCTCGTATCTCCTGGCAAAGATCCCACCCCGTACGGGAGCTCGTGAGAGCCCTCGGCTCCCTCGGGAAGCCGGGCCCGAGTCCTGGAGCTGGTCGCCGTACACGACAACTGGGGCCAGGCTAGCAGCAGTTGCCCGGTGGGGAAATGGATACCGCCCCCGCTCCGGACTTGGGGGTACCGGAGCGGGGGCGGGGTCAGGCGGGGCCGGGGATCAGCCCATGTGGGGGTAGCCGTACTCGGTCGGCGCGACCAGGGTCTCCTTGATGGAGCGGGTCGAGGTCCAGCGCTGCAGGTTGGTCGCCGCGCCCGCCTTGTCGTTCGTGCCCGAGGCACGGCCGCCGCCGAAGGGCTGCTGGCCGACCACGGCGCCCGTGGACTTGTCGTTGATGTAGAAGTTGCCCGCCGCGAAGCGGAGCTTCTCCATCGCGTCCGCCGCCGCGTAACGGTCCGCCGCGATGATCGAGCCGGTCAGGGCGTACGCCGAGACGGACTCCATCTGCGCCAGCATCGCGTCGAAGTTCGCGTCCTCGTAGACGTGCACGGCGAGGATCGGGCCGAAGTACTCGGTCGTGAAGACCTCGTTCTCCGGGTCGGTGCACGCGATGACGGTCGGGCGGACGAAGTAGCCCTCCGAGTCGTCGTAGGTGCCACCGGCGATGATCTCGCAGGTCGGGTCGGCGATGGCGCGGTCGATCGCGGCCTTGTTCTTCGCGAACGAGCGCTCGTCGATGACGGCGCCGATGAAGTTGGTCAGGTCGCGGACGTCGCCCATGGCGATGCCGTCGACCTCGGCCGCGAAGGCCTCCTTGAAGCCGTCGTTCCAGATCGAGGCCGGGACGTAGGCGCGCGAGGACGCCGAGCACTTCTGGCCCTGGAACTCGAAGGAGCCGCGGGTCAGGGCGGTCTTCAGGACGGCGCGGTCCGCGGACGGGTGCGCGACGACGAAGTCCTTGCCGCCGGTCTCGCCGACCAGGCGCGGGTAGGACTTGTACTTCTCGATGTTGTTGCCGACCGTCTTCCACAGGTACTGGAAGGTCTTGGTCGAGCCGGTGAAGTGGATGCCGGCCAGCTCGGGGTGGTTCAGGGCCACCTCGGAGACGGCGATGCCGTCGCCCGTCACCAGGTTGATGACGCCCTTGGGCAGGCCGGCCTCCTCCAGGAGCTCCATGAGGAGGACCGCGGAGTGGGTCTGCGTCGGGGACGGCTTCCACAGGACCACGTTGCCCATGAGGGCGGGGGCGGTCGGCAGGTTGCCGGCGATGGCCGTGAAGTTGAAGGGCGTGATCGCGTAGACGAAGCCCTCGAGCGGGCGGTGGTCGCTGCGGTTCCACACGCCGGCGGAGTTCGCGACCGGCTGCTCGGCCAGGATCTGGCGGGCGAAGTGGACGTTGAAGCGCCAGAAGTCGACGAGCTCGCACGGGGTGTCGATCTCGGCCTGCTGGGCGGTCTTCGACTGGCCCAGCATGGTCGAGGCGGCGAGCTTCTCGCGCCACGGGCCGGACAGCAGCTCGGCGGCGCGCAGGATGATCGCGGCGCGGTCGTCGAAGGACATCGAGCGCCAGGCCGGGGCGGCGGCGAGGGCGGCGTCGATGGCCTCCTGCGCGTCGGCCTGGGTGGCGTTGGCGAAGGTGCCGAGCACCGACTTGTGGTCGTGCGGCTGGACCACGTCGAAACGCTCGCCGCCGCCCATCCGCTTGACGCCGTTGATCGTCATCGGGAGGTCGATCGGGTTCTCGGACAGCTGCTTGAGCTGTGCTTCGAGCCGCGCGCGCTCCGGGGTGCCGGGGGCGTACGAGTGGACCGGCTCGTTGACCGGCGCGGGGACCTGGGTCACAGCATCCATGGGGCTGGTAACTCCTTGACCTAGTTCTTGGCTAGTTCTTGGTGATCATCGAGCGGAGGAAGAACAGCAGGTTGGCCGGCTTCTCCGCGAGGCGGCGCATGAAGTAGCCGTACCAGTCCGTCCCGTACGCGGTGTAGACCCGCATCCGGTGGCCCTCGGCGGCGAGCCGCAGGTGCTCTTCGCTGCGGATGCCGTACAGCATCTGGAACTCGTACTCGTCCAGCTTGCGCCCGGCCTGCCGGGCCAGTTCCTGGCCGATGGCGATCAGCCGCGGGTCGTGGGACCCGATCATCGGGTAGCCCTCGCCCTCCATCAGGATCTTCATGATCCGGACGTAGGCCTTGTCGATCTCCGCCTTGTCCTGGTACGCGACCTCGGCCGGCTCCTTGTAGGCGCCCTTGACGATCCGGACGCGGCTGCCCGCGGCGGCCAGGCGCCGGGCGTCGGCCTCGGTGCGGAACAGGTACGCCTGGATCACGCAGCCGGTCTGCGGGAAGTCCCGGCGCAGCTCCTCGTGGATGGCGAACATCGAGTCGAGGGTGGTGTGGTCCTCGGCGTCGAGCGTCACGGTGGTGCCGATGGCGGCCGCGGCCTCGACGACCGGGCGGACGTTGGCGAGGGCCAGCTCGTGGCCGCCCTCCAGCGCCTGGCCGAACATCGACAGCTTCACGGACATCTCGGCCTTCTCGCCGAGGCCGAGCTCCGCGAGACGCTCGATGAGCTGGAGGTAGGCGTCCCGGGCGGCGTAGGACTGCTCCACCGCGGTGATGTCCTCGCCGACGACGTCGAGGGTGACCTCGAGGCCGTCGCGGGTGAGGTCCTCGACGATCGGGATGACCTGGTCGACCGTCTCGCCGGGGATGAAACGGTTCACCACGGGCTTGGTCACCGGGGCGGCAGAGACGATACGACGCATCTTGTCGCTGCGCGAAGCGGCGAGGATCACGGGACCCAGCACGGGGGCACCTCCAGCGGGTGGCAGAAGAAAAGCGCAAGTAAAACCACCGTGAAACCTAAGGATCGCTTTGATCCTCTGCCATCGACAGCTGTCACGCATCCGTGTCCCGGATCTCATACATCTGTATGAAGGGCCGGTCCCGGGGTGGGAGAATGTCGGGGTGAAGGGCGATTACCAGGACCTGGTGGACGAGATCTCGGCGCTGCTCGGCGCCCCGGCGACCCTGGAGAACCGGGACTTCCGCCTCATCGCCTTCGGCGCGCACGACAGCGACGACGATCTGGCGATGGACCCGGTACGGACCCGCTCGATCCTGACGCGGCAGTCGACGGCGGCCGTCCGGTCCTGGTTCGAGGGCTTCGGCATCGCCCGTGCCACCGGCCCCGTCCGCATCCCGGCGGCGCCCGACGCGGGGGTGTTCCGGGGGCGGATCTGCCTGCCGGTGCGGTTCCGGGGCATCGTGCAGGGCTACGTGTGGCTCCTCGACCAGGAGCCCGGCACGCCCGGCCCCGAGCCGGCGGCCCTGGCCGCGGCCATGGAGGTGGCCCAGCGGATCGGGGTGCTGCTCGCCGAGGAGGCGAAGGCGGGGGCGGACCTGTCGCGGGAGTTCCAGGCGGTGCTCACGGCCGGGCGGGGCTGGCAGCAGGACATGGCGGTGGCCGCGCTGCGGGCCGCCCTCGGCCCGGGCGGGGACGGGCTGCACGCGGCCGTCTGCGTGGCGCCCTGGTCCGGGGAGGCTCCCGCGTCGGTACCGGGCGCGGCGGCCGTGTGCCTCGTACCGCGGCGGGGCGCCGGCGGGGACGAGGCGGGCGCGGCCGGCGACCTGGCCCTGGCGGTCCTGCTCCGGCTGCGCTCGACGGACGCGCTGGCCCCGGCGCTGACGGCGGTGGCCCGGCTGCTGCCGCGCGCGGCGGAACCGGCGGGGACGGCGGGAGCGGCCGGAGCGGGCGGCTCCGCCGGAGCCGCCGGCCCAGGCTCAGCCGCGAAGGCGGGCACAGCGGGCAAGGCGGCCGGGGCGACCGCGGCGGCCAAGGCCCGGGCCAGGCCCCCGGCCGGGCCGGCCCGCCGGATGACCGCGGGCGTCGCCGACCCCGTCCGGGGCCTCGCGGAGCTGCCCGCCGCCTGGGAGCAGGCCGTCGCCGCGGCCCGGGCGGCCGTCGCGCAGCCCCGGCTCGGCCCGGTCGCCCAGTGGTCGGCGATCGGCCCGTACCGGCTGCTGGCGACCCTCGCCGCCGATCCGGTGGACGATCCGGCGGCGCGCGCCCTGCTGGCCCCGGCGCACCGCGAACTCGCCCGCACCGCCGAGGTGTTCCTGGACTGCGCCGGCCAGGCGGGCCGCGCGGCGGCCGCCCTGGGCATCCACCGCCAGACCCTCTACTACCGCCTCGCCCGCGTGGAGCAGCTGACCGGGCTCGATCTGGACGAGGGCGAGGACCGCCTGCTGCTCCACATGGCCCTGAAAGCCGCCCGCCTGACGTAGGGGATCTCTGGGGGATCTCTGAGGGTGATCTCCGGGCCGGTCCAGGGATCGTCCCCGATGCCCGCGCCGCCGCCCGGCGCCTAGCGTCGCGTACAGCGTTGGCCTGCCGGTCAGCCGACCCCTTCCGCACCGGACCGGTGCGCCACGGAGGCCCGATGAAGGCGATCGTCCAGGACCGGTACGGCTCCCCCGACGTACTGGAGTTGAGGGAGGTCGAACGGCCGGTGCCCGGCGACCACCAGGTGCTGGTGCGGGTCCGCGCGGCCGCGGTCAACGCGCGCGACTGGCACCTCATGCGGGGCGACCCGTACCTGGCGCGCCTCGTACTCGGGCTCGGCGCCCCGAAGGTGAAGGTCCGGGGCACGGACTTCGCGGGCGTGGTGGAGGCGGTGGGCAAGGACGTGACCGGGCTGCGCCCCGGTGACGAGGTGTTCGGCGAGGCCGAGGGGGCCTTCGCCGAGTACGTGTGCGCCCCCGCCGAGGCGGTCGCGGCGATGCCGGCCGGTCTGACGTACGAACAGGCGGCCGCGCTCCCGCTGGCGGGGAACACCGCCCTGATGGGCCTGCGCGATCTGGGGCGCGTACGGCCGGGGCAGAGGGTCCTGGTCAACGGGGCGTCAGGCGGGGTGGGCACCTTCGCCGTTCAGATCGCCAAGGCGTTCGGCGCGGAAGTGACCGGTGTGTGCGGTCCGCGGAACGTGGACCTGGTCCGGTCGCTCGGCGCCGATCACGTCGTCGACTACTCCCGGGAGGACTTCACCCGCCGCGGCCCGCGCCACGACCTCGTGCTCGACCTGGTGGGCAACCGGTCGCTGGCCGACTGCCGGCGCGCACTGACCCCCGCGGGGACGCTCGTCCTCTCCGGTGGCGGTGTCTCCGACGGTGGCAGCCTGGTGGGGCCGATGGCCCTGCTCGTGAAGGGCCAGGCGCTGTCCCTGTTCGTCGGCCAGCGTCTGCTCGTGCTCACGGCCACGCCCCGCAGGGAGAACCTGGAGGCGCTCCGGGACCTCGTCGAACCCGGCGAGGTCACCCCGGTGATCGACCGGGCCTATCCGCTCCGCGAGGTGCCCGAGGCCATCAGGTACCTCGAAGTGGAGCACGCGCGGGCGAAGGTGGTCATCACGGTGTGACGGTCGCGGGAGCCGCCACCGGCCGCGGCTCCCAGAGGGGTCCGCCCGTCGCGGCGTCCACGACGAGCCGGGCGCCCAGCGGCCGGGCCAGCGCGACGGGAACCATCTCCATGCGCATCGCCGCGTCGCAGGCCGTTCCCGGCTCGGCGCCGGCCACGATCCGGCCGGCCAGCACCACGGTGTCGGCCCCCTCCAGGACGTCCACGGCGACCCCGCCGTCGCAGCTGCCGTGGCCGGCCTGCACGGTGAGCCGCGTCGCGTCCGGTGTGCCCAGGTAGACGAACAGGGGTGCCGTGCCCTCGTCGAAGGTGGCCAGGGGCTCGACGGGGGCCTCGGGGAGCTCCTGCGGGGGGACGGCGAGCCGGACGAGCGGGGTCTCGTACCTCTCGACGGTGAACAGCCAGGCCGGTGCCCGGGCCGGGCCGCGGCTGGTGCGTACGGCGATCTCCTCGAAGCGGACGCCCGTGACCGCCAGCGCGGGTCCTCCGTCCGGGCCCTGGTCCAGCTCCCCGTACGCCTGGGCCGCGTTCTGGAGCGGCAGCGTGAGCGTGGCGCCGCCCTTGTCGTCGGGCCACCGGATGGCGGTGGCGGGCGGCGGCGCGGCGGGCAGCTCGGTGCGCAGGACGAAGTTCTTGGCGGCGTAGGCGTCTTTGTCCTCCTCGGAGTGGAAGCCCTCCGGCGGCTTCCACTCCTGCCGGTCCAGGGGGTGGAAGCCCTCGCGCCACTGCTTGAGGGCCGCCGAGCCCTCCCAGGCCGCCGCCACCTGCTTCATGCGCGGCCGGTTGTCCGGCTGTGCCTGCGGCGCACCGCATCCGGCCGTCAGGACCACCGCCGCCAGGCCGGCCGCCAGTACGCCCGCGCGCACCGCGGGCCCGGACCCGGCCCTCGCCCGGCCCCGCGCTCCCGCCTGCGTTCCCGCTTCCGTACCCGCCCCTGCTCCCGCCCCTGCTCCCGCTCCCGCTCCCGCACCGGCTCTCGCCATGTCGACTCCCCCTCGTCTCGGGCCGATCCGGGGGTGCGACGGGGCGCCGCCGGCGGCGGTTCCCGCTCCGCTTACTCCCCGTCCCCTGAACCCCTCGGACGCGTCATCGCCTCGGCCGCCCGGCGCATGCCCTCGGTGAACTCCTCCGCCGTGGCCGCCGACTCCGGATCGAACAGCCACTGGATCATCAGGCCGTTCAGCAGCGCCTGGTAGAAGGCGCCGAGCGTGCGCACGTCCCGGTCGTCGAGCTGGTCCTCGGGGGTGCCGGTCAGGATGGAGATCAGGCCGCGGCGCCCCTCGGCCTGCAACGCGGCGAGCATGGACCGCAGTTCCGGCCGCTGGTCCCTGCCGAGCGCCACCTCCAGGCTGGCCGCGAAGACCGGACCCGACGTCTCGTGTGCCGCGAGGACGCCCTCCCAGAGCGCGCGGAACCGCTCCAGCGACCCTCCCTCACCGTCCAGGCCTGTCTGGAAGCCGGCGCCCCATTCCTCCATCAGGCCGATGAAGGCCTGGGCGAGCAGGGCGTCCTTCGAGCCGTAGTGGTAGCCGATGGACGCCAGGTTGGTTCCCGAGGCGCTGACGATGTCGCGCGCGGTCGTGCGCACGAACCCCTTCTCGACCAGGCACTTCTTGGCGCCTTCGAGCAGATCTTCGCGATGTCCCATGGCCACAAGGTAGCAAGACAACCGTCCCAGACAACAGTTTTATACAATTGTCATAGACGAGCGTTTAAGACGTGTGTATATTCCTGCTCATGACAACTCCCGCCGCCACAGCGCGCCGCGCCGGCCGCCGCGAATGGACCGCCTTCACCGTCCTCCTGCTGCCCCTGCTCCTGGTGTCGATGGACGTCTCCGTCCTCTACTTCGCCATCCCGGCCATCACCGACCAGCTCGCCCCGAGCGCCACCCAGCAGCTCTGGATCTTCGACAGCTACGCCTTCGCCCTCTCCGGCCTGCTGATCACGATGGGCTCGCTCGGCGACCGGATCGGCCGCCGCAAGCTGCTGCTGATCGGCGCGACCGCCTTCGGCATCGCCTCGGTCTGCGCCGGCTACGCCACCAGCGCCGAGATGCTCATCGCGGCCCGCGTCCTGCTCGGCATCGGCGGCGCGACCCTGATGCCCTCCACGCTGGCCCTCGTACGGAACCTCTTCCAGGACGACAAGCAGCGCGGCAAGGCCATCGCCATCTGGTCCGGGGCCATGACCGGCGGGATCGCCCTCGGCTCGGTGCTGAGCGGTGTGATGCTGAACCACTTCTGGTGGGGCTCGGTCTTCCTCGTCAACGTGCCCGCGATGCTGCTCCTGCTGCTCCTGGTCCCGGTCCTGGTCCCGGAGTTCAAGGACCCGGCCCCCGGCCGCTTCGACCTGCTGAGCGTCCCGCTGTCCATGGCCGCCGTACTGCCGGTCGTCTACGGCCTCAAGGAGATCGCCGCCGAGGGCTTCGAGCCGCTCCACCTGGGCTGCCTCGCCGCCGGCCTGGCCTTCGCGTACGTCTTCGTCCGCCGCCAGCGCACCCGCGACGACGCCATGATCCCCCGCGCCCTCTTCCGGGGCCGCGGCTTCGGGGCGGGGATCGCCCTCAACACCCTCGCCGCTTTCGCCGTGATGGGCTCGGCCTACTTCACGACCCAGTACCTCCAGTCGGTGCTCGGCATGGGCACCCTGGAAGCGGCCCTGTGGAGCCTCGCCCCCTCGGTCGTCATCGGCGCCGCGGCCCCCGTCTCGGCCGCCCTGGCCCAGAAGGTGGACCGGGGCTACGTCATCGCCGGCGGGTTCGCCCTCGCCGCCGCCGGCTTCGCCCTCTTCAGCCTGGTGGACACCGACTCCCTGTGGCTGATCCTGACCGGCGCCGGGGTGCTCTCCTCGGGCGTCGTGACGGTGATGTCCCTGGTCTCCGACATGGCGCTCGCCGCGGCCCCCGCCGAGAAGGCCGGCTCCGCCGCCTCCCTGCTGGAGACCGGAACGGAGTTCGGCGGCGCGCTGGGCATGGCGGTCCTCGGCAGCCTCGGCACCGCGGTCTACCGCGGCGACCTGGCGGACTCCGAGCCCGCCGTGCGGGAGACCCTGGGCGGGGCCGTGGCCGCCGCCCACCGGATCGGCGGGGAGGCGGGCGAGCAGGTCCTGGCCCTGGCCCGGGAGGCCTTCGTCCACGGGATGCAGTACGCGGCCTGGGGCGGCGCGGCGCTGATGCTCGGGGCGGCCGTGCTCGCCGCGGCGCTGATGCGGGGCATCCAGGCCCCGGCCCCGCCCGCGGCGGAGCGGGCCGAGGCGCCCGCGGACGGCGCTGCGGTGGCGTACAACTGATCGGGACGGGGCGGCACCACGTGAAAGGGCCCGGGGGAATCCCCCGGGCCCTTCGCCGTGTGACTCGGGTCAGCCGAGGCTGACCGTACGCGCCGAAGCGGCGCCGATCTCGGCGGAGATGTCCGCGAGGACGTTCGCCGGCACCTCGGCGTCGACGGTGAGGACGGCGAGCGCCTCGCCGTGCTCCTCCGCACGGGCGACCTGCATGCCCGCGATGTTCAGACCGGCCTCGCCGAGAACGCGGCCGACGGTGCCGACCACGCCCGGGCGGTCGGTGTAGCGCAGCACGACCATGTAGTCGGCGAGCGCCAGGTCCACGTCGTACTCGCCGATGCCCACGATCTTCTGCAGGTGCTTCGGGCCCGCCAGCGTGCCGGAGACCGAGACCTCCTGACCGTCCGACAGGGTGCCGCGGACGGTCACCACGTTGCGGTGGTCCGGGGACTCCGAGCTGGTGGTCAGGCGTACCTCGACCCCGCGCTCCTGTGCGAACAGCGGGGCGTTGACGTAGGAGACCGTCTCGTCGACGACGTCCTCGAAGACACCCTTGAGCGCGGAGAGTTCGAGCACCTTGACGTCGTGCTGGGTGATCTCGCCGCAGACCTCGACGTCGAGGCGGACCGCGACCTCGCCCGCGAGGGCGGTGAAGATGCGGCCGAGCTTCTCGGCGAGCGGCAGGCCGGGACGGACGTCCTCGGCGATGACACCGCCCTGGACGTTGACCGCGTCCGGCACGAGCTCGCCGGCGAGCGCGAGGCGCACCGACTTGGCGACCGAGACACCGGCCTTCTCCTGGGCCTCGTCCGTGGACGCGCCAAGGTGCGGGGTGCAGACGACCTGGTCGAGCTCGAAGAGCGGGGAGTCCGTGCAGGGCTCCTTCGCGTACACGTCGAGGCCGGCGCCGGCGACGCGGCCCTCCTTGATGGCCGAGTACAGCGCGGCCTCGTCCACGATCCCGCCGCGGGCGGCGTTGACGATGCGGACCGACGGCTTCACCTTGTGCAGGGCCTCGTCCCCGATGAGACCGAGGGTCTCGGGGGTCTTGGGCAGGTGCACGGTGATGAAGTCGGCGACCTCCAGCAGCTCGTCCAGCGTCAGCATCTTGACGCCCATCTGGGCGGCGCGCGCAGGCTGTACGTAGGGGTCGTACGCGACGATCTTCATGCCGAAGGCCGACATGCGCTGCGCGACCAGGACGCCGATGCGGCCGAGGCCGACGACGCCGAGGGTCTTTTCGCTGAGCTCGACGCCCGTGTACTTGTTCCGCTTCCACTCACCGTTCTTCAGGGCGGTGTTGGCCTGCGGGATGTTGCGGGCGGTGGCGACGAGCAGACCGCAGGCCAGCTCGGCGGCCGTCACGATGTTCGAGGTCGGGGCGTTGACGACCATCACGCCGGCCTTGGTGGCGGCGGAGACGTCGACGTTGTCCAGACCGACGCCGGCGCGCGCGACGACCTTCAGCTTCTTGGCGACGGCGATGGCCTCGGCGTCGACCTTGGTCGCGGAGCGGACGAGGATCGCGTCGACGTCGGCGATCGCGGGCAGCAGCTCCGCGCGGTCGGCTCCGTTGACGTGCCGGATCTCGAAGTCCGGACCGAGCGCGTCCACCGTGGCGGGCGACAGCTCTTCGGCGATGAGTACGACAGGTTTCGAGCTCACGTGGGTCATCCTCACAAGTCCAGTGCGGACGGCCGTCCCGACGGCCGCAGGCGGTGGAGGGGGTAGCCGCGTGGAAGACGCACGACACTGTGGGCCTGACGCGTATGTGTTGAGCAGTGTAGTGGCGCTGACGGACCGGATTTCCGCCTGTACGGAAGGATCACCCTTCCGGGGTTGGCCGTGGTGGACAAGCGACGCGCGGCGGGGCCGGGACACACCGTCCCGGCCCCGCCGTCCACGATCAGCTCTCGTCGCTGTCGACCCAGCTCATCAGCTTGCGCAGCTTCTTGCCGGTGGTCTCCAGCAGGTGCGCCTCGTCGGCCTTCTTGTACTCGTTGTACTTCGGCAGACCGGCCTTGTACTCGGCCATCCAGGTGTTGGCGAACTCGCCGCTCTGGATCTCCGCGAGGACCTTCTTCATCTCGGCCTTGGTGGCGTCCGTGATGACGCGGGGGCCGGTGATGTAGTCGCCCCACTCGGCGGTCTCGGAGACCGACCAGCGCATCTTCTCCAGGCCGCCCTCGTACATGAGGTCGACGATGAGCTTCAGCTCGTGCAGGCACTCGAAGTACGCGATCTCCGGCTGGTAGCCGGCCTCGGTCAGCGTCTCGAAACCGGCCTTGACCAGGGCGGACGCGCCACCGCAGAGGACGGCCTGCTCACCGAACAGGTCGGTCTCGGTCTCCTCGGTGAAGGTGGTCTTGATGACGCCGGCGCGGGTGCCGCCGATGCCGGCCGCGTACGAGAGCGCGAGGGCGAAGGCGTTGCCCGAGTGGTCCTGCTCGACGGCCGCGATGCACGGAACGCCGCGGCCCTCCTCGTACTGGCGGCGGACCAGGTGGCCCGGGCCCTTCGGGGCGACCAGGGCGACGTCCACGTTGGCCGGGGGCTTGATGAAGCCGTAGCGGACGTTGAAGCCGTGGCCGAAGAAGAGCGCGTCGCCCTCCTTGAGGTGGTCCTTGATGGACTCCTCGTAGATCTCGGCCTGCAGCGGGTCCGGGGTGAGGATCATGATGACGTTCGCCCACTCGGCGGCCTCGGCCACGGGGACGACCTTCAGGCCCTGCTCCTCGGCCTTGGCCTTGGACTTCGAGCCCTCCTTCAGGCCGACGACGACGTCGACGCCGGAGTCACGGAGCGACAGCGCGTGGGCGTGGCCCTGGCTGCCGTAACCGATGACCGCGACCTTGCGGCCCTGGATGATGGACAGGTCGGCGTCGTTCTCGTAGAACAGCTCGGCCACTGGGATATCTCCTTGGTGCGCTGGTGTTGCTCCCACCGTACGGCGGGGAACGGAATCTGAGTTCGCCGGTCTCGCTATGCGAGCCGAGCGTGTCTGACGCGGCTTGGGCGGCCGCTGCGCCGGCCGGGTCAGGCGCTGCGGTCGAGCGCGCGCAGACTGCGGTCCGTGATGGACCGTCCGCCACGCCCTATGGCGATCGTGCCGGACTGCACGAGCTCCTTGATGCCGAAGGGCTCCAGCATCTTGAGCATCGCGCCGAGCTTGTCGCTGCCGCCGGTGGCCTCGATGGTGACGGCCTCCGGGGAGACGTCGACCGTCTTGGCGCGGAAGAGCTGGACGATCTCGACGATCTGCGACCGGGTCTCGTTGTCGGCGCGGACCTTCACCAGGACGAGTTCGCGCTCGATGGCGTTGTGCGACTCCAGCTCGACGATCTTGAGCACGTTGACCAGCTTGTTCAGCTGCTTGGTCACCTGCTCCAGCGGGAGGTCCTCGACGTTCACGACGATCGTGATGCGGGAGATGTCGGGGTGCTCGGTGACGCCCACCGCGAGGGAGTCGATGTTGAACCCGCGGCGGGAGAACAGGGCGGCGATCCGGGCGAGGATGCCCGGCGTGTTCTCGACCAGGACGGAGAGCGTGTGCTTGGACATGTGGGGCGTTCTCTCTCTCGGCTCTCTCGGCTCAGTCGTCTTCGTTGTCGCCGAAGTCGGGACGGACGCCCCGGGCTGCCATGACCTCGTCGTTGGAGGTGCCGGCGGCGACCATCGGCCACACCATGGCGTCCTCGTGGACGATGAAGTCGATGACGACGGTACGGTCGTTGATCGCGTTGGCCTCGGCGATGACCTTGTCCAGGTCGGCCGGGTCCTCGCAGCGCAGCGCCACGCAGCCCATGGCCTCCGACAGCTTGACGAAGTCCGGGACGCGGGTGCCCTTGCGGGGCGCGATGGACTCGCCGAGCTGGGAGCCGACGGTGTCGTGACCGGTCTCGTCGGCGTGCAGGACGGTGTTGGAGTACCGCTGGTTGTAGAACAGGGTCTGCCACTGGCGGACCATGCCCAGCGCACCGTTGTTGATGATCGCGACCTTGATCGGGATGTTGTTCAGGGCGCAGGTGACCAGTTCCTGATTGGTCATCTGGAAGCAGCCGTCGCCGTCGATCGCCCAGACCGTGCGCTCGGGCATGCCGACCTTGGCGCCCATCGCGGCCGGGACCGCGTAGCCCATGGTTCCGGCGCCGCCGGAGTTCAGCCAGGTGCGGGGCTCCTCGTACTTGACGAAGTGCGAGGCCCACATCTGGTGCTGGCCGACACCGGCCGCGAAGATCGTGCTCTTCGGCGCGAGCGCGCCGATCCGCTCGATGACCTGCTGCGGCGAGAGGCTGCCGTCCGCGGGCAGGTCGTAGCCCAGCGGGTAGGTGTCGCGCCAGCGGCTGAGGTCGTTCCACCAGGCGGTGTAGTCCCCGGCGTTGCCCTCGGTGTGCTCGGCCTGGACGGCCTGGATCAGGTCGGCGATGACCTCGCGGGCGTCACCGACGATCGGGACGTCGACCGCGCGGTTCTTGCCGATCTCGGCCGGGTCGATGTCCGCGTGGATGATCTTGGCGAAGGGGGCGAAGCTGTCCAGCTTGCCGGTGACGCGGTCGTCGAACCGGGTGCCGAGGGCGATCAGCAGGTCCGACTTCTGCAGCGCGGTGACGCCGGTGACGCTGCCGTGCATGCCCGGCATGCCGACGTGCAGCGGGTGGCTGTCGGGGAAGGAGCCCAGCGCCATCAGGGTGGTGCAGACCGGCACGCCGGTCAGCTCGGCGAGGACCTTCAGCTCGGCGGTCGCGCCGGACTTCATGACGCCGCCGCCGACGTAGAGCACCGGGCGCTTGGCCTGGCAGATGAGCTTGGCGGCCTCGCGGATCTGCTTGGCATGCGGCTTGGTGACCGGCCGGTAGCCGGGGAGGTCGTGGGCGGGCGGCCACGAGAAGGTGGTCTTCGCCTGCAGGGCGTCCTTGGCGATGTCGACCAGGACCGGGCCCGGGCGGCCGGTGGAGGCGATGTGGAAGGCCTCGGCGATCGTCCGCGGGATGTCCTCGGCCTTGGTGACCAGGAAGTTGTGCTTGGTGATCGGCATGGTGATGCCGACGATGTCCGCCTCCTGGAAGGCGTCGGTGCCGATCGCCTTGGAGGAGACCTGGCCGGTGATCGCGACGAGCGGGACGGAGTCCATGTGCGCGTCGGCGATCGGGGTGACCAGGTTGGTGGCGCCGGGGCCGGAGGTGGCCATACAGACGCCGACCTTGCCGGTGGCCTGCGCGTAGCCGGTGGCGGCGTGGCCGGCCCCCTGCTCGTGGCGGACCAGGATGTGACGGACCTTCTTGGAGTCCATCATCGGGTCGTACGCGGGAAGGATGGCACCTCCCGGAATCCCGAAGACGGTGTCGCACCCCACCTCTTCGAGAGAGCGGATGAGGGACTGCGCACCCGTGACGTGCTCAACTGCGGCGGACTGCTGTCCGCCGGAACGGGGCCGCGGCTGCGGATGGTGGGCCCCGGTGGCCTGCTCGGTCATCGGCATTCTCTTCTCGAAGCTGAGGGTTTTACGCGGATTCGGCTCTGTGCCAGTGCAACAAAAAACCCCTCGTGCCAGGAGGCAAGCGAGGGGAGCGCGTCGGAGGTGTTGAGCGGGGACATGCAGGTCCCTGCTTCAGCCGACGCGCTTTCCAAGTACGAGAATTCGGGTGCGCATGGCACTGACCCTCCCTCTGGCGGGAGGGTGATGTCAAGTAGGTGGGACGGGC
The DNA here is from genome assembly GCF_044747975.1 of Streptomyces sp. NPDC090045. Lineage (NCBI taxonomy): Bacteria > Bacillati > Actinomycetota > Actinomycetes > Kitasatosporales > Streptomycetaceae > Streptomyces > Streptomyces sp. NPDC090045. Next base: position 27,158 of record NZ_JBIVFA010000007.1, read on the forward strand.
GTCTCATTATGTGAGCCTCTGCGGATGGCCATCGAGCCCCCGGGGGAGCCGCCGGCCAGAGCCGGCTGGGCTGCTCCGCCCGGTACTGGGAACGTACCGCGCACCAGGGCACGGCGCAGCCTGTACTCGTCGAGGGGGCCGGAAAACGCCATTCCCTGGCCGTGCGTGCACCCCATCGCGCGCAGGGCCGACACCTGCTCGGGGAGGTCGACCCCGTCGGCCACCGAGCGCATGCCCAGGTCGTTCGCGATCCGCAGGAGACCGGCGGTGATCTTGTGCAGGCGGGCCGACTCGACCACCCCCTCCACGAGGCCCCGGTCCAGCTTCAGCATGTCCACGGGAAGCCGGCGCAGGGCGCTGATGGCCGCGTAGCCGCTGCCGAAGCCGTCCAGGGAGATACCCACCCCGAGCCGGTGCAGGGCCGTCAGACGGCGCTCCAGGTCGTCGAAGGGCACTCTGGGGTCGGATACCGCGAGCTCCAGCACCAGGGAGCCGGAGGGCAGGCCGTGCCGGGTCAGCAGGGCCTCCACGGAGCCGAGCGGCATCGCACGGTCCAGGAGCCGCTGGGCGGTCATCCGCACGGCCACCGGCACGTCGTGCCCGGCCCGGTGCCGGTCGGCGGCCTGCTCCACGGCCTCCTCCAGCAGCCAGCGCCCCAGCTCGGCGGTGCGCGAAGGGTCCGGGCCGGCGCCGCCGGGGCCTCCCGCCCCTCCCGCGCCGCCCTCGCTGTACTCGGCGACCCGGAGGAACTCGGCCGGCGTGAAGAGGATGCCCTGGGCGGAACGCCAGCGGGCCTGCGCGGCGACGGCCGCCACCTCGCCGGTGGACAGCGAGACCACGGGCTGGTGCAGCAGGGCGAACTCGCCCTCGTGGAGTGCGGTCCGCAGCCGGCCCGCCAGCTCGGCCTTCCGCACGACCTCGGCCTGCATCTGGGGGGCGTACATCTCGACGCGGTCCTTGCCGCCCGCCTTGGCCCGGTACATCGCGAGATCCGCGTTGCGCATCAGGTCCGAAGGGGTGATGCCGGGGTCGGCGAAGGCCACGCCGATGCTGGCGGCGACGCGCACCTCGCTGCCGCCGATCCGGTACGGCTGGGAGAGGGTGGTGCGCAGCCGGTCGGCGATCTCGCGCACCTGGTACTCGCGGGCGCTGCGGTCGCGGTTCCCGTCGCCCAGGATCAGCGCGGCGAACTCGTCGCCGCCGAGGCGGGCCGCGGTGTCCCCGGCCCGGACCGAGTCCTGGAGCCTGCGCGCGGCCTCGATGAGCAGCTCGTCGCCGGCCTGGTGGCCGATGGTGTCGTTGACCGCTTTGAAACCGTCGAGGTCGATGAAGAGCACCGCGGTGCTGTGGTCGCCCGCGCGCCGGCCGGTCAGGGCCTGACGCACCCGCCGGGTGAAGAGGGCGCGGTTGGGCAGGTCGGTCAGCGGATCGTGTTCGGCGCTGTGCTGGAGCTGGGCCTGGAGCCGGACCCGCTCGGTGACGTCCCGGCTGTTGAGGATGAGCCCGCCCTGGTGGCGGTTGACGGTGGACTCCACGTTGAGCCATTCGCCTCCGCCCGACTTGAAGCGGCACTCGATGCGGGTGGTGGGCTCCTCGGTCGGCGGTGCGGCGAGGAAGCGGCGTACCTCGTGGACCACCCGGCCGAGGTCGTCCGGATGAATGAGGGTGGCGAGCTCGGTGCCGACCAGCTCCTCGGCCTCGCGGCCGTAGACGCCGGCGGCGGCGGGGCTGACGTAGCGCAGGGTCCCGGTGGGCGCGGCGATCATGATGACGTCGCTGGAGCCCTGGACCAGGGAGCGGAAGTGGTTCTCCTTCTGGGCCAGTTCCTGGGTGAGCGCGATGTTGTCGAGGAGCATGATGCCCTGCCGGATGACCAGGGCGAGGACCACCGTGCAGCCGGTGAAGACGACCATCCTGTCGACCTTCCGGCCGTCCACGACGTTGTAGAGGATGCCGAGCGTGCACACGGCGGCCGCGAGGTACGGAGTGAGGGCGGGCAGGGAGCCGGTGATCGGGCGGCTGTGCGGCCGGTCCCCGCGCGCGTGCCCGGCCGGCTCCAGTCCCGGATGGATGCGCCGGGCGCCCCAGGGCGCGTACGCGAGCAGCAGCGAGCCGGCGAACCAGCCGGCGTCGAGCAGCTGTCCGGACTGGTACTCGGCGCTCAGCAGGGGCGAGGTGAACAGCGCGTCGCTGAGCACGGTCAGGGCGAGAGCCGCGATGGCGGTGTTGACGGCGGAGCGGTTGCTCTCGCTCCGCCGGAAGTGCAGGACCAGGACCATCGAGACGAGCGCGATGTCCAGGAGCGGGTAGGCGAGGGAGAGCGCGGCGCGCGGAACGCTGCCCGGGGCACCGGACTGGGCGGTCCGCGCCGCGTGGGCCAGGGCCAGGCTCCAGGACAGGGTGAGCAGAGAACCCCCGATGAGCCAGGAGTCGAGCCCGAGGCACACCCAGCCGGCGCGGGTGACGGGGCGTTTGGCGAGGACGAGCAGGCCCACGATGGCGGGCGGGGCGAAGCAGAGGAAGGCGAAGTCGGCGAGCGAGGGCTTCGGGACGGGTTGACCGAGGACCACCTCGTACCAGCCCCAGACCGCGTTGCCGCCGGCACCCATGAGCGAGGAGAAGGCGAAGAGCAGCCAGGCGGGGCGTTCGCGGCTGTCGATGGCGCGCGCGTACGAGTAGCAGGAGACGGCGGCGAGTAAGCCGGCTGCGCTCAGTCCGAAGTCGCCCATGATCTCGGCGACTTCCTCCGAGCCCCAGTTGAGGGCGGCGCCGACGGCGTACCCGCCGCTGATCACCGCGAGGAGCACCTGCATCGCCAGGCCCCTGCCTCCGCCCGAGACGGACGGGCGGTTCAGGAGCGCCGCCCCCGGGGCACTCACCGGTCCCCCTCGCTGGCTGGTTCCGGTGCAGCCCAGTCTCGGCAGCGTCGCCTCCGGCGGCTGTGCCGCATCGGATCCTTCGTCCATTGGCCGTGCATCGCCCGTCGCCCCCCAAAGTGTCCGATCACTCCCCAGCGCCAGACGTTCGTGGCGCAGCCCCTTGTTCCGGACGATACACCACTTTCGTCACTCAGGGACATAGTTCCTCTACTCTCCGTTACCGATCGGGGAGGGATGTCCACTGTGCGCGTCCGGGTGAATGCGGAGCGTGCGCATCGTGCGTCACTCGGTGATCAGCACCGTGTGCTCCAGGGGCTCGCCGGCGGCGAACAGGCCGAGCTGGCGTGCCAGCAGGCGCTTGGCGCGTGGCTCGAACGCCGTGCTGCTGCCGCCCACATGAGGCGTGATCAGGACGTTCGGAGCGTGCCAGAGCGGGTGGCCGGCGGGCAGCGGTTCCGGGTCGGTGACGTCGAGCGCCGCGCGCAGGCGGCCCGACTCGACCTCCGCCAGGAGGGACTTGGTGTCGACGACGGGGCCGCGGGACACGTTCACCAGCAGGGCGCCGTCCTTCATGCGGCTCAGGAAGTCGGCGCCGGCCAGGCCCCGGGTGGCGTCCGTCAGCGGTGTCACGAGGATCACCACGTCGGCCTGCGGCAAGAGGCCGGGCAGGTCGGCGAGGGCGTGCACGGGCCCGCGCCCGGTGGCCCGCGCCGTACGGGCCACGCGCGCGATGCGCCCGCATTCGAAGGGCACGAGCCGGTCCTCGATGGCCGAGCCGATCGATCCGTAGCCGATGATCAGAACGTTCTTGTCCGCGAGTGCGTCGTAGAAGCCGGAGCGCCACTGCTCGCGGTCCTGGCCGCGGACCATGCCGGGGATGCCGCGCAGGGAGGCGAGGGTCAGGGCGAGGGCGAGTTCGGCGGTGCTGGCCGTGTGGACCCCGGCGGCGTTGCACAGCCGTACGCCGGGGCGCAGGTCTCCGAGGCGGCCCAGCACGTCGTCGATGCCGGCGGTCAGGGTCTGGACGACCCGGACGGCGGTCATCGCGGCGAGCGGGCGCACGGTGACCTCGGCGGACTTCATGTAGGGGGCCACGTAGAAGACGCATTCGGCGGGGTCGGCCGGGAAGGCGTCCTCGCCGTCCCACACGCGGTACCGGAAGGAATCGGGGAGGCCGGCGACCTCCTCGGCGGGGAAGGGGAGCCAGACGTCCTGGGGCGTAGCAGTCATGATCACGAGGCTATGCCAAGCCGTCTTGATCAAGCCGTTAGTTTGGTGGCCGGAGCGGGAGGGGGACGCAGCGGTGGAGCGCAGGTCGATCGGGGCGGGGGCACTGACCGTGGGCGCGGTCGGCCTCGGCTGTATGCCGATGAGCTGGGCGTACGCGCCTTCGCGGCGGCGGGGACAGGAGTCGCTGGCGGCGGTGCACGCGGCGCTGGACCTGGGGGCGAACCTGCTGGACACGGCCGACGTGTACGGGCCGTTCACCAATGAGCTGCTGCTGGGGCGGGTCCTGCGGGAACGGCGGTCCGAGGCGTTCGTCTCGGCCAAGGTGGGTCTGCGGGCGGGCGACCAGCACGTGGTCGCGGACGGGCGGCCCGGCTATCTGCGGCGGGCCTGCGACGCCTCGCTGCGGCGGCTGCGGACCGATGTCATAGACCTCTACCAGCTGCACCGGGTGGATCCGGAGGTGCCGGTGGAGGAGACCTGGGGCGCCATGGCGGAGCTGGTGGGCGCGGGGAAGGTGCGCGCCCTCGGCTACTGCGCGCTGGGGGCCTCGGCCGGTCCCGGGGCGGGGCGGCGCGGTGACCGGGGGTACCGGACGACGCTGCGGCACCTGGAGCGGCTGCAGCAGGTGTTCCCGGTGAGCGCGGTGCAGGCGGAGCTGTCGGTGTGGTCCCCGGAGGCGGCCTGGCAGCTGTTGCCGTGGTGTGCGGCGCGCGGGGTGGGGTTCCTGGCCGCGATGCCGCTGGGCAGCGGGTTCCTCACGGGGACGCTCACTCCGGGTGAGGGCTTCGAGCCGCAGGACGTGCGGGCCCGGCATCCGCGGTTCACGGCGGAGGCGATGGCGTCGAACCAGGTGCTGGTGGCGGGGCTGCGGCGGGTGGCGCGGCGGCACGGGGCGGAGGTCACGGCTGCGCAGGTGGCCCTGGCGTGGGTGCTGGCGCAGGGTCCGCAGGTGGTGCCGGTGCCGGGGGCCGACCGGGCGCACTGGGCGGCGGAGAACGCGCGGGCGGCGCAGGTGCGGCTCTCGGCCGGTGACCTGGCCGAGATCGCGGCCCTGCCGGTCGAGGTGGGAGCCTGGGACTGACCGGCAACCACTCGATCGAGTGTACGAGTGGTGGAACTTCGGGAACTGCCGCAGCTGTTGAGAGTGGTGAAGGGCACGATCGGAGGACCGGAAGGGAGCAGGGCGATGCGATACGGAAGTTCTCGGCAGGTGGGGTGCGAGGAGCCGGGCGCGCGGCGCCGGGGCGCGCTGGCGGCGGTGGCGCTGGCGGGGTGCGGCGCTCTGCTGGCGGCGGGATGCTCGCCGGCCGGCGCCCCCGGGGCGGAGCGGGGAAGCTCTCCACCGGGCACGGCGGCGGCCGGCGCCGGGTCGGCGGGCCCCTCGGGGAGCGCGTCCGCCACACCGGAGGCCACCGGGCCGCCGGCGAAGGGCGCGGTGACGGTCACCGGCGAGGTCGCCAAGGGTCTGGAGTCCCCGTGGGGCGTGGCCGAGCTGCCGGGCGGGGACCTGCTGGTCGCTTCGCGGGACAAGGGGACGATCAGCAGGGTCGCGGTGGGCTCGGGCACGGTGACGCAGATCGGTGAGGTGCCGGGGGTGGCCCCGGGAGGCGAGGGCGGGCTGATGGGCCTCGCGCTGTCGCCGTCCTTCGCTTCGGACCGGCTGGTGTACGTGTACTTCACGACCGAGTCCGACAACCGCATCGCCCGGCTGCGGTACGACGAGCACAGAGCCGCCGGACAGCAACTGGGCGCACCGGACACCGTGTTCCGGGGCATTCCCAAGGGCCTCGTGCACAACGGCGGCCGGATCGCCTTCGGCCCGGACAAGATGCTCTACGCGGGGACGGGCGAGACCGGCGACAAGGGGCTCGCACAGGACAAGAAGTCCCTGGGCGGCAAGATCCTGCGGATGACCCCGGACGGGGATCCGGTGCACGGCAACCCGGAGGCGGATTCGGTCGTCTACTCCTACGGGCACCGCAATGTGCAGGGCCTTGCCTGGGACAAGGACAAACGGCTGTGGGCGGCCGAGTTCGGCCAGAACACCTGGGACGAGCTGAACCTGATCGAGCCCGGGGTGAATTACGGCTGGCCCGAGGCCGAGGGGAAGGCGGGCAAACCCGGCTTCCGGGATCCGGTGGCCGTGTGGAAGACCGACGAGGCTTCACCGAGCGGGATCGCCTGGGCGGAGGGTTCGGTGTGGATGGCCGCGCTGAAGGGCAACCGGCTGTGGCGCATACCCCTGGCCGGCACGGAGCCGGTGGCGGAGCCCGAGGCCTTCCTGGAGGGCCAGTACGGCCGGCTGCGGACGGTGGTGGCCCTCGGCGGGGACCGGTTGCTGCTGGTCACGAGCGAGACGGACGGCCGCGGATCGCCGGAGGCGGGCGACGACAGGATCCTGACACTGACGGTGCGGTGACCAGCACGTCCCCGGAAGGGGACCACAGGGACGGTGGGCGCGGTGTTCAACATGATCGAGGAGCTGTTCAACCCGGGGCGCAAGCACACGAACGAGGAGAAGAAGCGGCTGGAGCTGTCCCGGACCGATGTCAATGACAACGATCCGGGGCGGGGGCCGATAGACCTCGACTCCGGCAGAGTGCTCATACGTCCTGCCGAGCAGCCTCCGGACGGGAGCTGACCGGGACGGGCGGGGCGAAGAGCCGCAGCCGGTGGGCGAGGGCGGCAGCCTCCCCGCGGCCGGCGACGCCCAGCTTGGCCAGGATGTTCGAGACGTGCACGCTCGCCGTCTTCGGGGAGATGAAGAGTTCCTCGGCGATCTTGCGGTTGGTACTGCCGGCCGCCACCAGGCGCAGGACGTCCCGCTCGCGGATGGTCAGGCCGAGGGCCTCGGCCGGGTCGGTCTGCGGGGCGGGTGGAGCGACGGGCTCGTCGGCGTCGGTCAGCGGGAGCCGGGCGCGCTGGGCGAGCAGGGCCAGGTCCTCGCGCAGCCGGCGTGAACCGATCCGCTCGGCGGTGGCGTAGGCCTCGCGGAGCAGGGCGGCCGCGGGCTCCCGTTCGCCGCCTGCGGCCAGCAGCGCCTCGGCGAGCCGGTGGCGGGCCCTGGCCAGCAGGTACGGGCGCTCCAGCGGACGGACGGCCTCCTCTACGGCGGTCCAGTCGGCGGGGGTGTCACGGGCCTCGGCCCGGAGCAGCTCGGCCCGGAGGTACTCGGCGTGGGCGGTCCACAGCGGGACCGGGGTGGCGAGGGAACGGGCGGCGGCGCGCAGCACGCCCACGGCGCAGTCCCGGCCGGCGTCGGCGGCCGGGAGGCCGCGGGCGTCCGCCTCGGCGGAGGCGGAGGCGAGCAGCAGCGGCCAGGCGTAACGGTGCTGGCCGAGCGGGAACCCGTAGGCGATGGCGGCGGCCGTCTCGGCGCGCACGTCGGCGATCCGGCCCTCCCCCGCGGCGAGCCCGATCGCGAGGCGGTAGAGCGGTATCCGGTGCTGGGGCTGGACGTCGTGGGTGCCGAAGTGGGCGTGGGCGGCTGCGAGCTGGTGGGCCGTCTCGGTCAACTCGCCCCGGGCCAGGGCCAGGTAGGCCAGCCGCGCGGAGCCGGAGCCGCGTGGGGCCGCGCTCTGGCTGACGAGCAGGGCGCGCCGGGCCGCCTCGGCGGCCTCGTCCCAGCGGCCGAGGCTGTAGAGACTCTCGGCCATGTTTCCGCAGACCCAGGCCTCACTGTCCAACAGCCTTGACCTGCTTACCAGTTCGACCCCTTGTTCGGCCAGTTCCACGGCTTCGCGGGACCGGCCCATGCTTTCCAACTGAGAGGTGAGATTGACATGCGCGCGCCCTGCCAGCTTGGCGAGACCGAGCTTCATGGCCCGTTCCTTGACCGCGTTCAGCTCGGCGAGTCCGGCCGAGCCGTCGCCGGAGTCGGTGAGCAGGCAGCCGACCGTGATCCGGGCGTTGAGCTCGGTGTCCTCGGCGCCGAGCATGCGCGCGTACTCGACGGCGCGTTCGGCGGCGGCGAGGTTGTCGGGGCCCGGCTGGTGGAGCATGCCCCAGCTCGCGGCCCGGACCAGGACCTCGGCGTGCACCTGGGACGGGGGCAGCCCCCGGACGAGGTCCTGCGCCTTGGCTATCTCCTCCCAGCCGTCGCCGCGGCCGAGGCTGGCGACCAGCCGGGACCGCTCGGTCCAGAACCACGCGGCCCGCAGGGAGTCGCGCTCCTCCTCCAGCAGGCGCAGCGCCGTCTTCGTGATCTTCAGGGCGCGTTCGCGCTCTCCGCCGTAGCGTGCCGCGACGGTGGCCTCGGCCAGCAGGTCGATCCGCCGGAGCGGGGTGGCGGCCGAGTCGCCGCAGCCGCACGGCGGGTACACCTCGGTGTAGTCCGCCGGGCGGAGCGCCTCGCGGACCTCCTCCGGAGCGCTGTCCCACAGGTCCATGGCCCGCTCCAGCAGGCGCAGCTGCTCGGAGTAGGCGTGCCGGCGGCGGGCCGCCACGGAAGCGGCCAGTACGGCGGGCAGCGCCTTGGCGGGGTCGTTCGCCTGGTACCAGTAGCTGGCCAGCCGGATGACCCGCTCGCCGGAGCGGATCAGCGACTCGTCGGCCTCCATGGCCTCGGCGTAGCGGCGGTTGACCCGGGCCCGTTCGCCGGGCAGCAGGTCGTCGCTGACGGCCTCGCGGACCAGCGAGTGCCGGAACCGGTAGCCGTCGCCGTCGGGGGTGGCGAGCAGGATGTTGGCCCCGACCGCGGCTCTCAGCGCTTCGATCAGCTCGTCCTCGGTGAGCCCGGCGACGGCGCGCAGCAGCGGGTACTCCACGGTGGAGCCGCCCTCGGCGACGATCCGCACCAGGCGCTGGGTCTCGTCAGGCAGGACCTCGACGCGGACGAGGAGCAGATCGCGCAGGGATTCGGTGAGCCCGGTGACGCAGCCGCTCTCCCGGGAGGCGACGAGTTCCTCGACGAAGAAGGCGTTGCCGTCGGACCGGTCGAAGACGGAGTCGACGAAGTCCTCGTCGGGCTGCGCGGCGAGGATGCCGGCGAGCTGGCGGCGCACCTCCGCCCGGTTGAAGCGGGCCAGTTCGATCCGGTGGACCGTGCGGAGCCGGTCGAGTTCGGCGAGGAGGGGGCGCAGCGGGTGGCGGCGGTGGACGTCGTCCGCGCGGTAGGTGGCGACGACGACGAGCCGGCCGCTGCCGAGGGTGCGGAAGAGGTAGGAGAGCAGGTGCCGGGTGGAGGTGTCCGCCCAGTGCAGGTCCTCCAGGACGAGGACGACGGTGCGCTCGGCGGCGAGCCGCTCCAGCATCCGGGCGGTCAGCTCGAAGAGCCGGGCGGTGCTCTCCTCGTCGTGCGGGCCGCGCGGGGTGTCGCCGAGTTCGGGGAGGATCCGGGCGAGTTCGTCCTCCTGGCCGGCGGTGGCGGCGGCCAGTTCCTCGGGGAGCATGCGGTGCAGTGCGCGCAGCGCCGTCGAGAAGGGGGCGAAGGGAAGTCCCTCCGCCCCGATCTCCACACAGCCTCCGACGGCGACGACGGCGCCGCGGCGCTCTGCCGCGCAGATGAACTCCTCGGTGAGGCGGGTCTTTCCGACCCCCGCCTCACCGCCGATGAGCATCGCCTGCGGCTCCTGGCCGGCGGCGCGGGTCAGTGCGCCCGTGAGTACGGCCAGTTCGTCGGCGCGGCCGACGAACACCGGGCTGACAGATCTGGTCTCCACGCCGCCGAGCATCGCACAGCCGTCCGGTGCGGCGGCAGTCGATATCGGGCGCTCCTCATCACGCATCGGTTCACGCGGTGCGGGGCGCGTGGCCCGCGGTGCGGGCGAGGCGGCTCCGGAGTGCTCTCACCGGCCCTCGCGGTTCGAGGCTTCGCAAGGAGGCGCGGCGCGCCTTCCCGGCGTCCCGGACCGTGCGGTACGCGGCGGCCTCGCGGAGGAGGTCGGCGGTGCGGACGGTGGCGGCGATCTCGTACTCGTACATCTCGTACTCCCTGGTGGCGTTTCTCGGTCACCTCGTTCGGTGTGATCCAAGATTCGCGTCCCAGGGGGTGCCGGCACATCGGTCGCATGCCGCATCTGCCGGGGGCAGGGGGCCTTAGTCCGGGCGCGGGGGTGCCCGGACCAGGCCGAGTTCGCCTAAGGCAGTACCTAGCCCGCCGCCTTCGGGATGGCGAGGAGGAGGTCGAAGTACATGAGGACGAAGAGGAGTACGCCGAGGGCGCCCAGTCCGATGCCCGCCCAGGAGACGGACCGCACCCAGGTGGGGAGGTTGCGCTCGGGGGTGCTGAAGGCCGGGAGGGCCAGCACGAAGGTGGCGATGATCAGGGCGAGGGCGGAGAAGACGCCGTTCACCATCGCGGTGGTGTGCCACGGGTCGACGAACTGGGCGGCGATCTGCGCGTTGGCGTCGGCGGCCTGGCTCAGCTCCAGGCGGGCGGCGATGCTCGCGCGCTCGGACACGATGCCGGCGACCCAGCTGCCGCTGAGGGCGACGACGCCGAGCCCCGCGGAGACGATCGCGAAGGCCGCGGACCCGACGTGGCCCGGCTGCGCGGCCTCGGTCTCGTCGTCCTCGTCCTCGTCAGCGGCGAAGGTCTCGTCCTCAAGGGCCGCGTCGGTGGGTACGGAGGCGGCTTCGGCCTCGGCGGGCTGGGTGACCTCGGTCTTTTCGAGGTCGACCGGGGCGGCGTCCGCCTCGGTGGCGTTCGCGGCGGGGGTCTTCGTGGTGTCCATGCGGGGCACCGTAGGCGCCCTGTCTGAGAGTTTTCTGAGAATCCGCTGGTCGTGGGCACTACGGGCCCCGCGGTCTGCGGGGCCCCGGCCGAAACCCGGTCGATCCGGTCTAGGCCGGGCGGGCCGCGGACCACTCGTGGGCGAGGAGCGACCAGACCTCGGTGTCCTGGCGGACACCGCGGTGCAGGTAGTTCTGCCGCATGACGCCCTCACGGGTCATGCCGAGGCGCTCGGCCACGGCGAGGCTCTTCTTGTTTCCGGTGGCGGCGTGCCACTCGACGCGGTGCATGCCGCGCTCGCCGAAGGCGTAGTCGATGAGGACCTGGCAGGCCTTGGTCACCAGGCCCCGGCCGGCCGCGGCGGGCTCCAGCCAGCAGCCGATCTCACAGTTGCCGCCGTCCGCGTCGAAGGCCGGGAAGAGGACCCCGCCCACGAGGGTGCCGTCGAGCCGGATGCCGAAGAACCGGGCGCCGTCCTCCCCCGCCTTCACCGCGTACTTGGCCAGGAAGGCCCGGGCGGAGTCGAGGTCGGGCGACCGGTCCGGGAAGCCGACGTACTGGCCGATGAACTCGCGGCCGCGTTCGATGTGGGCGAAGAACTCCTCGGCGTGCCGGGCCTCCAGCGGGAACAGCTGGGCGTCGTCGGCGAGGGCTATCGAGAACATGCTCGGTCTTCCTTGGGTCTCGGGCGGCGGGTGGCCGGATCACCTGGAGGTGGTGGCGGGCTCGGCGCCGTCCTCGCTCGTGACGGGGACGGCGGCGGTCCGCTGTGCCGGAAGTTTCGCATGCGAGCGGCGCTCGGGGGGCTCGATGCTGATCCTGGGCAGCCGCCGGTCGAGCCAGGCGGGCAGCCACCAGTTGGCGCCGCCGAGCATGTGCATGAGGGCCGGGACGAGGAGGGTGCGCAGCACGAAGGCGTCGAGGGCCACGGCCGCCGCGAGCGCGATGCCGAACATCGCGATGATCCGGTCGCCGCTGAGGACGAAGGCGAGGAAGACGGAGATCATGATCACGGCCGCCGAGTTGATGACCCGGCTGGTCTCGGCGAGGCCCACGCGCACGGCCCGCCGGTTGTCGCCGGTCTCCAGCCACTCCTCGTACATCCGGCTGACGAGGAAGACCTGGTAGTCCATCGACAGTCCGAAGAGGACGGACACCATGATCACGGGGAGGAAGGGTTCGATGGGGCCGGCGCTGCCCAGGCCCAGCAGTTCGCTCCCCCAGCCCCACTGGAAGATCGCGACGACGACGCCGAAGGAGGAGGCGACGGCGGCGACGTTCATGGCCGCCGCCTTCACCGGGATGCCGATGGAGCGGAAGGCCAGCAGCAGGAGCACGCAGCCGAGGGCGATGACCACGCCGACGAAGAGCGGCAGCTTGCCGATGATGACCTCGGCGAAGTCGTCGTAGGCGGCGGTCACACCGCCGACGTGGACCTCCATGGAGTTGCCGTGTCCGGCGCGCGGGATGACGTCCTGGCGGAGGGTGTCGACGAGGTCGCTCGTGGCCCGGGACTGGGGGGCGGAGTCCGGTACGACGGTCAGGACGGCGGTGTCCCCGCTGCGGTTGAGGACGGCGGGGCCGGTGGAGGCGACGCCCTTGGTCGTACGGAGCGCCTGTGCCAGGTGGTCGACGGCGATCCGGTCGCCTGCGCCGTCCAGCCGGGCGACGACGGTGAGCGGTCCGTTCGTGCCGGGCCCGAACCCGTCCGCCAGCAGGTCGTAGGCCTTGCGGGTGGTGGAGGTGGCCGGGTTGTTGCCCTGGTCGGAGGTGCCCAGGTGGAGGGAGAGGGTGGGCAGGGCCAGCACCACCATGACCGCGGTGGCGAGGAGGCCGAGCAGCTTGGGGTGGCGTTCCACGAAGGCGGACCAGCGGACGGCGAAGCCGGAGGTCTGCGCGGGCATCGGGCCCTCGGCGGCCAGTCTGCGGCGCTCGCGGCGCGAGAGGGCGCGCGTGCCTATGTACGAGAGGAGGGCGGGCAGCAGGGTGACCGAGGCGGCGACCGTCAGGACGACCGTCACGGAGGCCGCTATCGCGACGCCGTTGAGGAAGTTCAGCCTGAGCACGAGCATGCCGAGCAGGGCGATGCAGACGGTGGCACCGGCGAAGACGACGGCCCGGCCGGTGGTGGCGACGGCGTTCTCGGCCGCCTCGTGGACGGGGAGGCCGCGCGCGAGGCCCTTGCGGTGCCGGGTGACGATGAAGAGGGCGTAGTCGATGCCGACGCCGAGGCCTATGAGGGTGCCGAGCATCGGCGCGAAGTCGGCGACGGGCATCGCGTGCCCGAGGAGGGTGATGCCGAAATAGGCGGTGCCCACGCTGACCAGGGCGGTCGCGATGGGCAGCAGGCTCGCGGCGAGCGAGCCGAAGGCCAGGAAGAGGACCAGGGCCGCGACGGCCACGCCGATGACCTCGGCGAGGTGTGCGGTGGGGGCCTCGGTGAGCTGGATGGCGCGGCCGCCCAGTTCGACCTGCAGACCGCCGGCCTCGGTGGCGGGGTTCTTCACCGCGTCGACGACGGCCCGGGCCTGGGCCTTGGGTACGGAGTCCGCCTGCTGGTCGAAGGTCACCACGGCATAGGCGGTGCGCCCGTCGGGGCTGATCCGTGCGGCGCTCTCGGGGCCCGGGCCGTAGGGTCCGGCGACGGATCCGACGCCCGGCAGTGCGGCGACCGCGTCGAGTGCCCGGGTCATGCGCTGCTCGATGTCGGGGGTGCGCGCGCTCTGATGGTCCGGGGCCCGCCACACGATGGTGTCGGTGTCGCCGCCCTGGCCGTGGAAGCCCTCGCGGAGGAGGTCGTTCGCCCTCCCGGACTCGGTGCCGGGGACCTCGTAGTCGTTGGAGAACGCCGCTCCGGCGGTGCCTGCGGCCGCCGCGGTCCCGCCGAAGGCGAGCAGCCAGATCAGGACGGTGAGGAGACGGTGGCGCATGCACCAGCGTGCGATTACTGCCAACGGACGTGCTCCCTGATGGTTCGGGTCTTCACCGGGAGGCGGCCCGTCGCAAAGAACGCATGAACTCGTGCAGACACGACCGACTGCCCGGGGGATCGCCCCGGGGATGTGGCCCAGATGGTCTACACCTACACGATCTCAGCGTTTCGTGATCGTTGGCCCTTTTCGTGTGCATCGTCACAGGGAGCCGGGGAAGGCGCGCGGCCTCGGTCGCGGGGACGGCCTAGCGGGCGGCCGGCCGGTCGTCGGGCTCGTCCACCCGGTAGCCGGGGATCGAGGGCCAGCGGACGGTGAGGACCACCGCGTCCTCCTCCGCGTACCAGGAGTGGTCGACGCCGCGGCCCCAGAGCACGTAGTCCCCCTGCTCGGCGAGGACGACGGTCCGCCCCGGGAACTCCAGCCGGAAGCGTCCGCTGATCAGCACCAGCAGTGCGGTGCGCTTCTCGGCGGTCGCCCACCGCTCCCGTTCGTCGCCCTTCGGGTGGACACCCCATTTGATCTCCACGTCCTCGCTGTGACGGGGATCGGCGGGGTCCTTGAAGTGGCCCAGCAGCCAGCCGCGGTCGGCGGCGGCATCGGGAGTGGCCTTGCCGGTGTAGATGGTGGAGTCGTCGTTCACGGGGTGAGGCTAATGCAGTTGTGCCGGCCGGTCGGACACTGGTGAGCTGGGACGATGACGATGGATCTTGATGAGCTTCTGAAGGTGCGCGCCCGCTACGACGCGGAGGTGCGCGAGGGGGCGCAGGCGGACAGCGCGCAGGCCCGGGTGGAGCGGGCGGGCCGGGTCGTACGGCAGAGCGTGCCCGGGCCCGGGTGGAACGGCGTGCTCTGGTCGGACCTCGACGAGGAGAACGCGGATGCGGAGATCGCCGCGCAGGTGGCGTTCTTCGCGGGACGCGGGTGTCCCGAGTTCGAGTGGAAGCTGTACGGCCACGACGGGCCGGCCGATCTCGGGGAGCGGCTGCGGGCGGCGGGCTTCGTACCGGAGCCGCCGGAGACCCTGTTGGTGGGACGGGCGGCCGAGCTCGCGCGGCTGCCGGTGGAGCCGCCGGAGGGGATCACGCTGCGGGTGGTGACGGACGAGGCCGGGGTCGACCTGATGATGGAGGTCCACGCGGGGGCCTTCGGGACCGAGCGGCCGCGGATCCGGGAGCACCTGCTCGACCAGCTGCGGAACGAGCCGGAGAGCATCGAGGCGGTGCTGGCCATGGCCGGCGACACCCCGGTGAGCGCGGCCCGGATGGAGATGCGGCCGGGATCGGCCTTCGCGGGCCTGTGGGGCGGCGGCACGCTCCCGCAGTGGCGCGGCCGCGGTATCTACCGGCTGCTGGTGGCCCACCGCGCCCGCCTGGCGGCGGAGCGCGGCATCCCGTACCTCCAGGTGGACGCGTCGGACGACAGCCGCCCGATCCTGGAACGGCTGGGCTTCGGGGTCCTGGGCGTGACGGTGCCGTACCTGTGGACGGCCCCCGGCACCGCCTGACCTCCGCACCTCCGCACCTCCGCGCCGGCGCCGCTGCGTGCGGTCGCGGGGGGGGCGGCTCCCCGACGGGGTTCCACCGCCCGGGATCAGCGGGCAGGATCGCCCGCATGGAACGCATCAGCCCGCCCCTGACCGGCAACGAGCGCGAAACCCTCCGGGCCTATCTCGACTACCACCGGGCCACCCTCGCCTGGAAGTGCGAGGACCTCACCGACGAGCAGTTGCGCCGGAGCTCGATGCCCCCGTCCACACTGTCCCTGCTGGGCCTGGTCCGGCACATGGCCGAGGTCGAGCGGCACTGGTTCCGCCGCGTCCTGGGCGGCGAGGACCTCCCGCACCTGTGGTCGGACACCCACGACTTCCAGGCCGCCTACGACGCCTCCGGCTCCAGCCGCGCCGAGGCCTTCACCGCCTGGCGGGACGAGGTCGCGCACGCCCGCCGGATCGAGGCGGCGGCCGAGTCCCTGGACGTGAAGGCGTACGTGCCGAGCTGGCAGGAGGAGGCCTCGCTGCGCCTGGTCATGCTCCACCTCATCCACGAGTACGCCCGCCACAACGGCCACGCCGACTTCCTTCGCGAGGCGATCGACGGCACCACGGGGGCGTAGGGCGCACAGGGCGCGGGCGTGCGGCACGGCACGGCACCGCATCGCATCGCGCCGCACCGCGCACGCCGCGTCTCAGCCGCCCGTGCCCGGCCGCCAGTAGCCCAGCCCGTTCACCCGATGCTTCGGCAGCGCGAGTTCCTTGCGCAGGTACGCCGTCAGGGAGCGCGTCGTCACCGTGTCGCACGCCAGCCAGACGTACGCCGACTCCGGGTCCCCGAGCAGTTCGGGGAGTTCGGCCCGCACCCGGTCGGCCAGGGCCGTACCGTCGCGCCGTACCCGGCGGATGTCGTGCCGGCCCTGCTCCACGCGCATCGGCAGCTGCTCGTCCGAGTCGTGCTGCGTCTCGAACCAGATCGTCGCCGGTGTCTGCGGGTACGTGTCCAGCAGCGAGTTGATCGCCGGGAGGGAGGCCGGGTCGCCGATGACCAGCAGGCGCTCGGGGGACGGGACGGGTCCGGTGAATCCCGTGCCCTGCACGGTGGCCTCGATCGTGTCGCCCGGTTTGGCGCCGCGCGCCCAGGCGCTGGCGGCCCCGTCGTGCAGGGCGAACTCGAAGCAGAACGTGCCCGCTTCGGGATCCGGGTCGACGAGCGTGTAGGCCCGCTGGTGCGGACGGCCCGCGCCCTCGAACCAGACCCGCACCCACATCGTCGGATGCAGCGACTCACCGGCGGCCGCCAGCAGTCCGCCGTCGGTGAAGTACACCCGGCGGTAGTGCTCCGTGACGTCTTCCGCCCCCGTGACCGTGAACGTGAAGTCCTTGCCCCGCATGAGCTTCAGGACCACGCCCTCCCAGCCCTTGCCGACCGCCATGTCCAGCCCCTCCCCTGTACGCGTCTATAGTTAGGGCAGCCTAACCTAATGCACCCTGGGGAAGAGTGTGAGCAGCGTGAGCAGTGTGAGCAGCGAGAACGACTCGGAGACCTCCGAATCGTACGAGGTCTTCCGCGACCCCTGGGGCATCCCCCACCTCCGCGCATCCGACGAGCTCCGGCTCGCCCACGCCCAGGGCCGGGTCACCGCCTTCGACCGCGCCTGGCAGCTGGAGGTCGAACGGCACCGCGCCCAGGGCTCCAGCGCCTCTTTCCTCGGCGCGGACTCCGTCGGCTGGGACCGCTTCGCCCGCCAGTGCCGTCTCGCCGACACCGCCCGCCTCTGCTACGAGGCCCTGGAGGCCGATGATCCCGGCACCGCCGCCTGGGTCCGCGCGTACGTGGACGGCGTCAACGACGGGCTCGCCGCCGGCGCCGCCCGCGACGAGCGCTTCGCCCGCACCGGCCTCACCCCCGCTCCCTGGGAGCCGTGGGTGCCGCTCGCCATCTGGATCGCCACCCACATCCTGTTCGCCGGTTTCGCCACCAAGCTGTGGCGCGAGCGCGTGGCCCGCGCTCTCGGCGACGAGGCGGTCACCCTCTTCGCCACCGACGGCCCCGGCACCGCCGGCAGCAACGGCTGGCTGGTGCCGGGCGACCGCACCGCCACCGGTTCGGCGATCATCGCGGGCGACCCGCACCGGTTCATCGAGGACCCGGGCGTCTACCAGCAGATACGTCTCTCCTGCCCGGGCTACGACGTCCTCGGCCTGGCCGTCCCCGGCGTCCCCGGCCTCGCCCACTTCGGGCACACCGGCACCGCCGCCTGGGCCATCACCAATGCGATGGCCGACTACCAGGACCTGTACGTCGAGCAGTTGCGCCGCGGCGCCGGCTCCGCGGTCGAGGCGCTCGGCCCGGACGGCGCCTGGGAGCCCGTCGCCCGCCACACCGAGACCATCACCGTGGCCGGCGGCGACGACGTCGAGGTGGAGATCCTGGAGACCGCCCGCGGCCCCGTGATCATCCACGCGGACGGGGACACCGGGGCCGACGCGCTCGCCGAGGCCCACGCCGACGGCAGCGCGCAGACCCTCTCCCTCCGCTACCCGCCCCGGGTCCGCCGGGACCTCGGCTTCGCCGCCCTCCCCGCCCTCCTGCGCGCCCGCACGGTCGCCGACATCGACCGCGCCCTCGACGGCTGGGCCGAGCCGGTCAACGTCGTGCACGCCGCCGACACCTCGGGCGGGCTGCTGCACCGCGTCGCGGGCGCGGTGCCGCTGCGCCACCGCACGAACCGGCTGCGCCCGGTGCCCGCCTGGGAGCCCGGGCACGCCTGGCAGGGCTGGGCCCCGACCCCCGCCGAGCCCGTGCAGGGCTTCGCCGTGATGGCCAACGCACGCGGGATCGCCTCCCCGCTCGGCGTGGAGTTCGCGCCCCCGCACCGCGCCAACCGCATCCGCGAGCTGCTCAGCGGCTCCGCGGACTGGTCCCCGAAGGCGATGGCCGACGTACACCGGGACACCCACCTGGCCTCGGCCGCGCCCCTGCTCGCCCTGCTGCCCGGCTTCGAGGACCTGACGCCGGCGGCGCGGGCCCTGCGCGAGCGGCTGCTGGCCTGGGACCGGCACATGGCGGCCGACAGCACGGACGCCACCGTCTTCTCGGCCTTCCGGACCGCGACCGTGCGCCGCTTCGCCGCCGACCCCGTCTTCGCGGAGCTGTGGGGGGCGCCGACCGGCCCGGACGTGTTCCACCCCTGGCTGTACCTGGTCCCCCGCATCGGCTACGCCCTCGAAGGCCTGCTCACCACCTCCCTCGTCCCCGGCCTCGACCGGGCGGCGCACGTCCGCGCCGCCCTGGAGGAGACGGCGGCCGCCGGCGCCCCCGACGCCGCCTGGTCGGAGGTGCACCGCCTCACCCCCTGGCAGGCCCTGCCCGACCAGGAGGCCGCGGACTGGCCCGGCCTCGGCGGCGACCACGACTGCGTGAACGCCACCTCCTCCGTCCCGGGCTTCACCGACCGCACGGCCCGTGCATCGGCGGCCCGTTACGTCTGGGACCTCGCCCGCCGCGAGGACAGCCTCTGGGCCGTCCCGCTCGGTGCGGACGGCGTCACCGGCTCACCCCACCACCGCGATCAGCTCCCGCTGTGGGCTGACTGCCAACTCGTCCCCGTCGTCACCGACTGGACCCGGCTCACCAAGGAATCGATATGACCTCCCCCGTCTCCGTCAGACAGCCCGTTCACACCGAGCACGTCGAGGGCTTCGGCACCGTCGTCTTCACCCCCGTCGACCCGGCCGCCGACTCCGCCCTGATCCACAGCTGGGTCACGCAGGAGCGCGCCCGCTTCTGGGGCATGGGCGAGGCCAGCCGCGAGCTGGTCCAGGAGATCTACGAGGACGTCGACCGGCGCACCACCCACCACGCGTTCATGGTCAGCCGCGACGGCGAGCGGGTCGCGCTCTTCCAGACGTACGACTGCGCCGAGGACCGGGTCAGCGAGTGCTACGAGGTCCAGCCCGGGGACGTCGGCGCGCACCTGCTGATCGGCCCGGCCGAGGGAGCGGTCCAGCACGGCTACACCGCGGCCCTGATGACCGCGTTCATCGCGTTCGTGTTCGCCGACGGTTCGACCCGCCGCGTGGTCGTCGAACCGGACGCCCGCAACGTCAAGGCCATCGCCCTCATGGAGCGCACCGGCTTCGAGCTCGGACCGGAGGTCGAACTCCCGGAGATCGACCTGCCCGAGGTCTACCTCCCCGCCAAGCAGGCCCGCCTGGCGTTCTTCACCGCGCCGGGTTCCGCGTCAGGAACTCACTGACCAGAGCCGCCCATTCGGCCGGGCGCTCGGCGAACGGAAGGTGCCCCGTGGGCAGTTCCGCGAGCCGTGCGCCCGGCAGCGCGTCCGCCAGCTCCCGCTGGGACGCAAGGGGTACGAGCCGGTCCCCGGTCGTCGCGATGACGAGGGCCGGTACGTCGATCCGGGCCAGCTCGGCCCGCAGGTCGGCGCCCTTGATCAGCGCGGCATGGTCCCCGCCCCCGGGCTGCACGGTCGCCGCGGTCTCCCGTACGACGGCCTCCACCTGCCCGGGGTCCAGCGCCGCCAGCTGCTCCGCGCTCAGCACGAGCGGTACGAGGAGCCGCGCGAGCAGCTCGTTCTCCCCGAGCCGGGCCAGCCCGGACCACAGCTCGCCGACGAGGCCGAAGGCGTGGTCGGCCCGCGCGAAGCTCGCGGTGAGCACGAGTGCCGTGACCCGTCCGGGGTGGCGCGTGGCGACCCGTACGGCGACGTTCCCGCCGAGCGAGTAGCCGAGGACGGCAAAGCGCTCCAGGCCCTCGGCGTCGGCGGCGGCGACCAACCGGTCGGCCAGCTCGTCGAGTTCGAGCGGACCGGTGGCCTGCGGCGTCGCGCCGGCGCCGGGGTAGTCGACGGCGACGACGCTGTGCGTGACGGCGAGGGCGTCCAGGACCGGCCCGAAGTTCGACTCCACCGAACCGCCGGCGCCGTGGGCGAGCAGGAGCCCCGGCCCGCCGCTCTCCTTGCGGACCGTACGCGCGTATTCGGTACTGGTGCTGGTGCTGGTGCTGGTGACGGACATGACGGTACCCCTGATTTCGATAGCGGTCACTACATAAAGAACGGTACCCGAACGCCTTAACGATCGCTACAGAAAGAAGGCCCCCCACCGGAATCCCGATTCCCATTGACCCCGCACACCCCGCCCCGGGAAGCTGATGCCCACTCAAAGTGGGTTGAGGTGGGGGACATTGACCAGTCAGAACCTGCACATCGGACCAGACTCAGCGGCTGACCGGTACCGTCTCCTCCGGTCCATCGGGCGCGGCGGGGAGGCCGTGCTCTATCTCGCGGAGATCGAGCTCGCCGGCGGATCCGAGCCCGTGGTCGTCAAGGTGCTCGACTCCAAGACGACCATCACGCCCGACGTCTTCGACCGCATCAGCCAGAAGTGGAACGAGCAGGCCGAACTGCTGCGGTTCGTCCACCGCCCCGGCGTCGTGGGCGTGCGCGAGCACTTCGAGGGGCCGCCGATCCACCGGCCCGGGGAGTCCTCGACCCTGACCGGGCGGGCGCTCGTCCTCGTGATGAACCACGTCGACGGCCTGGACCTGCGGGACTGGCGGGCCGAGCGGACGCTCGCCACCGCCGCCGAGCGGCGCGAGGTGATGCGCACCCTGGAGCAGCTGGCCGACGTACTGGACTGGCTGCACTCGGGGAAGGCCACCCCGTCCGGACGCCAGGTCATCCACGGCGACCTCTCCCCCGGCAACGTGATGGTCGACGCCCACGGGCAGGCCACGCTCGTGGACTTCGGCCTCAGCAAGCTGACCGCCGACCACCAGACCGCCGAGGTCTGGTTCACCCCGGGCTACGCGGCGCCCGAGGTCTTCGACGGCAAGCGGACCCCGGGCACGGACCGGTACGCCTTCGGGGCGATCGCCTACTTCCTGCTGAGCGGGCAGTCGCCGCCCGCCACCCCGGAACAGCTGGCGCACGCGCTGACGGAGCTGCCGCAGATCGCCGTGCTGGACACCGAGCAGCGGGCGCGGATCGCCTCGATCTATGCGGCCGACCCGGGGAAGCGCCCGGTGAACCTGGCCGGCTGGATGAAGGACGTCCGCCACGCCGTGGTCTCCACGACCGCCTCCACCTCCCAGCGGGCGGCCACCGTGCAGGACGCGGCTCCGGCCAAGCCGGCGGCGCCGCCCCAGCCGGTGCTGCCGCCGCTGCCCGCCTCCCCGCCCGCCTCGGCCGCCCCGCCCGCCCCGGCCCCGACGACGACCTCGACGCCAACGCCGGCGCCGGCGCCCGCGGAGGCGTACGTGCCGACGGCGCCGGTCACGGCCCCCGATCCCGGGCCGGCCACCGTTCCCGGCTCCGTACCGCCCGGGTACGGCCCCGCGGCGTACCAAGCGGCTCCGTCCCCCGCTCCGGAGCCTCCCCGCCCCGCCAAGCGGAGGCGCACCGGGCTGATCCTGGGCTCGGTGGCCGCCGTCGTGGTCATCGCGGCGCTCGCGGTGGCCGGCGTACGGTTCCTCGACGACAAGGACAAGGAGAGCACCGCGGCGGACGGGAAGCCCGGCGCGACGAGCTCGGCCCAGACCCCCTCCACCCCGTCGCCCGCGGCCACCAAGTCCACGCAGGCCTCCCCGGAGGCATCCCCGGAGTCCTCCACGAGCCCGGATGCCTCCGCCGGCCCGGCCGACCCGGGCTCGGTCAAGGACAGCAACGTCGCCGACCTGACCGTGCTGTCCTCGGTGGGCTCGGCCGACAACTTCGAGGTCGGCTCCGCCAAGCTGAACACGAAGGAGTACGGGGCGACCCTGCTCGGCAGCTGCTACTACGGCGCGGCCGTCGAGTACGACGTGAACCGCGCCTGGAAGACCCTGGAGTTCACGGCGGGCATCGACGACGGCTCGACCGTCGAGCAGGCCCGGCTCACCATCTCCGTGGACGACAAGCCCGCGCTGTTCTCCGAGCTCGTCCACCTCGGCAAGCCGGTCACCAAGTCCCTGAACATCGAAGGGGCCCTTCGGCTGCGCATCAAGGTGGAGGAGAGCTGCAAGGGCCGCGGCAACGCGGTGCTCGCGGCGCCGGTCCTCAAGCGCTGACGGAGCCGGTCCCGTCCGGCACCCCGAGGTCGGCCCGCATGGCCGCACGCATCTCCCGGAGCAGGGCCCAGATCTCCTGCTGGGCCGCGGAGACGGTGGCCATCGTCTCGCCCTCCTCGGGGCCGCCCCGTTCCAGGCGCTTGACCTGGCCGTAGACCTTGCTCAGGGCGTGGTTGACGGCGCTCGCAGGCCCGAGCACGGCGTCCGGGGCGATCATCTGCGCCTCGGAGTAGCGGTCGCGCTGGGCGTCTTTCGCCTCGTCGAGCGCCTCCCGGTCCGCACCCTCGACCGTGCGCTCCCGCATGACGTGCAGGTGCCGGTTGAGGGCGGTGGTGAACTGCCGGGAGTCCCGGTTGAGGTCTGCGTAGCAGGTCCGCCGCAGCGTCAGGTAGTCGCGGGTCTCCTCGTGACCTCGCAGGAGTTCCATCTCCCGACGTTTCGCCCGCGCCGCACCGCGCTGGGTGAGCAGCGCCCCGCCCAGCGTGCCCGCCACACCCACGGCCGCGACGACCATCGCACCGATCTCCACCCGCAACTCCCCTCGTCCTTCGACGGCCTTGGCCTGTCCAGTGTGCGGGAGACGGCCGAGGCCCCGCACCAACGGGTGCGGGGCCTCGGGGCGTTCGGGCTGTCAGGGCCGAAGGGCTCAGCCCTCGGAGACGCCCAGGCGCTCCAGGATGAGTTCCTTGACGCGGGCCGCGTCGGCCTGGCCGCGGGTGGTCTTCATGACCGCGCCGACCAGGGCGCCGACGGCGGCGATCTTGCCGCCGCGGATCTTGTCCGCGATGGCCGCGTTGCCGGCGATGGCCTCGTCCACGGCCGCGCCGAGCGCGCCCTCGTCCGAGACGACCTTCAGGCCGCGCTTCTCGACGACCTCGTCCGGGGTGCCCTCGCCGGCGAGGACGCCTTCGAGGACCTTGCGGGCCAGCTTGTCGTTGAGCGAACCGTCGGCGACCAGCGCCGCGACCCGGGCCACCTGGACCGGGGTGATCGGCAGCTCGTCGACCACGACGCCCTGCTCGTTGGCGTTGCGGGCCAGCTCGCCCATCCACCACTTGCGCGCGGCGGCCGAGTCGGCACCCGCCTCGATCGTGGCGACGATGGAGTCCACCGCGCCCGCGTTGAGGATCGACTGCATGTCGTGCTCGGTGACGCCCCACTCCTCGCGGAGCCGGTTGCGGCGCACGCGCGGCATCTCGGGCAGACCGTTGCGCAGCTCCTCGACCCATGCGCGGGCCGGGGCCACGGGGACCAGGTCGGGCTCCGGGAAGTACCGGTAGTCCTCGGCGTTGTCCTTGATGCGGCCGGCCGTGGTGGAGCCGTCCTCCTCGTGGAAGTGCCGGGTCTCCTGCACGATCGAGCCGCCGGAGGTCAGCACGGCCGCGTGGCGCTGGATCTCGAACCGCGCGGCGCGCTCGACGGAGCGCAGCGAGTTGACGTTCTTGGTCTCGCTGCGGGTGCCGAACTCGGACTCGGGGGTCGGGCGCAGCGACAGGTTCACGTCGCAGCGCATCTGGCCCTTGTCCATGCGGGCCTCGGAGACGCCGAGCGCCTTGATGACCTCGCGCAGCTCGGCGACGTACGCCTTGGCGACCTCGGGGGCCCGCTCGCCCGCGCCCTCGATGGGCTTGGTGACGATCTCGATGAGCGGGATGCCTGCGCGGTTGTAGTCCAGCAGGGAGTGGGACGCGCCGTGGATACGGCCGGTGGCGCCGCCGACGTGCAGCGACTTGCCGGTGTCCTCCTCCATGTGGGCGCGCTCGATCTCCACGCGGAAGATCTCGCCGTCCTCCAGCTGGACGTCCAGGTAGCCGTTGAAGGCGATGGGCTCGTCGTACTGGGAGGTCTGGAAGTTCTTCGGCATGTCCGGATAGAAGTAGTTCTTCCGGGCGAAGCGGCACCACTCGGCGATCTCGCAGTTCAGCGCGAGGCCGATCTTGATGGCGGACTCGATGCCGATCGCGTTGACGACCGGGAGCGAGCCGGGCAGGCCGAGGCAGGTGGGGCACGTCTGCGAGTTGGGCTCGGCGCCCAGCTCCGTGGAGCAGCCGCAGAACATCTTCGTCTTGGTGCCGAGCTCGACATGGACCTCAAGGCCCATGACGGGGTCGAACGAGGCGAGAGCGTCCTCGTACGACAGCAGTTCGGTGAAGGTCACGGTGAAACTTTCCCTCTCAGCCCAGCAGGACGTCGTCGTCGCCCAGGCGCTTCAGCTCGCGGTACAGGATCGCGAGGCCGGTGACGATGGCGGCGGCGGACACGGCGGCGTCGATCAGCTTGAGCGTGTCGTGCTCGACGCGGGCCTTCTTGACCTGCTTGAACACGCTGACGGCACCGAAAGCGGTGGTGCCGATCGACAGGTAGGTGCCGGTCTTGGACTTCTTGAAGCCCTTGGCCTTGGACAGTGCACTGGTGCTCACAGCGACGGTGCCTCCTCAAGCAGCGGGTGACCCCAACGTGCGACGAAGGCGGCCTCGACGGCCGCACCGACCTTGTAGAGCCGGTCGTCCTTCATCGCCGGGGCGATGATCTGCAGCCCGACCGGGAGACCGTCCTCCGGTGCCAGGCCGCAGGGGAGCGACATGGCGGAGTTGCCGGCCAGGTTGGTCGGGATGGTGCACAGGTCCGCGAGGTACATCGCCAGCGGGTCGTCGGTGCGCTCACCGATCGGGAAGGCGGTGGTCGGGGTCGTCGGGGAGACGATCACGTCGACCTGCTCGAAGGACTTCTCGAAGTCCTTCGAGATGAGGGTGCGGACCTTCTGGGCGGAACCGTAGTACGCGTCGTAGTAGCCGGAGCTGAGCGCGTACGTGCCGAGGATGATGCGGCGCTTGACCTCGTCGCCGAAGCCGGCTTCGCGGGTCAGGGCGGTGACGTCCTCGGCGGACTTGGTGCCGTCGTCGCCGACGCGCAGGCCGTAGCGCATGGCGTCGAAGCGGGCCAGGTTGGAGGAGCACTCGGACGGCGCGATCAGGTAGTACGCGGCCATCGCGAGGTCGAACGACGGGCAGTCCAGCTCGACGATCTCGGCGCCCAGCTCCTTGAGGAGCTCGACCGACTCGTTGAAGCGCTGGACGACGCCGGCCTGGTAGCCCTCGCCGGCGAACTGCTTCACCACGCCGACGCGCATGCCGGCGACCGAGCCGTTGCGGGCGGCCTCGACGACCGGCGGAACCGGCGCGTCGATGGAGGTGGAGTCCATCGGGTCGTGGCCGGCGATGACCTCGTGGAGGAGCGCCGCGTCCAGGACCGTACGGGCGCAGGGCCCGCCCTGGTCGAGGGAGGAGGAGAAGGCCACCATGCCGTAGCGGGAGACGCCGCCGTACGTGGGCTTCACGCCGACCGTGCCGGTGACGGCGGCGGGCTGGCGGATGGAGCCGCCGGTGTCCGTGCCGATGGCCAGCGGGGCCTGGAAGGCGGCGAGGGCGGCCGCGGAGCCGCCGCCGGAGCCGCCGGGGATCCGGGTGAGGTCCCAGGGGTTGCCGGTGGGGCCGTAGGCGCTGTTCTCGGTGGAGGACCCCATGGCGAACTCGTCCATGTTGGTCTTGCCGAGGATGACGACGTCGGCTTCCTTCAGCTTGCGCGTCAGGGTGGCGTCGTAGGGCGGGATCCAGCCTTCGAGGATCTTCGAACCGACGGTGGTCGGGACCCCGACGGTGGTGAAGATGTCCTTGAGGGCGAGCGGGACGCCGGCCAGCGGGCCGAGCTTCTCGCCGCGCTCGCGCTTGGCGTCGACGGCGCGGGCCTGCGCGAGGGCGCCCTCGCGGTCCACGTGCAGGAAGGCGTTGACCTTCTCGTCGGTGGCGTCGATGCGGGCCAGGTGGGCCTCGGTCACCTCGACGGCCGTGAGCTCGCCGGAGGCGATCTTCTCGGCGGTCTCGGCGGCGGTGAGCCTGATGATGTCGGTCATGGCTGTTAGTCCTCCCCCAGGATCTGCGGCACCTTGAAACGCTGCTGCTCCTGGGCGGGAGCACCGGAGAGCGCCTGCTCGGGGGTGAGCGACGGACGGACCTCGTCCGCGCGCATGACGTTCGTCAGCGGCAGCGGGTGGGAGGTCGGCGGGACGTCTTGGTCGGCGACCTCGGAAACGCGGGCGACCGCGCCGATGATGTCGCCGAGCTGTCCGGCGAAGTGATCCAGCTCGTTGCTGGACAGCTCAAGGCGCGCCAGCCGAGCGAGGTGGACGACCTCCTCGCGCGTAATGCCAGGCATGCAGCGATCCTCTGGGGGTGGGTGGATGTTTGGTTTCGGACCCAATCCTATGGGGCCCGGCCCCCGACCCACGAAACGGTTTGGCCCGATGTCTGAACGGGGCCGCTGCACGGAGCCCCGGGGCGCCGCCCGGACCCGCGCCTCAATCGCCGGCGCGGCTCAAAGACCGGGGCTCCGCCCCGCACCCCGCTCCTCAAACGCCGGAGGGGCTGGATGGTGCCGGCGTCAGCCGAATCCAGCCCCTCCGGTGCACGCCCGGCAGCGGCGCCGTACCCGGTCGGGCCGACGGCGGTCAGACCGCGTCGGCCTCGGCGGCGGCGAGTTCGGCCGAGATGTCGGCCGGGCGGCGCCAGCCGCGTTCTCCGCGGGCCAGCAGCCAGGCGGTGGCCTCCTGCGGCGGCATCGCGGCGGCCACCAGCCACCCCTGCACCGCGTCGCAGCCCAGGTCCCGCAGCCGCTCCCACGTCTCGTCGTCCTCCACGCCCTCGGCGACGACCAGCAGGCCGAGCGAGTGCGCGAGGTCCACGGTGCAGCGGACGATCTCCGCGTCCTGCGCGTCGACGGCCAGCCGGCCCACGAAGGAGCGGTCGATCTTCAGCTCGCTGACCGGCAGCCGCCGCAGGTGGACCAGCGAGGAGTAGCCCGTGCCGAAGTCGTCCAGGGACATCTTCACGCCGTGGCCGGTGAGCCCCGCCATGGTGTCGGCCGCCCGCTGGGGGTCCTCCAGCAGCACGTGTTCCGTTATCTCCAGCTGCAGCCCGCTCGCCGGGACCCCGTGCCGGGCCAGTCGCGCGGCCACCGCACCCGCGAAGCCCGGGGTGTGGACGTCGCGCGGCGAGACGTTGACGGCCACGGGGACCTTCAGGCCCTGGGCCCGCCAGCGTGCCACCTGGGCGAGGGCGGTCTCCAGTACGTACTCCGTCAGGTGCGGCATCAGCCCGGAGGTCTCGGCGATCGCGATGAACTCGTCCGGGGACACCCGTCCGCGTTCCGGGTGCACCCAGCGCACCAGGGCTTCGAGCCCGGCCACCTGGCCGTCGAAGCGGACCTTCGGCTGGTAGTGGAGTTCCACTTCGCCGGCGTCCAGGGCCCTGCGGAGGTCGCCGAGGAGGCCCAGGCGGTCGGGGGTGTTGCTGTCCCGCTTGGACTCGTACACCTCCACGCCCGTACGGTCGCGCTTGGCCTGGTACATCGCCACGTCCGCGCGCCGCAGCAGCCCCTCCGCGTCCAGCGCGTGGTCGGGGAAGACGGCGAGGCCGGCGCTGGCCTCCAGGACGAGGGTGAGGCCGTCCAGGTCGAGGGGGGAGCTGAGCTCCGCGACCAGGTGGCGGGCGACCCGCTGGGCGCTCGTGGTGGAGTCGGTGACGGGGAGCAGCACGGCGAACTCGTCGCCGCCGAGCCGGGCCGCCTCGGCTTCCTCGGGCAGGGCCTGGCGCAGCCGGTCGGCGATCTGGAGCAGCAGCCGGTCGCCCGCCAGGTGGCCGAGGGTGTCGTTGACCGCGCGGAAGCGGTCCAGGTCGATCAGCACAAGAGCTGCCCGGGTGCCCAAACGTTCAGCCTCGTCCAGGGCGGACCAGGCGCGCTCCAGCAGCCACTGCCGGTTCGGCAGCCCGGTCAGCGGGTCCCGCAGCTGCTCCTCGGCGCGCGCCCGGGCGATCCACAGGGTGGAGTCCAGGGCGATCAGCGGTACGGCGAACAGCGGCAGCAGGACCGGCTGGGTGACCGCGACGACGCAGATCAGGGGGGCGATGCCGAGCAGTGCCACGGCGACTAAGGCCTGCCGGAGCAGGGCGGTGCGGGCGACCGTCGGCAGGCCGTCACCGCGCGGGTTCAGCGCGATCCAGAGCAGGACGCGCGTGACGAGGAGGTAGGTGACGGCGACGAGGACGACCTCGGGGACCGCCTCCAGCTCCCAGGCGGTGGGCAGCCAGGGGGTCTCGACGGAGGGCGCCACCCCGAAGGCGGCGAGTACGAGGGCTCCCGCGCCGATGCCGAGGATGTCCACGGAGCCGTGCAGCAGACCCTGCCGCCAGCGGTGCCGGCGCGCGGCCCCGACCAGCGAGACGACGGCCAGGGAGACGAGTCCCGCGGGCACCCAGCCGTAGAGGAGGAGCACGCCGAGGGTGAGCGCGGCGCCGGATCCGGTGCCGCCCCACCAGCGGTCACGGCCCAGCGCGACCAGGTGGCCGACGATGATGCCGGTGAGGAGGGCCAGCGCCCAGCCGACCGTGCCGCCGGGGAACAGCGCATGACGGCCGTTCAGCGCGGACACGATGCCGGCGCCGAGGGCCACGACCGAGAGGCCCACGACGAGGAAGGGCAGCACGCCGCGCCGCCCCTGTCCGCCCGCGTCGGTGTCGATCGGTCGGGTCTCCGGATTCCTGGCACCCAGGACTCCGAGCCTGCCCGCCCGCATGGACGGGAGTTCCCCGCCGAATTCAGGTGACGGGTCGGCGCTTTCGGTGGGTTTCATGCCCGTACCTCTCACAGCCGGCGATGCCGATGTCACGCGATGGCCCCGATGTCATGCCACCACGGCCGGATCGCATCCTGCAGCCGTGCACGACAGGCGCACCCCTCAACAGTAGGACGCGGGAGGCTCCCAGGGGCAGCGGTCGGCAGTGGTTGCCCGAATGCGACCCAGCCATCCTCATCAGTACGGTATCCGCCGAACGGGTGAGTTTGGACCGGGCCCCCCACGTCACCCATCCGATGATCCGACAGGTCACCGCCCTGCGACCAGCCTTGTACCAGCCGTTTACCACCGTCCGCCGCGCCTGGCGTGCGCCCGCCCGTACGGCCGCACGCCACGCATCCGTTCGCCTTCGCTACTCCCCCTCGGCGATTCCCCTCACGGGCTTTCCCCGGTACTACCCGGTATTACTCCGCTTCGCCTTCGCCGTCCACCGGGAGCGCGGCCTCCCGCGCCGCGTCCGGGCCCTGCTCCAGCAGCACCGCGAAGCCTGCGTCGTCGAGGATGGACAGCTTCAACTGCACGGCCTTGTCGTACTTGGAGCCCGGGTTGTCGCCGACGACGACGAACGAGGTCTTCTTCGAGACGGAGCCGGTGACCTTGGCGCCGCGGCTCTGCAGGGCCTCCTTCGCGCCGTCGCGCGTGTGGCTCTGCAGCGTGCCGGTGACGACGACCGTGAGCCCCTCCAGCGGCCGCGGTCCCTCCTCCTCGGCGGAACCTTCCTCCTCCATCCGTACCCCGGCTTCCC
Organism: Streptomyces sp. NPDC090045; assembly: GCF_044747975.1. NCBI lineage: Bacteria > Bacillati > Actinomycetota > Actinomycetes > Kitasatosporales > Streptomycetaceae > Streptomyces > Streptomyces sp. NPDC090045. The sequence continues at coordinate 56,867 of NZ_JBIVFA010000007.1, forward strand.
GCCACTTGCGCAGGATCTCCTGGTGCCAGTCGACGGCGAACCACTCCTTGAGGGAGGCGGCGATGATCGCCCCGACCCCGTCGGTGGCGGTCAGCTCCTCCTCCGTGGCCTGCTCGATGCGCTCGATCGACCGGAACTCGCGGGCGAGGGCCTCCGCGGCGACCGGTCCCACGTGACGGATCGACAGACCGTTGATGACGCGGGCGAGCGGTCGCTCCTTGGCGGCGGCGATGTTCTCCAGCATCGCCAGGGCGTTCTTCTTCGGTTCGCCCTTCTGGTTGGCGAAGACCGTGACGATCTTCTCCTCGCCGGTCTTCGGGTCCCGCTTGGGCAGACCGCTGTCCGGGTCCAGGACGTACGCCTTGATGGGCAGCAGCTGCTCGATGGTCAGGCCGAAGAGGTCGCCCTCGTCGAGCAGGGGCGACTGGGCCGGCTCCAGCGGGGCGGTCAGCGCGGCCGCCGCGACGATGCCGAAGTTCTCGATGTCCAGGGACTGCCGGCCGGCGAGGTAGTAGATCCGTTCGCGCAGCTGGGCGGGGCAGGTCTGACCGTTGGGGCACCGGACGTCGATGTCCCCCTCCTTCATCGGCCGCAGCGCCGTCCCGCACGCGGGGCACTCGGCGGGCATCACGAACTCCCGCTCGCTGCCGTCCCGCAGGTCGACCACCGGTCCGAGGATCTCGGGGATGACGTCGCCCGCCTTGCGCAGGACGACGGTGTCCCCGATGAGCACGCCCTTGGCCTTGACGACCTCCTGGTTGTGCAGGGTGGCGAACTCGACCTCCGAGCCCGCCACCGTCACCGGCTCCACCTGCGCGTACGGGGTCACGCGCCCGGTGCGGCCGACACCGACCTTGATGTCGATCAGCTTGGTGTTGACCTCTTCGGGGGCGTACTTCCAGGCGATCGCCCAGCGCGGGGCGCGCGCGGTGGAGCCGAGCCGGCCCTGCAGCGCGATCTCGTCGAGCTTGACGACCACGCCGTCGATCTCGTGCTCCACCGAGTGCCGGTTCTCGCCGAATTCCGCGATGAACGCACGGACCTCGGCGAGGGAGGCGACCACCTTGTTGTGCCGGGCGGTCGGCAGGCCCCACTCGCGCAGCAGCTCGTACGCCTGCGACTGGCGCTCGATCTCGAAGCCCTCACGGGCGCCGATGCCGTGGACCACCATGTGCAGCGGACGGCTCGCCGTGACCTTCGGGTCCTTCTGGCGCAGCGAACCGGCCGCGGCGTTGCGCGGGTTGGCGAAGGGCTTGCCCTCCGCCTCCACGAGGCGGGCGTTGAGCTCCTCGAACTTCTCCATCGGGAAGTAGACCTCGCCGCGGATCTCGACGAGGGCCGGGATCCGGTCGCCCTTGAGGCGGTCCGGAATGTCGGCGATGGTGCGGACGTTGGGCGTGATGTCCTCACCGGTGCGGCCGTCGCCGCGGGTGGCGGCACGGGTGAGCCGGCCGTGCTCGTAGGTGAGGTTGACGGCGAGGCCGTCCACCTTCAGCTCGCACAGGTAGTGGTAGTCCGAGGTGTTCACGTCCCGGGCCACCCGCTCGGCCCAGGCGGCCAGTTCCTCGTCGTCGAAGGCGTTGTCGAGGGAGAGCATCCGCTCCCGGTGCTCGACGGAGGCGAAGTCCGTCTCGTACGCCCCCGCCACCTTCTGGGTGGGCGAGTCGGGCGTGCGCAGCTCCGGGTACTGCTCCTCCAGTGCCTCCAGCGAGCGCAGCAGCCTGTCGAACTCGGCGTCGCTGACGACCGGCTGGTCGTTCACGTAGTACCGGAAGCGGTGCTCCTCGACCTGCTCGGCGAGCAGCTGGTGCTGCTCGCGCACCGCCGCCGGTACTGCCGTGTCCTGCTGTTCGGCTGCCATGCCGTGTCCTCCCGTGCCCCGTCTCGACCGTCACTCAGGGTTGTCGGCGAGCGACCTCGCCGCCCTGACGCAATGCGCCTGCACCGCGCGGGCGTAGGCGGGCGAGGCGCCCGCCAGACCGCACGAGGGGGTGACCACGACGGACTCCGCCAGAGTCCCCGGGGCCAGCCCCAGCCTGCGCCAAAGCTTCCTGACACCCATGACGCTACCGGCAGGGTCTGACAACGGACCGTCGGTGCCCGGCACCACTCCGGCGAAGAGTTTCACACCGCCTTCGACGGCCTCCCCGATGGCGTCATCCTCGCGCTCGGTGAGCAGCGAGAAATCGAACGACACGCCCGTGGCCCCGGCTCGCCGCAGCAGGCCGAAGGGGACCTCGGGCGCGCAGGAGTGCACGACCACGTCCCCGTCGTGCACGGCGAAGAGGTCGCGCAGCGTGCCCTCGACGACCTGCCGGTCGACGGCGCGGTAGGTGCGGTAACCGCTGGCGGAGCGGACCCGGCCGAGCAGGACGGCCGTCAGGGACGGCTCGTCGAACTGCAGCACGATGTCGGCGCCGGGGATCCGCTTGCGCACGTCGGCCAGGTGGTCGCGCAGCCCCTCGGCCAGCGATCCGGCCAGGTCCCGGCAGGCGCCCGCGTCCTGGAGCATGGCCTCGCCGCCGTGCAGTTCCAGGGCGGCGGCGAGCGTCCACGGCCCGACCGCCTGGATCTTGAGCTTCCCCGTGTACCCCTGGGTGAACTCCTCCAGCGCGTCGAGGTCCTCCCCGAGCCAGGACCGGGCCCGCTTCGAGTCCCGTCCGGGGCGGTCGCTGATGCGCCAGCCGCTGGGCTCGACGTGCGCGTACATGTCGACGAGCAGTCCGAGGGAACGGCCGATCATGTCGGCGCCGGGCCCGCGGGCGGGCAGCTCGGGGAGGTGCGGGAACTCCTCGAAGGAGCCGGTGACGGTCTTGGCGGCCTCGCGGGCGTCGCCGCCGGGCAGCGAGCCGACGCCGGTGGCGCTCGCGGTCACCGGCCCGGCCTGACGCTCAGATCGTTGACCTCGGCGTCGCGCGGCAGGTCGACGGCCATGACGATGGTGGTCGCCACCGACTCGGGGTCGATCCAGGCGGCCGGGTCGTACTCCTTGCCCTCCTGGGAGTGCACCTTGGCCTGCATGGGGCTGGCGGTCCGTCCCGGGTACACGGAGGTGACGCGGATCCCGTTGGCCTTCTCCTCCGCGCGCAGCGAGTCGGCGAGGGCCTTCAGCCCGTGCTTGGAGGCGGCGTACGCGCTCCAGTCGGCGTGGGCGGTCAGGCCGGCGCCGGAGTTCACGAAGACGACGGTGGCCCGGGAGGCGCGCAGGGTGGGCAGCAGCAGCCGGGTGACCTCGGCGGGCGCGATCAGGTTGACGTTGAGCTGCTGGTGCCAGGTCTTGGGGCGCAGCTCCCCCACCGGCCCGAGGTCGACGATCCCGGCGACGTGCAGCAGGGAGTCGATCCGCTCGGGGATCGCCTGCTTGGAGAAGGCCCACGAGAGCCGGTCGGGATCGGCGAGGTCCCCGACGAGCGCGCGCGAGCCGGGGAAGCGCTCGACGAGCTGCTTGCCGCGGGCGGCGTCACGGGCGAGCAGGACGAGGTCGTCGCCGCGGGCGTGCAGGCGGGCCGCGACGGCCGCGCCGATGCCGGATCCGGCACCGGTGATCAAGTGAGTAGCCATACCGCCCATGCTCGCACCCCGCCGGTGCCCGTCAGCCCCCGGTGGCCGAGCGGTACGCCTCCTCGATCGCCGCGCGGGCGGCCGGGCCCTGCCGGGAGGCGGGACCCCGATGGTCCAGGCCGGCCAGGCCGGGGATCCCGTCCTGGCCGGGGCGAATCGGCGTCCAGTGCTGCAGCGCCGCGTCCCGTACGTCGGTCAGCGCGGCGGCGTCGTCCGGTTCGGTCGGGTCGAAGCGGCCGCCGGAGGCCGTGCGGTGCTCGGCCCAGCGGTCCTCCCAGAACTCCACGGTCCAGCCGGGCCAGCGGGCGGCCGCGATGTCGTGGTGGGGCTGGTTGCCGGTGAGCCACCAGCCGACCCGGCGCCGCTCCGTGTCGACGTGCAGGCCCGCCACGGTCGGCTCGTGGTACGCCCCGTGGTCGGTGGTCGCGGCCAGCCAGTCGAGCACGGCGGGGCCGTACATCACCGGGTGGTCGAAGGCGTAGCAGACCAGGTGGCAGCGGTCCGCGCCGTCGAGGGTCACCACGGTGACCTCGGCGCCCTGGTACGGCAGCACGACGCCGTCCGTCTCGGACAAGTCGCTTTCCCACACGCGTTTGTCCCGGTCGGGGTCGTCCGCCGGGTCGAGGCCGGCGTGGGCGCGCAGGTCGGTCCGGCCGCCGTAGGCCCAGCGCACGTCCCAGCCGGGCCAGGCGGCGCGCACGAGGGCGAGGGTGGCCCGGCGGGTGCGCATGTCGACGGAGAGGCCCTCCAGGGCGAAGAACAGCAGGGCCTTGTGTTCGGGGTCCACGAGGACGCCCCCCTGGACGTCGTCGTCGCCCTCGCCGGTCCCGGACAGGGGCTGTCCGTACGCGGAGGCGTGGTCCATCAGCAGCATCATGGTGTCCGGGCCGGCCAGCAGGTCGAGGTCCAGGCCGGCGGCGCCCCAGTCGTCCGTGATGGCGCGGTACCCGTCGGGTCCGCCGAGGACGTAGACGGCGGGGTTCATCGGAGCCCCGCCGCCTCGCGCAGGGCGGCGGCCGTCTTCGTGGCGTCGTATCCGGCGGGGACGCCCTCGACGAGGATGACCTCGCCGGCGATGTGGTCGGTGCGCAGCGGGAGGATGGCCTGGTAGGCGGGCGAGGCGTACCAGGCGCGGGCCTGCTCGATGTCCGGGAAGCCGATCATGACGATGGTCCCGGGGAAGGGGCCCTCCAGGACCTCGACCTCCGCGCCGTGGACGAGGAACCGGCCGCCGAAGGGTGTCATGGTCGACTGGATCTCCTCGATGTAGCGGAGGATGTCCTCGTTCATCGGCTCGGGGCGTATGTGGGCGATGGCGTATGCGGTCATGGTCGGCTCCCCCTGTCGACGGGCCCGCCGGTGCGGGCCGTTGACCCGATCCTGTCAGGGCGCGGCCGCGGCGGCGATTACCTGCGGTGTCATGCCGGTGCGGGCTGGAAGGTGCGCCGGTAGGCGATCGGGGAGACGCCGAGGGCGGTCCGCATGTGCTGGCGCAGGGAGTTCGCGGAGCCGAAGCCGGAACGGTGGGCGACCAGGTCGACCGGCAGGTCGCTGGACTCCAGCAAGTGGCGCGCCACTTCGAGGCGTTGGGCGGTGAGCCACTGCACCGGGGTCATGCCGACCTCGTCGCGGAACCGCCGGGTGAAGGTGCGCAGGCTCATCCGGGCGTGGTCGGCCAACTCGGCGAGGGTGATCGGTTCGGCGAGGCGTTCCAGGGCCCAGGCGCGGGTGGCGGTGGTGGTGGCGACGGTGGGTTCGGGGACGGGCCGGTCGATGTACTGGGCCTGCCCGCCGTCGCGCCAGGGCGGTACGACGCACATCCGGGCGGCCCGGTTGGTGACGGCCGCGCCGTGGTCGCGGCGGATCAGGTGCAGGCACAGGTCGACGCCGGCGGCGACCCCGGCGGAGGTCAGGACGTCGCCGTCGTCGACGAACAGGACGTCCTCGTCGACGAGGACCCGGGGGTAGGCCCGGCGGAACTCTGGGGCGAGGTTCCAGTGCGTGGTCGCCGGGCGGCCGTCGAGCAGTCCGGCGGCGGCGAGCACGTAGGAGCCGGTGCAGATCGAGACCAGGCGGGCGCCGGGGCGGATGCCGGCGATGGCCGCGGCCACCTCGGGCGGCAGCGGGCCGCCCCGGGCCAGCTCGGGCATGGCGTGCGTGGGCGGGAGGATGACGGTGTCGGCGGCGGCGAGGGCCTCGGGGCCGGCGGCGGGCTGGACGGTGAACCCGGCGTCGCTGAGCACGGGGCGGCCGTCGGCGGTGCAGACGACCACCTCGTACAGGGCCTCGCCGGTCTCGTCCACCGCGCTGCCGAAGACCCGCGAGGGGATCCCCAGCTCGAAGGGGGGAACGCCCGGCAGGGCGAGCACGGCGATGCGATGGCGGTCCCGCGGGCCGCTCTCCTCCGCCGCCGTCCCGGTTCGTGTCGTCCGCACCTCGCTCATGGCCAGATCCTGTCACATAGTGGCCATTCGGCCAACACCATCGGGCGCCGCGATGCCCGACTGTGGGACGTGTCGCCGGGGATCCACCCGGTACGGCATGGATTCGGATGGAATGAGGCGGAACAGCATGCGCGCGATCGTCGTGAACGGATGGGGCGGCCCCGAGAACCTGGTCGAGCGGGAGATCGAGCGGCCGGAGCCCGGCCGGAACGAGATCCTCGTACGGGTCCACGCGGCCGGAGTGAACCCGGCCGACTGGAAGACCCGCGCCAGCGGGGGCCTGATCACCTGGGGCGAGGTCCCGATCGTCGGCTGGGACGTCTCCGGCACCGTCGAGGCGGTCGGCCCCGGCGTGACCCTCTACGGCCCGGGCGACGAGGTGTACGGGATGCCGAGCTTCCCGCGGCAGGCGGGCGGCTACGCCGAGTACGTGGCGGGCCCGGCCCGGCACTTCGCCCGCAAGCCGGCCTCCCTCGACCACGTGCAGGCGGCCGCACTGCCGCTGGCGGCGCTGACCGCCTGGCAGGCGCTGGTGGACACGGCCGGGATCACGGCCGGGCAGCGGGTGCTGGTGCACGCGGCGGCGGGCGGGGTCGGGCACCTGGCCGTGCAGATCGCCAAGGCCCGGGGCGCGTACGTGATCGGCACCGCGAGCGGCGCCAAGCACGAGCTGCTGCGCGAGCTGGGTGCCGACGAGGTGATCGACTACCGCACGACTGACTTCGAGGACGCCGTCACGGACGTGGACGTCGTGATCGACACCATCGGCGGGGACTACGGGCAGCGCTCGCTGAAGGTGCTGAAGCCGGGCGGCCACCTGGTGACCCTGCCGGGCCCGGACGGCCTGCCCGCCGACGCGGAGGGCGTGCACGCCTCCTGGGTCCTCGTGGAGCCCGACCTGCAGGGCCTGCGGGAGATCGCGGCCCTGGTCGAGCAGGGCCTGCTGAAGCCGGTGATCGACACGGTGCTCCCGCTGGAGCAGGCCGCGAAGGCCCACGAGATCGGCGAACTGGGCCGTACCACCGGCAAGATCGTCCTGACGGTGGCGTGAGCCGCGGGAGCTAGACGGAGGCGGTCGTGGCCCGGGTGGTCGTGGCGATGGTGGCGGAGCCGACCACGCGGGTGCCGTCGTAGAGCACGATCGCCTGGCCGGGGGCCACGCCGCGGACCGGCTCGGTGAAGGAGACGCGCAGCTCGCCGTCCACCATCTCGGCGAAGACCTCGGTCTCGCCGCCGTGGGCGCGCAGCTGGGCGGTGTACGTGCCCGGGGCCGCGGCCGTGGAGCCGCACCAGCGGGGGCGGATCGCCGTGAGGGCGGTGACGTCGAGGGCCTCGACTGGGCCGACGGTGACGGTGTTGTTCACCGGGGAGATGTCGAGGACGTAGCGCGGCTTGCCGTCGGGGGCGGGGTGGCCGATGCGCAGGCCCTTGCGCTGGCCGATGGTGAAGCCGAAGGCGCCCTCGTGGGTGCCGACCTTCTCGCCGGTGGCCTCGTCGACGATGTCGCCCTCGGCCTTGCCGAGGCGGTCCGCGAGGAAGCCCTGGGTGTCGCCGTCGGCGATGAAGCAGATGTCGTGGCTGTCGGGCTTCTTCGCGACGGCCAGGCCGCGCTGCTCGGCCTCGGCACGGATCTCTTCCTTGGTGGTGAGGGTGTCGCCGAGCGGGAAGAGCGCGTGGGCGAGCTGCCTCTCGTCGAGGACGCCGAGGACGTACGACTGGTCCTTGGCCATGTCGGAGGCGCGGTGCAGCTCGCGGGAGCCGTCCTCGTTCAGCACGACGGTGGCGTAGTGGCCGGTGCAGACGGCGTCGAAGCCGAGGGCGAGGGCCTTGTCGAGCAGCGCCGCGAACTTGATCTTCTCGTTGCAGCGCAGGCAGGGGTTCGGGGTGCGCCCGGCCTCGTACTCGGAGATGAAGTCCTCGACGACGTCCTCACGGAAGCGCTCGGCCAGGTCCCAGACGTAGAACGGGATGCCGATGACGTCGGCGGCGCGGCGTGCGTCGCGGGAGTCCTCGATGGTGCAGCAGCCGCGGGCGCCGGTCCGGAAGGACTGCGGGTTCGCGGAGAGCGCGAGGTGGACACCGGTCACGTCGTGCCCGGCTTCGACCGCGCGGGCGGCGGCGACGGCGGAGTCCACTCCGCCGGACATGGCGGCCAGGACGCGAAGGGGGCGGGCGGTGCGCGGCAGGTTCTCAGTCATAGCACCGTCCAGAGTACGGGGGAACCGGGCGGGGTCACAGCGCGTTATCGCCTACGGGGGGTGGATCACATGACCGAGCTCGGGAACAAAAGATCGAAACCGCGGAACCGGACCCGCAGGGCGGTGCTGTTCGGCGGGCTCGGGGTGGTCGCGGCCGCGGCCGTCGCGGGCCGGGACGAGATCGGCCGGGCCTGGTGGCTGCTGCCGGGGGTGGCCAAGCCGCGCAAGGAGGGCGAGCTCGACCACGTGGGCGCGAGCTGGACATCGGCCTCGCCGGCGAACTGGCGGATGGCGGACCGGCCCGACGACTACCGGGTGGACCGGATCGTCGTGCATGTCACACAGGGCAGCTTCGAGGGCTCGGTGAGGGCCTTCCAGAACCCGTTCCACAGGGCCTCGGCGCACTACATGGTGCGCGGCGACGGTCACGTGGAGCAGCTGGTGCGCGAGATGGACGTGGCCTTCCACGCGGCGAACCGCTCGATGAACGAGCGCAGCATCGGCATCGAGCACGTCGGCTTCGTGGACCGCCCGCAGGACTTCACGGACGCGATGTACGCGGCCTCGGCCCGGCTGGCGGCCGACATCTGCCGCCGGTACGACATACCGGCGGACCGCGCCCACCTCGTCGGGCACTCCGAGGTCCCGGGCGCCGACCACACGGATCCGGGCCCCCACTGGGACTGGAACCGCTACATACGCCTCGTCCGGGAAGCCCTGGCGGCGGGCCCCGCTAGCTGAGGCCGGCCGTGCGGGCGCGTTCCACCGCCGGGCCGATGGCCGCGGCCACGGCGGCGACGTCCTCCTTGGTGGAGGTGTGGCCGAGGGAGAAGCGCAGGGTGCCGCGGGCCAGCTGCGGATCGGTGCCGGTGGCCAGCAGGACGTGGCTCGGCTGGGCCACGCCGGCGGTGCAGGCGGAGCCGGTGGAGCATTCGATGCCCTGGGCGTCGAGCAGGAGCAGCAGCGAGTCGCCCTCGCAGCCGGGGAAGCTGAAGTGGGCGTTGGCCGGAAGCCGCCCGTCGGGGTCTCCCCCGAGCACGGCGTCGGGCACGGCCGCGCGGACGGCGGCGACCAGCTCGTCGCGCAGGGCGCCGATCTCGGTGGCGAACCGCTCCCGCCGCTCGGCGGCGAGGACCGCGGCCACCGCGAAGGCGGCGATGGCCGGCACGTCGAGGGTGCCGGAACGGACGTGCCGCTCCTGGCCGCCGCCGTGCAGGACGGGTACGGGGGTCTGGTCGCGGCCGAGGAGCAGGGCGCCGATGCCGTAGGGTCCGCCGACCTTGTGGCCGCTGACGGTCATGGCGGCGAGGCCGCTGTCGGCGAACCGGACGTCGAGCTGGCCGAAGGCCTGGACGGCGTCGGAGTGCAGCGGGATCCCGTGCTCGCTCGCGACGGCGGCCAGTTCGCGGACCGGCATGACGGTGCCGATCTCGTTGTTGGCCCACATCACGGTGGCCAGGGCCACGTCGTCGGGGTTGCGCTCGACGGCCTCGCGGAAGGCCTCGGGGTGCACGCGGCCGTAGCGGTCCACGGGCAGGTACTCGACGCGGGCGCCCTCGTGCTCGGCGAGCCAGTGGACGGCGTCGAGTACGGCGTGGTGCTCGACGGGGCTGGCCAGGATCCGGGTCCTGGCCGGGTCGGCGTCGCGCCGGGCCCAGTAGAGACCCTTCACGGCGAGGTTGTCGGCCTCCGTGCCGCCGGCGGTGAAGACCACCTCGCTGGGGCGGGCGCCGACCGCTTCGGCGAGGGCCTCGCGGGCCTCCTCGACGGTACGGCGGGCCCGTCGGCCGGCGGCGTGCAGGGAGGACGCGTTACCCGTGGCGGCGAACTGCGCGGTCATCGCCGCAGCGGCCTCCGGCAGCATCGGGGTGGTGGCGGCGTGGTCGAGGTAGGCCATGATCCCCCGATTCTACGAGCTGCGCGGGCGCCGGCTGCCGCCGAGGCCCTACAGGGTCCGCCACGAGCAGCGAACCCCCGGGGTAGGGATCGCCCGAGAGGATCCGCTGCTGGAGCCGCTTCATTTCCGGCATGGGTTCCATGCCCAGCTCCGCCACGAGCTTGTTGCGCAGCCCCCGGTACAGGTCCAGAGCGTCCCTCCTGCGTCCGCTCAGGTACAGGGCGGCCATGAGCTGGGCGTGCAGCCGCTCCCGCAGGGGATGGTCCTGCACGAGCGGCCCGAGGTCCGCGATGAGCTCGGCGTGACGCCCGAGTTTCAGCAGCAGTTCGAACCGCTCCTCCTGGGCGCTCATGCGTATCTCCTCCAGCCGCGCGGCCTCCGCCTCGGCACACGGCCCGCTGGCCCCGCCCAGAGCGGATCCCCGCCACAGCGCGAGGGCCCGGCCGTACGCGGCCGCCGCCGCTTCGGTCCGGCCTTCCGCCGCGGCCCGCCGGCCTTCGGCGACGGCCTGGGTGAACGTGTCCAGATCGAGCTGGCCCTGCTCGACCCTGATCAGATATCCGGAGGGCCGCGTCGTGATCGGGTTCCGGCTCATCGAGCCCAGCGACCGGCGCAGTTCGCAGACGAGCGTGCGCACCCGGGTCTCCGGCGAGACGGGCAGTGGTCTGCCCCACACGGCGTCCATGAGGCGGGCGTTGGTGACGGTGCGGTTGGCCTGGAGCAGCAAGGCGGCCAGAAGGGATCTCTGCTTGCCGCTCAGGGACACCCATTCCGAGCCCGCGCGTACCTCCACCACGCCCAGCACCCGGAACTCGATGTCTGTGCTCATGTCGACATCCTCTCGTCTCGCCCGTTTGGCAAGCGCCGGCGTACATCCGCGACGGCACGAACCGGCCACTGCCCTCCCTGGCTCAGGAGAGTGCGAGGTTCGCAAGACGTTCTGGCCACCGACCAGCCACGGCCTTGCCAACGCCTTGCCAAAGCCCCTTGCTCCTCGTCCTGGTGGACCGGATCATGAGCGGATGACGCTGGACGGGATGCGGTTCCGGATTCTCGGGGGGCTCGAATGGCACCTTGACGGCGTTTCGCTGCAGATCGGACGGCGGCGGGAGCGGATCCTGCTCGGTCTGCTGCTCCTGGACATCGGCCGGACCGTTCCGGCCGGCCGGCTGGTCGAGCTGCTCTGGGCGGACGGCAGCGCGCCGTCAAGCGCCCGCTCCAGCATGCAGGTTCACGTCTCGCGGCTGCGCAGCCGTCTCCTGGAGGCGGGGGCCCATCAGCACGGTTTCGTGCTGTCCATGGCGGACGGCGGATACGCGCTGTCCGGCGAGGAGATGGCCGTCGACGTGCACCGCTTCCGCTGTTCCTTGCAGGAGGCCGAGCAGACCGACGATCCCGCACGGCGTCTGCGGCATCTTGCCCGGGCCTTCGCGGAGTGGGGCGGTCCGGTGCTGGCCGGCACCGCACCGGAGCCGCTGGTGCGCCGCCTCGGCGCCGCGTACGACGAACTGCACCTGTCGGCGATCACTCAGCGCGCCGAGGCGCGGCTCGCGCTGGGCCAGTGGAGCACCATGCTCGAGGAGCTGGCGCGGGCGGCCGCGGAACATCCGCATCATGAGCGGCTGACCGCGCTGCGCATGGTCGCCCTCTACCGTTCGGACCGCCGTGGCGAGGCGCTGCGCGTGTACGACGAGACGAGGACGGGGCTGGTCCGCGAGCTGGGGCTCGATCCCGGCGAAGAGCTCCGGCGGCTCCATCGTGTTCTTCCGGCCCACCGCCCTGCACGAGGTGCGGCCCGTGATCTGTCCCACCCGCGCCTACGAGGACAGTCGTTTCGCCATCAACGGCTGGATGTGCCGGGCGAGCGGGTCCTGAACCCGCTCGCCCGGCTGTGCGCGGTGTACCGCGTCAGCCGCGGAGGGCGCGGGCCAGCTGGCGGGACTGGGCGACCAGGTGGTCGGTCGAGTCCCAGACCTCGGCGTCCTCCTCCAGGAAGCCGCCGGCCAGGTTGCGGGTGGTGATGGAGACCCGGAGCGGTCCGGGGGCCGGGCGGCGGCGGACGTGGGTGGTGAGCTCCACCGTCGGGGTCCAGGCCACCAGGCCGAGGTCGAAGGCAGTCGGCGGCAGCGCGTCCACCGCGAGGAGCATGGACAGCGGGTCGGCGTCGCGGCCGTCGGCCAGCTCGAACCAGGCCCGCATCTCGCCCTTGCCCGACGGCGCGCCGACGGCCCATCCCGCGGTCGCCGGGTCCAGGCGGAGCCGGAGCCGGTCCACGATGGCGGAGCTGCCGGGGATCGGGGCCGGGCCGGCCTCGGGGCCGATGCAGTCCTCGTAGGCGGGCATGACGGGCGGCGCGGCGACCGTGCGCACGTCGTCCGGCAGGGCCGCGAGGTCGCCGTAGGAGGCGAGGACGCGGATGCGCTCGACCTCGGCGCCGCTCTCGTCGTACTGGAAGAGCGAGGCCTGGCCGGTGGAGAGGGTGCGGCCGACCCGTACCACCTGCGTGCGGATCACGGCGGGGCCGGGCACGGAGGAGGTCAGGTAGTGCGCGGAGACGGTGAAGGGGTCCGGGTGCGGGAGGGCCGCGGAGAGGGCCCGGCCGACCAGGGCCAGCAGGTAGCCGCCGTTCACGGCGGCGATGATCGTCCACCCGGCGGAGAGTTCCGCGTCGTACACCCCGGGCTCGCCCGCGCGTGCGGTGATGCTGGTGTCGCGGTCGAACTCACTGTCGCCGATGGATGCCTTGGCAGCTGCGTGTGACATGTAAACGACGGTACACCGGGTTGCTACTAAGCGGTAGCTTTCTTCTGTTACGGCTCTTCGGCCACCGAAGAGCGCCGGTTCCAGGCCAGCGGGGCCCGCCAGTGGTAGCGCATGGCGAGGATCCGCAGGACGAACGTGGTGACGATCGCCAGGCCGGTCGTGACGGCGTTGAGGGAGTCCAGGGCGATGAAGACGGCGACCATCGCGGCCCCGACGGTGGCGGGCACGGCGTACATCTCGCGGTCGCGCAGCAGCGAGGGCACCTCGTTGACGAGGACGTCGCGCAGTACGCCGCCCCCGACGGCCGTGGCGAGACCGAGCGCGGCGGACGCGGTGAGGCCGAGGCCGTACTCGTAGGCCTTGGTCGTGCCCGTCACGCAGAACAGCGCGAGGCCGGCGGCGTCGAAGACGTTGATGGCCCGGTTGATCCGCTGGACCTCGGGGTGCAGGAAGAAGACGAGCGCGGCGGCGATCAGCGGCGTGACGAAGAAGCTGAGCTCGCCGAAGGCGGCCGGCGGGACGGCGCCGATGACGAGGTCGCGGAAGAGGCCGCCGCCGAGGGCCGTGACCAGGGCGAGGACGGCGATGCCGAAGACGTCGAAGTTCTTGCGGACGGCGAGCAGGGCGCCGGCGGTGGCGAAGACGAAGATGCCGGCGAGGTCCAGCGCATGCTGGACCCCGGGCGGGAAGAGATCGTGGAGCACGGGCTCATTGTCGCCCCTTGGCTCCCACCGGGGTGACGGGTGGGGTCTGCGCGGCTCAAGGACCTGGGGCTCCGCCCCAGACCCCGCGCCTCAAACGCCGGCGGGGCTGGATGGTCCAGCCCCGCCGGTTTGCTACTCCGTCGCCTTCGTCACCGCGTCCGCCGCGCCCGGCAGGGGCTTGTCGCCCGGGGCCTGGTCGGGGGCGTTCTCCGGGTGGTGGCAGGCCACCTGGTGGCCCGTCTTCAGGGTCAGCAGCGGCGGTTGCTGCGTCGTGCAGATCTGCGTGGCCTTCCAGCACCGCGTGTGGAAGCGGCAGCCGCTCGGCGGCGAGATCGGCGAGGGCACGTCGCCCTTGAGCAGGATGCGCCCGCTCTTCGCGCCCCGCCGGCGCGGGTCCGGCACCGGTACGGCCGACAGCAGCGCCTTGGTGTACGGGTGCATCGGGTTCTCGTAGAGCGCGGTCCGGTCGGCCAGTTCGACGAGCTTGCCGAGGTACATCACGGCGATGCGGTCGGACACGTGCCGGATGACCGACAGGTCGTGCGCGATGATCACGTACGTGAGGCCGAGCTCCTCCTGGAGGTCGTCCAGCAGGTTGACCACCTGGGCCTGGATCGACACGTCCAGCGCCGAGACCGGCTCGTCCGCGACGACCAGCTTCGGGTTCAGGGCCAGGGCGCGGGCGATGCCGATGCGCTGGCGCTGGCCGCCGGAGAACTCGTGCGGGTAGCGGTTGTAGTGCTCCGGGTTGAGGCCCACCAGCGCCAGCAGCCGCTGGACCTCCGCCTTGAGCCCGCCCTCCGGCTGCACGCCCTGGAGCTTGAAGGGGGTGCTGACGATCGTGCCGACCGTGTGCCGCGGGTTCAGCGAGCCGTACGGGTCCTGGAAGATCATCTGGATGTCCCGGCGCAGCGGCCGCATGGCCGAGGCCCCGAGGTGGGTGATGTCCCGGCCCTCGAACTCGATGCTCCCGCCCGTGGGTTCCAGCAGCCGGGTGATCAGCCGGCCCATCGTGGACTTGCCGCAACCGGACTCGCCCACGACCCCGAGGGTCTCACCGCGCCGCACCTCGAAGTCGAGGCCGTCGACGGCCTGGACCGCACCGGACTGGCGGCGCAGCAGTCCCTTGTGGATCGGGAAGTGCTTGGTGAGCCCGGACACCTTGAGCAGCGGCCCCTCCTGCTCCGCCCGCTGCGCGGGGACACCGGGGGCGTCCTTCTTCTTCATGTCCTCGGTCACAGCTTCGGCGCAATCTCTTCGGTCCAGATCCGGGTCCGCTGCTCCGTCGACATGTGGCAGGCGGACCAGTGCTTGTTCCCGTCCTCCGTCAGCTCGGGCCGCAGGGTGCGGGTGATCCCGTCGTCGGGCACGTCGGCGTACGGGCAGCGCGGATTGAAGGCACAGCCGCTCGGGATGTTGATCAGGCTGGGCGGCGAGCCCTTGACCGGGATGAGCCGCTCGGTCTGGTCGCGGTCGATGCGGGGCATCGAGCCGAGCAGGCCCCAGGTGTACGGGTGCCGGGGCTCGTAGAAGACCTTCTCGGCGGAACCGCGCTCCACGCACCGGCCGCCGTACATCACGAGGATGTCGTCGGCCATCTCGGCCACCACGCCGAGGTCGTGCGTGATCATGATGACCGCGGAGCCGAACTCCTTCTGCAGGTCCCGGATGAGGTCGAGGATCTGCGCCTGGACGGTGACGTCGAGGGCGGTCGTCGGCTCGTCCGCGATGAGCAGCTCGGGGTTGTTCACCAGCGACATCGCGATCATGGCGCGCTGGCGCATGCCGCCCGAGAACTCGTGCGGGTAGTTGTCCACCCGCTTGTGGGGCTCGGGGATGCCGACGCGGTCCAGCATCTCGACCGCCCGGGCGCGGGCGGTCTTCTTGCTCACCTGGTGGTGGACCCGGTAGGCCTCCACGATCTGGGAGCCGATGGTGTAGTAGGGGTGCAGCGCGCTGAGCGGATCCTGGAAGATCATCGCCATCTCCCGGCCGCGCAGCCGGCGCACCTCCTCCGGGTCGGCGGAGAGCAGCTCCTTGCCGTTGAGCCAGATCTCGCCGGAGAGGGAGGCGCTGGAGCGGCCGCCCTTGCCGACGCGGTGCAGGCCCATGAGGGCCAGGGAGGTGACGGACTTGCCGGAGCCCGACTCGCCCACGATGCCGAGGGTCTTGCCCTTCTCCAGCTGGAAGGAGAGACCGTCGACCGACTTCACCAGGCCGTCGTCCGTGGGGAAGTGGACCCGCAGGTCGCGGACGTCGAGGAAGGGTCCGGGCGACGCGTCGGGGGCCGCCGCAGTGCCGGTGGTCGTTCCGGTGCCGGTTCCGGTGCCGGTTTCGGTGCCCTGACCGGCACCGCTGACGGGCTTCGTCGGGTCGGTCACGACAGCCTCACCCTCGGGTCGATGATGGCGTAGACGAGGTCGACCACCAGGTTGCAGAACACGATGAAGAACGCGGCGAACAGCGTCACGCCGAGGATCTTCGGGAGGTCGTTGACCGCGATCGCCTGATAGGCGTACTCGCCGACCCCGTGGTACGAGAAGACGGTCTCGGTGACGATGGCGCCGCCGAGGAGGAGACCGAAGTCCATGCCGAAGATGGTGATGATCGGCGTCAGCGCGGACCGCAGTCCGTGCCGGGTCACCACCACGCGCTCCCGCAGGCCCTTGGCGCGGGCCGTACGGATGTAGTCCTCGCTCATCGTCTCCAGCATTCCCGCCCGGGTGAGGCGGGCGTAGAGCGCCGAGTAGAGGAAGGCGAGGGTGCACCAGGGCAGGACGAGCGCCTGGAACCAGCCGGCCGGGTCGTCGGAGAAGTCGACGTACACGTTGGTGAAGATCGGCCAGTTGAAGACGAACAGCGCCAGCGACAGGACGCCGGTGAAGAACATGGGCAGCGAGACGCCGGCCAGCGCCACGCCCATGGCCACGCGGTCGAAGAGCGAGCCCGGCCGCAGGGCGGAGATGACGCCGGTGGTCACGCCGGTGACCAGCCAGACGACGGCCGCGCCGAAGGCCAGGGAGGCCGTGATCGGCAGGCGCTCCACCATCTGGGGCCAGACCTCGACGTGGTCCTTGAAGGAGTAGCCGAGGCAGGGCGCGTGGCACTGCGAGGGCTGCGGGCCGAAGTTGAACTCGCGGCCGACGAATATCCCCTTGAGGAACTCCCAGAACTGCTGGTGCAGGGGCTGGTCGAGGCCGAGGTTCTTCTTGACCGCGGCGATCGACTCCGGTGAGGGGTTCTTGCCGATGTACTGGGTGGCGAGCGAGTCGACGGTGCCGCCGGCCAGCCTGGGCAGCAGGAAGAAAATCGCAAAGGTGATCGCGCTGACGACGAGCAGCAGGGCCACCGCGGCGATCATCCGCCGGACGATGTACACAAACACGAGGGTCGGCTTCGGCGTCCGCCGGCCCGTACGGCTCCCCGGTCGGGGGAGCCGCACGAGCCGGCGTGCACTGCTGCCTTCACCTGCCTTCCACGGTTCTGGCAGATCGGGCTGAAAGGTCGGGCCTTACTGGGTTCGGACTTACTTCAGGCCGACGTTGAGGTAGTCGTACTGGCCGCTCCAGGCCGGGTTCGACACCGCGTTGGTGATCTTCGGCGAGCGGTAGTGCAGCACCTTGAAGTAGGTCAGCGGCACGATGACCGCCTCATCCATGACCTTCTTGTCGATGTCGCCGTAGACCTTCTCGCGGGCGGCGGGGTCGGTGTTGGCGATGTTGGCGTCGAGCATCCCGTTGATCTCGGGGCTGTTCAGCTGCGACAGGTTGGTGTTACCGGTCTTGCCGATCGCACCGCCGTGGACCACCTGCTGGAGGAAACCGAAGCCGGTCGGCCAGTCGGCACCCCACTGCATCATCATGAGGCCGATCTTGTTGTCCTCGGTGAACTTCGGGACACCCGCGTAGTCACTGAAGTACTTGCCGGCCGGGTACTGCTGGATCTTGACGGTGATCCCGACCTTCTTCAGCGAGGCCTGGATCGCGGTGGCCATGTCGACCTCACCGGCACGGTCGTTGCGGGCCGTGATGGTGGTCTCGAAGCCGTTCGGCTGGCCGCAGGCGGTCAGCAGTTCCTTGGACTTGGCCTCGTCACCCTTGTTGTCCGGGGTCTTGTAGGTGTCGAAGTCGACGTGGCCCGGGATGTCCGTCGGCAGCACCGTGCTGGCGACGGCGCCGCGGACCGGTCCGCCGAACGCGGTCTGCACCGAGACCTTGTCCACGGCGTACTGGACGGCCTTGCGGCACTCGACCTTGTCGAAGGGCGCCACCTTGGTGTTGATCGCCATGTAGACCAGGCGACCGCCCTGCGCGTTGTCGGTGTTCGGGTCCTTCGAGCTCAGCAGCTCCGACTGGGTCTGCTGGGCGACGCCGTTGCCGACGATGTCGATGTGCGAGTTGCCGGCCTTCAGGTTGGAGTCGATCGTCTCCTGGTTGACCTTCAGCTTGACGACGATCTTCTCCGGCAGCTGCTTGCGGAGCGGGTCGTTGCCGGCGTCCCAGTTGGGGTTGCGGACCAGGACGGCCTGCTTGTCCTGCTCGTAGCTCTCGAACATGTACGAGCCGGAGGAGATGATGTGCTTGACGTAGTCCGCGCCGTCGTCCTTGGCCTTCGGCACCGGGGCCGACTGCGGGTTGGCGAGGAGGTAGTCGAACTCCGCGAAGGGCTGCTTGAGCTTGAAGACGATGGTGTGGTCGTCCGGGGTCTCGATGGACTTCAGACCCTCGGCGCTCTTGTCCTTGTACGGGCCTTCGTACTTCGGCTCGTTGTCCTTGAGGTACTGGGCCAGGTAGCTCGGGCCGTTGGAGTGGACGTCGCGGGCGAAGTTGCTGCGCTCGACGGCGTACTTGACGTCCTTCGAGGTGACCTCGGCGCCGTCGCTGTACTTCACGCCCTTGCGGAGCTTGTACGTCCAGGTGGCGCCGCCGTCGCTCGCGACGCCCAGGGACTCGGCGAGGTCCGGAACGACCTTGTTGCCCTCGGCGCCCGGCGCGGGGGCGAAGGTGGTCAGCGGACGCGCGTACAGGCGGCTGAAGTTGAAGACGAAGCCGTAGTACGTGTTGCCCGGGTCGAAGGAGTCGGGCGTGTCGGACGCCTCGTAGATGAGCGTCCCGCCCTTCTTGTCCGAGGCGTTGACGACACCCGTGACGGCTGCGTTGGCGGCGGCGGAACCCTTGCCGTCACCCTCGCCCGTCTTGTCCCCGCCGCTGCACGCGGAGGCGGCCATGGCGATGCTGATGGCGGCCACGAGCACCGCAGCTGATCTCGACCTGCTTTTCATGGTGGAGTTAAGCCCCCTGATTCAGAGTGGAGTGGTGATGGGGTGGGCGGTGGCCCGGCCGCGCCCGAGGAAACGGTTCAGCGGCGGCTCTTGGGGTCCAGGGCGTCCCGCAGACCGTCGCCGAGCAGGTTGAAGGCGAGCACGGTGATGAAGATCGCCAGGCCCGGCACGACCATGTACATCGGGTCGACCTTGTAGTACCTGACGGCCTCGCTCAGCATTCCGCCCCAGGAGGCCTGCGGGGGCTGGATACCGACGCCCAGGAAGCTCAGGGACGCCTCGAAAAGGATGTTGGTGGGGATGAGCAGGGTCGCGTAGACGAGGATCGGCGCCACCAGGTTCGGGAGCAGTTCCTTGAAGACGATGAACGGGCCCCGGGCGCCCAGGGAGCGGGCCGCGTCGACGAACTCCCGTTCGCGCAGCGACAGTGTCTGCCCGCGCACGATGCGCCCGATGTAGGGCCAGCCGAAGAAGCCGATCACGAACACCAGCACGCTGATGTGGAGCGGCAGCCCCTCCAGTCCGAACGCCCCGCCCTGCAGCGCGGCCGAGATGGAGATCGCGAACAGCAGCAGCGGGAAGGCGAGGAAGGTGTCCATCATCCGGCTGATGACGGTGTCGGCCCAGCCGCCGTAGTAACCGGCGACGACGCCCAGCACCGAGCCGATGACCACGGACAGCAGCGTCGAACCGAAGGCCACGAGCAGCGACACCCAGGAGCCCTCCAGGATGCGGGTGGCGATGTCACGGCCGAACTTCGGTTCCACGCCCAGCGGGTGGGACCAGCTGATGCCGCCGAAGGAGCCGATGGGGGTCGCGAGCGACGGGTCGATCAGGTCCTGGTGCAGGGCGTCGGGATCGAGGCCGAAGATCGCCTGGATCGGCTGCGAGAGAACGGCCAGCACGACCAGGACGAGGACGACGATCCCGCCGGCCATCGCGACCCGGTCCCGCTTGAGGCGGGTCCAGGCGATCCGGCCGAGCGAGCGGCCCTCAATCGCCCCTTGCTTCGCCCCGTCCGGGCTGGCGCCGGGTTGGGGCCGCGCGGGCCCGCTGGTCTCGGTAGGTGCCGTCATCGTGGTGGGGACCCCTCTCGGCCGGCTGGTGGCCGGCCCCTGCCAGCCGCTGTGACGGCCTGGTTCACTTCATGGCGCGGTTGTCGCTGGTTGCCGGCGGTTCGTCGCTACGGATACTGCTCGCGAAATGCGGATGAAGAGTGGGCACCCGCTGGTTGGGCCCTCTCAGTGGGGGGAGTCTTCAACGGTCTCTCGATCACCCGCCAGACCCGACGGGGATGTGATGCGCAACCGTGATGTGACGTGTCGACTTCCGTTATCCGAACGGCGCACCCGCCTGAGCGGTTCAAGAGCTCACGTTCGGCGCGGAACGGACATCCGTCCCAACTGCCTTTTCGTGCATGGATCTTGGGTCTATTCAGCGGATATGCCGAAGGCCGCACCGATGGGTCCGGTGCGGCCTTCGAGGCGGATGTCTCGATATGCGGATGCGGGGGTGAGGCGATCAGTACGCCGGCGCCTGGCCCTCGCGGTCGTAGAAGGGGCGGGTCTGCGCGCGCAGCCACATCGCCACCGGGTCGTGCTCGTCGGCCAGCGCGACCGTGCACACCGGAACGCCCTCGGGGACCACCCCGACGGACTGCCGCATCATCTCCCGTACGGATTCCAGCGCGGGCGCGGAGGCGTCGTACAGGTCGAGCCCGACCGCGAGGTACGGGGACCCGAGCGCGGGCTGCACCCAGGCGCGGCGCAACGACCGGACGGCGGGCGTGCGGTGCGCGTGCTGGGTCAGCAGCCCGTAGAACTGCGGGAGCTCGATGGCGGGCTCGGAGAGCCGCAGCGGGCCGGCCGGCATCCGGTCCAGGCCGGTGGCGATCCGGCGCAGGTCGGCCCACGGCACGCCGAGGCCGCCGCCCTGGGCGTGCGGATTGAGCCACAGGCCCCAGCGGTCCGGGTAGAGCGCGCGGGCGATGTCCCGCCCGGTGACCACCTCGTAGCCCCGGTTCCAGCCGCTGGCGGCCAGCTCCTGCGGGGAGGTGACGCAGGGCGCGTAACCGAGGCCCTCGACCTCCATGCCGCCGTACTGGGCGTCCGGGGAACCCGGCTGCCCCTGCCACAGCAGCATCCAGAGCCGGCCCTCGGACAGGGCATGCAGGAGTGACTCGTAGCTCTCATAGCGCCCGGGAGTCACCTGGCGCATCATGTGCTCGACCTGCCCGGCCGCGGCCGTGCCTGACGCACTCACCCGGTACCCCTCTTCGTCCGCCCGTCGTCCACGCGTGCCCCTCAGCTTAAGCGGCCCTACGGGACGTAGAAGGGGCGTACGCGCTCACGAATCCAGTCCGTGACCGGGTCCTGGGCGGCGTCGAGGAGGATCAACTGCACGGGCCACTGCGGCGGGACGCGGGTCAGGGCCCGCCCGAGGGCCTCCATCGGGGCCTCGCGCATCTCGGGTTCCCATCCCACCAGGCGGACACCGATGAACAGCTCCGGCGCCCCGCCCTCGACGCTGGCGAGGCAGCGGTGCGCGGCCGCGACCACGCCGGTGGCCCGGAACTCCTCGGTGGCGGCGGCCAGGAAGTCCACCGGGTCCTCCTGCCAGTCGGGCTCGTAGAGCCGGACGCGGCCGCCGGTGGAGGGGCCGTCGAGCGGGGTCCGGCCGGTACGGCAGAGCTCCGCGACGGCGGGCGGGGGCAGCGGGACGCCGACGGCGCCGTCGGGATTGAGCGCGATGCCGAGCTGCGGGGGCAGGCCGCGGGCGAACTCCACGGCCGGGGCCACGGCGAAGGCCATGCCGGGGCCGGCACAGGCGAGGAACTGGGCCTCGGAGGTGTAGACGGGGACGTACGCCGCCCCGCCGATGTCCATCGTGGGCAGGGTGAGATCGGCCGAGTCCGGGCCGCCGCCGCCGGGCAGGGGGACCCACACCTGGCTGCGTCCGAGCACTTCCAGGATCCGCCCGCCGGCGTCCGGGTGCCCGAGCGCCGCCCCGAGCACCTGCTCCAGCTCATTCCCCGGCCAGCCGCTGCCCTGCATGTGCCCCTGCCTTTGCCTGATCCCGCGCGTGTCGCCCCGCAGGGTACCGGCCCCGCGCGGCGCGCCGCCGCCGGGGGGCCGCCGGAGCCGAAAAGACCGGGGCTCCGCCCCGAACCCCGCGCCTCAATCGCCGGCGGGGCTGAAAAGCCCGGGGCCCCGCCCCAGACCCCGCGCCTCAACCGCCGGCGAGGCTGGATGATCCAGCCCGGCTCACGTGTGGAAGGCGATGCCCGTCACGGCGGCGGCCGAGCGGCGGTCCAGCAGGGTCACCGAGGCGCAGCCGTGCGGCGGGCGGCCCGCCTCGGCTTCGCGCAGGAGGCGGCCCACCGCTCCGCGGTGGCGGGCGAAGGCGTAGGCCGAGACCCGCCGCCCCCGCGCGGCCTGCCCGGAGAGGGCCTCCTCGGGGCTGCTGTCGAGGAGTAGCAGGTGCAGCGCCCGCCCCCGGCGCCGCGCGGCCGCCGCCAGCAGGCCGCGCACCCAGCTCTGCGTACCGCAGTCGTGGACGACCACGGAGGCTCCGGAGCGCAGGAGCCGCACCAGCCCCCAGTAGTGCGCGGCGCGCACCAGCGGCCGGTACACCGCGTACGGCAGCGCGGCCGGCATCCGCCGCTCCCAGCGCTCACGGGTGTCCTGGGAGTCGACGGCGCCGCCCTCGGCCGCCGCCCGCTTGATCAGCGTGCTCTTGCCGCCGCCGGGCAGGCCGGACACCACGACGATGTCCCCGTCCGCGAAGGCGAGCCGCTGCGGACCGTGCACGGCGGGGCCGCGCAGGTCGCGTACGGGGCGGATGCCGGGGCCCGCCGCCCGCTCGCGCTCGTGGTCCCGTCCGCGCGCGCCGCGCTGCGCCGGCACCGCGTCCACGGTTCCCGTCGTCGTCACCACTCCGAATCTCCGCACAGTGTTCGCCTCCCCCGAATCGGGTCACCAGGACCCTTGCCCACTGAGTGTAAAGAGACGGTAATCCGGCAGCCCCGGTTCCGGTCCGTCCTCTCGGGGTACCGTACGAACTTTCGGACCCCTCCGCCCGATCACGGGCATGGCGTGCAATGATGTGCGCCATCTGGACCAACTGCATACCGGCCGCTTGAATCCGCGCGGGAGAGTCCCGGCACGCCGCAAGGCCGTGCGCGGGCGCCGAAGGAGCAAGATCCTCCCTTGAATCTCTCAGGCCCCGTACCGCGTGGATGAGGCAGATCTGAAAAGCGAGCTGCTCGGCAGCTCCACCCAAGGTGCAAGCCGAGGAACTCTCGGCGAACCTCTCAGGTTCCGATGACAGATGGGGAGGACCCTCCTCGTCATGTCATGCCCTGGGACTCGGGAGCCACACCCATGAGCACTGCCCCCCGTCTGACCGCCCTCGACGCGCTGCACCGCTCGCTCGGTGCGACCATGACCGATTTCGCGGGCTGGGACATGCCGCTGCGGTACGCCAGTGAGCGCGACGAGCACAACGCCGTACGCACCAAGGCCGGTCTCTTCGACCTCTCCCACATGGGCGAGATCACGCTGACCGGCCCGGAGGCCGTCAAGGCCCTCGACTACGCGCTGGTCGGCAACATCTCCACCGTCGGCGTCGGCCGCGCCCGCTACACGCACATCTGTCAGGAGGACGGCGGGATCGTCGACGACCTGATCGTCTACCGCCTCGGCGAGACCGAGTTCATGGTCGTCGCCAACGCCTCCAACGCGCAGGTCGTCCTCGACGCCCTGACCGAGCGCGCCGCCGGCTTCGACACCGAGGTCCGCGACGACCGCGACGCGTACGCGCTGCTCGCGGTGCAGGGCCCGGAGTCCCCCGGCATCCTGAAGTCCCTCACGGACGCCGATCTGGACGGCCTCAAGTACTACGCAGGCCTGCCGGGCACCGTCGCGGGCGTGCCCGCGCTGATCGCGCGTACGGGCTACACCGGCGAGGACGGCTTCGAGCTGTTCGTCGCCCCCGAACACGCCGTGGAGCTGTGGCAGGCGCTGACCAAGGCGGGCGAGGGCGTCGGCCTGGTGCCGGCCGGCCTGTCCTGCCGCGACACCCTGCGCCTGGAAGCGGGCATGCCGCTGTACGGGCACGAGCTGACCACCTCCCTGACCCCCTTCGACGCGGGGCTGGGCCGGGTCGTGAAGTTCGAGAAGGAGGGGGACTTCGTCGGCCGCGCCGCGCTGGAGGCCGCCGCCGAGCGCGCCGCCACCAACCCGCCGCGCAAGCTGGTCGGCCTGATCGCCGAGGGCCGCCGCGTCCCGCGCGCCGGTTTCCCGGTCGTCGCCGACGGTCAGGTCATCGGCGAGGTCACCTCGGGCGCCCCGTCCCCGACGCTGGGCAAGCCGCTCGCGATGGCGTACGTGGACGCGGCGCACGCCGCGCCCGGCACCTCCGGCGTCGGCGTCGACATTCGCGGTACGCATGAGCCGTACGAGGTCGTGGCGCTGCCGTTCTACAAGCGGCAGAAGTAGTTCCGCACACGGTCCAGCCGTGCACGAGCCGTACGGGAACCCCGTCCGGCAGCGTCTCAGTACCCGAGACCACCGTTCGTATCCACTCCCCCGCATCCAGGAGAATCAGGTCATGAGCAACCCCGAGAAGCTGCGTTACACCAAGGAGCACGAGTGGCTGTCGGACGCCGTGGACGGCGTCGCGACGGTCGGCATCACGGAGTTCGCGGCCAACGCGCTCGGTGACGTCGTCTACGCCCAGCTCCCCGAGGTCGGCGAGACCGTGACCGAGGGCGAGACCTGCGGCGAGCTGGAGTCGACGAAGTCGGTCAGCGACCTGTACTCCCCCGTCTCCGGCGAGGTCGTCGAGGCCAACCAGGACGTCGTGGAGGACCCGGCGCTCGTGAACACGGCCCCGTTCGAGGGCGGCTGGCTGTTCAAGGTGCGCCTCTCGGAGGAGCCGAAGGACACCCTGTCCTTCGAGGAGTACACCCAGCTCACCGCCGGTAACTGACCCCAGGGGACCCTGATGTCTGTACTGAACACCCCTCTCCACGAGCTCGACCCGGACGTCGCCGCCGCCGTCGACGCCGAGCTCGTTCGCCAGCAGTCCACCCTGGAAATGATCGCGTCGGAGAACTTCGCTCCGGTCGCCGTCATGGAGGCCCAGGGCTCGGTCCTGACCAACAAGTACGCCGAGGGCTACCCGGGCCGCCGCTACTACGGCGGCTGCGAGCACGTCGACGTCGTCGAGCAGATCGCGATCGACCGCATCAAGGCGCTGTTCGGTGCCGAGCACGCGAACGTGCAGCCCCACTCGGGTGCGCAGGCGAACGCCGCCGCGATGTTCGCGCTGCTGAAGCCGGGCGACACGATCATGGGCCTCAACCTGGCCCACGGCGGTCACCTGACCCACGGCATGAAGATCAACTTCTCCGGCAAGCTCTACAACGTGGTCCCGTACCACGTCGACGAGACCGGCGAGGTGGACATGGCCGAGGTCGAGCGCCTCGCCAAGGAGTCCAAGCCGCAGCTGATCGTCGCCGGCTGGTCCGCGTACCCGCGCCAGCTGGACTTCGCCGCCTTCCGCCGCATCGCGGACGAGGTCGGCGCGTACCTGATGGTCGACATGGCGCACTTCGCCGGCCTGGTCGCCGCGGGGCTGCACCCGAACCCGGTGCCGCACGCCCACGTCGTCACCACCACCACGCACAAGACCCTCGGCGGTCCGCGCGGCGGTGTCATCCTGTCGACGCAGGAGCTGGCCAAGAAGATCAACTCCGCGGTCTTCCCGGGTCAGCAGGGCGGCCCGCTGGAGCACGTGATCGCGGCCAAGGCCGTCTCCTTCAAGGTCGCGGCCTCGCCCGAGTTCAAGGAGCGCCAGGAGCGCACCCTGGAGGGCGCGAAGATCCTCGCCGCCCGCCTGGTCCAGGACGACGTCAAGGCCGTGGGCGTGGACGTCCTCACCGGCGGCACCGACGTGCACCTGGTCCTGGTCGACCTGCGCAACTCCGAGCTCGACGGTCAGCAGGCCGAGGACCGCCTCCACGAGGTCGGCATCACGGTCAACCGCAACGCCATCCCGAACGACCCGCGGCCCCCGATGGTCACCTCGGGTCTGCGGATCGGTACGCCGGCCCTCGCCACCCGCGGTTTCGACGCCGAGGCCTTCACCGAGGTCGCCGAGATCATCGCGCAGGCGCTGAAGCCGACGTACGACGCCGAGTCCCTCAAGGCGCGCGTCTCGGCGCTCGCCGCGAAGTTCCCGCTGTACCCGTCGCTCTAAGCGACGGCGTGAAGGGCCCGGTCTTGTTCGCGGACAGGGCCGGGCCCTTCCCATGACCAGCAGGAGTACCAGGCGGACGGCACCCCGCACCCCCGTCGCCGCGCCTGCACACCTGCCCCGGCCCCAGCCCCCGCACGGCGCAGGGGCCCTCCCCCACCCCTTCCGCCGCCCGGCGGCGCGGGCCCGCCGCGGCCACGGCCGTACGGGACCACGAGGCGGCTCCGGAGTGTGAGTCGGCACCCGCCCGACCTGTCCACGTAATCCTTCCCACCTCGTCCGGCAGCCGAGCCGTTCACCTCACCGCGTTAAGCTCGTCTGTCGGACAAAATCCGATCAATCCACCTCTCCTGCCCCCTCCCACCCCACGAGCAGACAAGGGAGTCCGCCACCGTGGCCATCTCCGTCTTCGATCTCTTCTCCATCGGCATCGGTCCCTCCTCCTCCCACACGGTCGGTCCGATGCGCGCCGCGCGGATGTTCGTCATGCGGCTGAAGAAGGACGGCGTGCTGGCCCAGACCGCCTCCGTCCGGGCCGAGCTCTTCGGCTCCCTCGGCGCGACCGGCCACGGACACGGCACCCCCAAGGCGGTCCTGCTGGGCCTGGAGGGCCACTCCCCCCGCACGGTGAACGTCGAGACGGCGGACGACGAGGTGGAGCGCATCCGCAAGAGCGGCCGGCTGCGGCTGCTGGGTGCGGAGATAGGCGATGGACACGAGATCGCCTTCGACGAGCCGAACCAGCTGATCCTCCACCGCCGGCGCTCCCTGCCGTACCACGCGAACGGCATGACGCTCTTCGCGTACGACGAGGCCGGCGCCCCGCTGCTGGAGAAGACGTACTACTCGGTCGGCGGCGGCTTCGTCGTGGACGAGGACGCGGTCGGCGAGGACCGGATCAAGCTCGACGACACGGTGCTGAAGTACCCCTTCCGCTCCGGCGACGAGATGCTGCGTCTCGCGAACGAGACCGGGCTGTCGATCTCCTCGCTGATGCTGGAGAACGAGAAGGCCTGGCGCACGGAGGAGGAGATCCGCGAGGGCCTCCTGGAGATCTGGCGCGTCATGCAGTCCTGCGTCTCGCGCGGCATGTCCCGCGAGGGCATCCTCCCCGGCGGCCTGCGGGTCAAGCGCCGGGCCGCCTCCACGGCGCGCCAGCTGCGCACCGAGGGCGACCCGATGCTGCACCGCAGCGAGTGGGCCACGATCTACGCGATGGCGGTCAACGAGGAGAACGCGGCGGGCGGCCGCGTCGTGACCGCCCCGACCAACGGCGCCGCGGGCGTCCTGCCGGCCGTCCTCCACTACTACATGAACTTCGTGCCGGGCGCGGACGAGGACGGCGTGGTCCGCTTCCTCCTCGCGGCGGGCGCGATCGGCATGCTCTTCAAGGAGAACGCCTCGATCTCCGGCGCCGAGGTCGGCTGCCAGGGCGAGGTCGGCTCCGCCTGCTCGATGGCGGCCGGCGCGCTCGCCGAGGTCCTCGGCGGCACCCCGGAGCAGGTCGAGAACGCGGCCGAGATCGGCATGGAGCACAACCTGGGCCTGACCTGCGACCCGGTCGGCGGCCTGGTCCAGATCCCCTGCATCGAGCGCAACGGCATGGCCGCGGTCAAGGCCGTCACCGCCGCCAAGATGGCGATGCGCGGCGACGGCACCCACAAGGTCTCCCTCGACAAGGTCATCAAGACCATGAAGGAGACCGGCGCGGACATGAAGGTCAAGTACAAGGAGACGGCCCGCGGCGGCCTCGCGGTCAACGTCATCGAGTGCTGATCGGCGACAGCTGACGGAAGGGGCCCGGCGCACCGTATGCGCCGGGCCCCTTTCCGTTCCCGCCGGCTGCCCTCCGCTATCCGCGGCGCAGCGCCTTGAGGACCCCCTTGGCGAAGTCGTCCACGGACGCGTCGTACGCCTTCAGGCTCTCGGCGGTGGGCGGGGTGCGGGCCTCGGCCGTGACCGTCACGTCGATCATCATGTTGCTGTCGCGCAGCCGCAGCGCGCGCACCTGGCGCAGCTCGGTCGGCTTGGTGAAGGCGAACCGGTAGGCCTCCTTGCCGACGCCCTTCACCTCGGTGAGCCCGCTGTCCGGCATGTCCTCGGCCGTGTTCGCGCGGGCCCGGGCGAAGACGTCCTTGGAGAAGTCGACGCTCTCCGTGTAGGCGAGGTCCAGTTCCACCTTGACGTTGCCGTACTTCGCCGGGCCGGTCTCGACGAGCGGCTGGACGCACTTGATGCCGGGCGCCCCCTCACCGGACCGCTTGACCCGGTCCGCGGCCTCCTCGCGCGCCCCGAGCGGGTCGGCGAGCTCGCCGTACGGGAGCACGTTGCAGATCTCGTCCGTGGCCACCCAGCGGTAGCCGCCCTTTCCTTCCTGCGAGACCTCGCGGTCCGCGTCGCCGGCGCAGGCGGTGGCCGCCAGGACGAGGGCCACGGCGACCGTTCCCTGACGGGAAAAGCGGTGAAGACGCATCCGGTTCACTCCTGTCGAGCGGGCCAGTTCCCGGTCGACCACCCTGCCACCCAAGGCAGTTGCGCAGCGGGGGATTGGCCAAAGGAGAACGGGAACCGCCGTATCCGCCGTGGCGTCCTAGGCTGTGCCACCAGTCCCCGTCTCTCAGGAATCGAGGGGACGTCATGATCCACGCACGTCTCCGGCAGATCGTGGCCCTGGCCTCCGGCGCTCTGCTCGCCGCCTGCCTCTCCTTCGCCGCACCTGCCTCGGCCGCCACCTCCACCGCCGCCGCCCCTACCGCCGCCACCGTCGCCCAGAGCCAGACCCCGCTCGTCGTCAATGCCCGCTGGGGCGGGCACGCCACGTACGACCGGATCGTCATCGACCTGCAGGGGTACGTCCCCGACGTGACCGTCACTCCCGTCCCGCAGCTGGTCTACGACGGGTCCGGAAAGCCCGTGCCGCTGGCCGGGAAGTACTTCCTGGAGATCCGCTTCAACCCCGCCGCCGCGCACAACGACGCGGGCCAGAGCGTCTACCAGGGACCCAAGCTCCAGAAGATCTACCTCAGCAAGCTCAAGGGCATCGCCCTGACCGGCGACTACGAGGGGTACGTGACCTTCGGCGCCGCCTTCGACACCGTGCCGTACTACCGGGCCTACACCCTGCACTCCCCGGAGCGGTTCGTCGTGGACATCTCGCACGTCACCCGGTGACGAGCACTGCGGCCCACGGGCCGACGGGCCCGGGGCGTCGCACACGCCCCGGGCCCGCCGCCTGCGTCACCTCCGCCAGA
This sequence comes from Streptomyces sp. NPDC090045, assembly GCF_044747975.1. Taxonomy (NCBI): domain Bacteria; kingdom Bacillati; phylum Actinomycetota; class Actinomycetes; order Kitasatosporales; family Streptomycetaceae; genus Streptomyces; species Streptomyces sp. NPDC090045. The sequence goes on from NZ_JBIVFA010000007.1 coordinate 86,226, forward strand.
ACAGGTGGTGCGTCACACCGCTGGGGCTGGGCACGACGTCGAGGTGGAACCGGTCGAGCAGCTCCTCGGGCGACTTCCAGAGCCTCACCCCGGAGCCGAGGTCCACGGGCGCGACCGCCACGTGCAGGGTGTCGACGAGGCCGGCGTCGAGGAACTCGCGGATGGTGGTGGCTCCGCCGCCGAGCCGGACGTCCTTGCCCTGCGCCGCTTCCCGCGCCCGGTCGAGGACCGTCGCCGGGTCGGCGTCGACGAAGTGGAAGGTGGTGTCCGAGAGCGTGAACGAGGGACGCGTGTGGTGGGTCATGACGAAGACGGGGGTGTGGAACGGGGGCTCCTCGCCCCACCAGCCGCGCCAGTCGTGATCGGCCCAGGGCCCGCGCTGGGGCCCGAACTTGTTGCGGCCCATGATCTCGGCGCCGATGTTGTGCGCGAAGTCGCGCGTGAAGTAGTCGTCCAGGCCCCGGCTGCCGCCGGGATCGGTGCGGTTCGGCCAGCTCGCCGTGGCCCCGGCCCAGGCGAACATGGCACCGGGGTCGGCGTGGCCGAAGGGCCGCTCCAGGCTCTGGGGCTCGCCGGCGCCGAATCCGTCGCGCGAAACGGTGAAGTTCTGGACTCTCAGCAACTGCTCCACGGGCTTCCTCCAGTCGTGTCTTCCTTCATGAGACCGTCCGGACGCGGAGAACTCATCGGTGCTCGGGGTTGGGGAAGTCGAAGCGGCAGCCGGCGTCCCAGAGCGAGCGCTGGTTGCCGTGGGCCGGGATGCCTCCCGAGCGCTTGAGCAGGGCGGCCAGGTGCATCAGGTTCCACGACATGAAGGTGGTGTTCCGGTTGGTGAAGTCGTTCTCGGGACCGCCCGAGCCCGGGTCGAGGTAGGAGGGCCCGGGCCCGGCCTCGCCGATCCAGCCCGCGTCGGCCTGCGGCGGGATCGCGTAGCCGAGGTGCTGGAGGCTGTAGAGGACGTTCATGGCGCAGTGCTTGACGCCGTCCTCGTTGCCGGTGATCAGCGCGCCGCCGACCCGCCCGTAGTACGCGTACTGGCCCTGCTCGTTCAGCAGGGAGGAGCAGGCGTAGAGCCGCTCGATGACCTGCTTCATCACGGAGCTGTTGTCGCCGAGCCAGATGGGGCCGCACAGCACGAGGATGTCGGCGTCCATGATCTGGCTGTAGAGGACCGGCCACTGGTCGCTATCCCAGCCGTGCTCGGTCATGTCCGGCCAGACGCCGGTCGCGATGTCGTGGTCGACGGCCCGGATGAGCGAGGTGCGGGCGCCGGCCGCCTCCATGACCGCGCGGCTCTTCGCGATCAGGCCCTCGGTGTTGCTGGTCTCGGGCGAGCGCTTGAGGGTGCAGTTCACGTACACGGCGGTGAGGTCGGGGTACTCGAAGTCGGCGGACACTCCCCCAGCCTGTGGACCGCCGGACCCGGCCGCCAGCCGGGGGCGGCCGTCCGGGGGCGCCCGGAAATCTAGGATGGCGCCATGTCCCTCCCGCATGCCATCCTCACCGCCCTGCTCGAGAAGCCCTCGTCGGGGCTGGAGCTGACCCGGCGGTTCGACAAGTCGATCGGGTACTTCTGGTCGGCGACGCACCAGCAGATCTACCGCGAGCTCGGGCGGCTGGAGGAGGCCGGGCTGATCCGCGCGCTGCCCAGCGAGGTGCCGGTGCGGGGGCAGAAGAAGGAGTACGAGGTGCTGCCCGCCGGCAGTGCGGAGCTGGCCCGGTGGGTCGGTGAGAGCCAGGATCCGAAGCCGATGCGCGACCCGCTGCTGCTGCGGATCCGGGCGGCGGGCGTGGTGGGGCCACAGGGGCTCGGCCCTGAGCTGCGGCGCCATCTGGACCTGCACCGGCGCCAGCTGGCGCAGTACGAGGCCATCGAGGAGAAGGACTTCCCGCCGGGGCGCGACGCCGTGGAGGACCGGCTGCGCCGGCTCGTCCTGCACGGCGGGATCGCCCTGGAGACGTTCTGGCTGACCTGGCTGGAGGAGGCCCTCGCCGAGGTCGGGGACATGTCCGGGCCGGAGGCCTGACGCCTGCTCACGCGCGCTCCCGCCCCGGCCTGTCGGCGGGGCGGGAGCGGAGGGACTACTTGTTCAGGGAGGCCCAGAACTCGTCGAAGCTCAGCAGGCCGTCGCCGTTCGCGTCCTTGGCGGCGATCACGGCGTCCGCGACCGGGCCGGTGACGAACGGGTCGCCCATGGCCGCCATGGCCGCCTTGAACTCGTCGGCCGTGACGAAGCCGTCACCGTTCACGTCGAACTTGCCGAACGTCGTCCGTGCGTTCTCGATGTCCGCCACTGGGTCCACTCCTTCTTGATGCCTGTTGACCGGCTCAGGGTAGCGGTCTGCCCCGCCGGCCCCCGCCGCGGGTCCCGTTCGAGCGGCAGAAATATCTTCAATTACCCTTCCGTAATACGGAAGTGATAATTCTGGACAACAAATCCGGTTTCCACTTGTCACGCTCCGGGGCCACGGCATAACGTAACGGCATTGCCGCCACACCAGGAGCGCAGGGCTCCCAGGGACAAGCGGCAACAAGGGCGATCACACAGGTGACGATCACAGCTGACGCATCATTCGAAGTTCTGCCCTTCACCCGCACCTGCCGCCATATCTGGGAAGACGGCGACCATGTGCTCATCGGAGTGAGTCCCGGAAACAGCTACTTCAGTTCCGAGCGCATCGCCGGCCTCGCCCGGTGGGCCACGACCCGCTTCGCACAAGTCGACTTCGTCTACGCCGACCTCCACGTGGACCGGATGTTCGCCGCCTTCGGCTACAGCAGCGAGCACGCGGAGAAGCGCGCCTCGAAGGAAATCAAGGCGGTCCGGCGGCGGATCGTCAAGGGCGTGGAGGAATCAGGGCCCGGACCGGCCGATATTCGTGTGCGGGCCCTGTCGGAGTTCCAGTCGAACCCGGTGTACCAACTGCTGCACCGCCGCGTCCTGCATTTCCTGGAAACCGACGCCGAATTCCGCAAGGGCTGCGAGGAGATGGCCCAGCATTTTATCGGCTCCAAGTTGCCTGAAGGTGAATCGATCACAGACGACCAGTTGCAGGTCTGTTTCGATTACATGGCGGCCGAGCTGCCCTTCTTCGTGGACACCCCGAGCATTCTCGACGTGCCCTCCTCGGTGGCGGCCTACCACGTCAAGATGCCGCTGACCGACGTCCTCTTCGCACGCGGCGGGGGCCTGCGCGCGACCCGCAACCAGGCCTACGCCGTCGTGCGGCCCGAGCAGGCCGCGGCCGCCGCACCCCACCACGCACCTGCCGAAAGGACCGCCGATGAGCGTCGAGCAGCTTGAGGGCCGGGAGAACCGGGAGCCGCAGCAGCCGCAGCCGCAGCCGCTCCTCGACTTCCCGCTCTCGCGGCGCGGTGACGTGCTCCCGGAGGAGTGCGGGTGGCTGCGCGAGAAGGCCCCGGTCGCCCGGGTCCGCACCCTCACCGGGGACCCGGCCTGGCTGGTGAGCAGCTACGCACTGGCCAAGCAGGTGCTGGAGGACGAGCGCTTCAGCCTCAAGGACACGGCGAACGCCGGCGTCCCGCGCCAGTACGCGCTGACGATCCCGCCCGAGGTCGTCAACAACATGGGCAACATCAACAGCGCCGGCCTGCGCAACGCCGTGATGAAGGCGCTCAACCCGCGCCAGAAGGGGCTGCAGGACCTGCTGCGCGCCAAGGCCGGCGAGCTCGTCGACCGCATCGTGGCCGAGGGCGGCCCGGCCGACCTCCGGGCGGGGTTCGCCGACCCCTTCTCGGCGGCCCTGCACTGCCAGGTGCTCGGGGTGCCCTTCGAGGACTGGCGCCGGCTGATGTCGGGGCTGGACGTCGCGTTCATGACCGCGCGCGAGCCGTTCGCCGACTCGGCCCTCAACTGGTACAAGGACGTGGGCTACTTCGCCAAGCAGCTGGGCGTGCAGCTCGCGCTGGCCCCCGAGGAGCGTACGGGGCTCCTCGGGAGGTTCGCCGGGCTGAAGGAGGCGGACCCTGAGTCGGCCCATCTGACCGACGACATGTTCGCGACGGTCGCCGTCTCGCTCTTCGGCGCGGGCGCGGTCTCCACCTCGGCGTTCCTCACCCTCGCGGTCCTCGCGCTGCTCCAGAGGCCCGAGCTGATCGGGTACCTGCGCGCGCACCCGGAGCGGATGGGCAGGGCGGTGGACGAGCTGCTGCGCTGGAACCTGTCCGTCGGCGACGGCCTGCCGCGCATCGCCCTGGCGGACGTACGGGTCGGCGACGTGCTGGTGAAGGAGGGCGAGCTCGTCCTCGTCCTCCTGGAGGGGGCCAACTTCGACCCGGCGGCCTTCGAGCACCCGGACGAGCTGGACCTGGAGCGCGAGGGCCCGAACGCCCATCTCGCCTTCGGCGCCGGGCGGCACTTCTGCCCGGCCTCCGCGCTGGGCCGGGCACACGCCGAGATCGCGCTGGAGGTGCTGGTCGAGCGGCTGCCCGGGCTGCGCCTCGCGGTGCCCGCCGAGAACCTCGTCTGGCGCACGGGCTTCATCAAGCGACTTCCGGAGCGTCTTCCGGTCGCCTGGTAGTCCGCGGCCCGACGGGTCGATGACGGTGTCCCGGGAGTCGTGCGAGCTCCCGGGGCACCGTCGTCACTTCTTTCGGGCAGCGCAGCCTTCGGACATCGCAGCCTTCGGCTACCGGAAGATCCCGGTGTGGCCGAGCGAGTAGCGGCCGGGCTGCGGGTAGACGGCGAGCCCGTGCGGGCCGCCGCCGACCGGGATCCGGGCGAGCTGCTCGCCGGTCACGGTGTCGATCGCGTACACCTCGGAGTTGTAGCGGCCCGACAGCCACAGCACCTTGCCGTCGGCCGAGACCCCGCCCATGTCGGGGCTGCCGCCGTCCGGCAAGGTCCACTTCTTGGTGAGCTTGTTCTCGGGGAAGTTGAAGACCGAGATCGTGCCCTCGCCCCGGTTGGAGACGTACATCTCCTTGGAGTCGCGGCTCACGTACAGGCCGTGGCAGCCCTTGCCGGTGGGCAGCAGCTTGGGAATGTCGAACTTGTCCCCGCTCAGCACCCACATGCCGTGCGCCATCATGTCCGCGACGTAGAAGGTCTTGCCGTCCGGGGAGACCTTGACGTCCTGCGGCATCGCTCCCTCGAACGGGAGCTTCTGCTGGCCGATGACCTCCATCCGCTCGGTGTCGACCTTGAGCAGTTCGCCGGAGAACTCGCAGCTCACGATGAAGTAGCGGCCGTCGGCGGAGAAGTCCGCGTGGTTGACGCCGTAGCAGGTCACCGGGACGGTCTTCACGCGGTCCATCGTGTGCGGGTCGCGGAAGACGAGCTCCTTGTCCATCGAGGCCATGACGATCGCGTACTTGCCGTTCGGCGTGAAGTACAGGTTGTACGGGTCGTGCACCTCGACGGGCTTTCCGGCCTCGCCGGTGGCCGGGTTGATCGGGGTGAGCGTGTGGCCGCGGTTGTTGTTGACCCACAGGGTCTTCATGTCCCAGGAGGGCACCACGTGCTGGGGCTGGACGCCGACCGGGATGGTGTCGATGACCTTGTAGGTCACCGGGTCGATGACGGACACCGTGTTGGAGTTGGTGTTCGGCACGTAGACGCGCGACGGGAAGTCCTTGACCACCGGGGAGAGCTTGTTCGGCCGGTCCGCCGCGTAGACGTCTTTCGGATCGAGGACCGGAGGCATGCCGGGCAGGCCGGGCGGGAGGGCCGGGACGGCCTTGACGGGCTTGGCCGGTCCCTTGGTGCCGAGCGCCTCGGCGGGCCCCTTTTCGGCTGCTCCGCAGCCGGCCAGGGCGGCGAGGACCAGACCGGCCAGCAGCACGGTGACCTTCCGGGGAAGGCGGGTGGTCGTCATTGGGTCAGCAGCTCCGTGGTGGTCACCGCGCGCAGCTTGCGGCGCGCGAGTTCTTCGAGGAGGGGAGGCATCGCGTCGACCGTGTCCGCGTAGCCGAAGTGCAGGCTCACCACCGATCCGCCTTGGATCGTCCCGGTGACGGTGCGGATGACGGCCGCGGCGCCGGGCGAGGTGAAGTCGAGGGAGTCCACGTCGTACGAGAGGACGTGCGGGTAACCGGCCCGCTGGGCCAGTTTCTGGACGAGCGGGGTCGCGTACTGCGTCTGGGAGGGACGGAACCAGGTGCCGATGGAGCCGGTGAGCCGCTTGAGCCGCTGGGCGCAGCCGGTGATCTCGGCGTAGGCCTCGGCCTCGGGGAGGTCGTTGACCGCGAGGTGGCGCTGGGTGTGGTTGCCGAGCTCGTGGCCGCCGTCGAGGACGCGGCGGGCCATGTCCGGGTGGGCGTCGAGCCAGCTGCCGATCGCCAGTACGGTGACCCGCGCGCCCCCGCGTTCGGCCTCGGCCAGGACCGCCTTGGCGAGGGCGGGGTCGCCGTTGCCGTGGAAGGTGAGGGCGACTGCGGGGCGGTCGCGCGGGCCGTGGCCGATCTCCACGGGCTGCCCGGCGAACCGGCGCGGGGCGGCGGCCGCCTTGGCGGGCCGCTCGGGCCGGGCCGGACCGGGGGGCGGAGCGGAGGACGGGGTGGCGGGGCGGCCCGGTCCGCAGGCGGCGGTCAGACCGGCCGCCGCAGCGCCGGCCGCTCCGAGACCGGCCGCACGCAGGGCCCCGCGCAGGGCCGCGCGGCGGCCTGGTTGTGAGAGCACCTGCCCATTTAAGGGGTGGATGACCCGGAAGGTAATGATTGACCCAATTCGGGACGTTCATCAGAAGGGGCCGAACGGGTGGCCGATCCTCTATGTGATCAACGATTCACTCAGAGGTTTCGATAGTTATTCATCGATTGCGAGGTGAGTGGCCCACCTCACCTAGGATTTAGCTAGAAAGTCTTACGATTTGCACACTTATGTCCAACTAGGGACTTTTGGCGTTTGGACCCTCGTCTGCCATAGTCGGAAGCACGACTTCCCCATTGACCCGAGCGAAGTCGCCACGCCGAGGATCACACCCCCTTCGATCCTCGGCGCACCCATGAAGCCCCCACACCGCCCCATCACGGCGCCCGGGGGCTTCAGGCGTTCTGGCGGTCGGCCACCCGCATCTCGAACCAGGTGATCTTGCCGCGCGGCAGCAGGTCGGCGCCCCAGCGGTCGGACAGCTTGTCGACGAGGAAGAGCCCGCGGCCGGTGGTGTCGAGTTCGTGGACCGGCATCAGACAGGGCAGCCCGCGCGAGGGATCGCGCACCTCCACCCGGATCCAGCCGCGGCGGCGCAGCATGCGTAAACCGAAGGAGCGGGCCCCCGTGTGCCGCACCGCGTTGCCGACGAGTTCCGAGACGAGCAGGACGGCGTGCTCGGCGATCTGCGGCGAGAGACCCCAGAGGCGGATCACCACGCACTGGGTGAGCCGGCGCGCCGTGCTCGCCGACTCCGGCATGGACGGCAGTGTCACTTCCGCCTCGGCCGGATTCCCGTACAACTCCAGCGCCTTGAGACCCTGTTCGTCCTCAAGAGCCGCCGTGAGCCGTACCGCCGAAGCGCTGCCGCGCTGCCGCGGCTGTTCCACACCCTCCAGGCCCGCCATGCACCCATCATGGACGGCCGCCCTGTCGCTCCGGGCCGTTCCAGAGGAAAACACCCCCCGGATTCAACGAATCCAAGGGGGCGCCCTGTCATATGCGGGAGGCAACAAGGGGGCCTCAATACCCAGTTTGACCTGCGGTGACACACCGCAGGGAATTGATCACCGTGAGTGGATCACCATTTCCGCTTAAGGCTGCCTTAAGGCCTGGCTAATCCACCCACAGGGAGGACCGGCGCCGCGCTCAGACGAACTTCGCCTTGCCCGGGCCCTCTTCGACGAAGCTGCGCATGCCGCGCTCGCGGTCCTCGGTGGCGAACAAGCCCGCGAACCAGTTGCGTTCGATGGTGAGACCGGTGTCGATGTCGGCCTCCAGGCCGGCATCCACGCACTCCTTGGCGGCGCGCAGCGCCATCGCCGGCCCCTGCGCCAGCTTCGCGGCCCAGGCGTGTGCCTGCTCGTACACCTCGGCGGCGGGCACGACCCGGTCGACCAGGCCCAGGGTGAGCGCCTCGTCGGCCTTCACCATGCGTCCGGTGAAGATCAGGTCCTTGGCCTTGGACGGGCCGATCAGCCGGGACAGCCGCTGGGTGCCGCCCGCGCCGGGGATCAGGCCGAGCAGGATCTCGGGCTGGCCGAGCTTCGCGTTGTCGGCGGCGATCCGGTAGTCGGCACAGAGGGCGAGCTCGCAACCGCCGCCCAGCGCGTACCCGGTGACAGCCGCGACGACCGGCTTGGGGATGCGGGCGACGGCGGTGAAGGCGTCCTGGAGCGCGCGGGACCGGGCGACCATCGCCGCGTGGTCCATCGTCTGCATCTCCTTGATGTCCGCGCCCGCCGCGAACACCTTCTCGCCGCCGTAGATGATGACCGCGCGGACGTCGGCCCGGTCGGTCGCCTCCACCGCGAGCTCGCGCAGCCGGTCCTGGGTGGCGATGTCCAGGGCGTTCATGGGCGGCCGGTCCAGGCGGATGGTGCCGACGCCTTCGGAGACTTCGAGAGAGAGGGTCATACGGGTCAGGTTAGCGCCGGTTAACGTGAAGTGGCCCGGTGCTGTGGGTCACAGCACCGGGCCACTTCACGGGGTACGGGACCCGCTTACTTGATCCACTCCGCCCAGTCCATGTTCCAGCCGTTGAGGCCGTTGTCCGGGGCGATCTGCTTGTCCTTGGAGTTCTTCACGACGACCACGTCGCCGATCAGGGACTCGTTGAAGAACCAGGCGGCCGGCTGGTCGTTGTCGCCGGCGCCGCGGACGTCCTTGAGGCCGACGCAGCCGTGGCTGACGTTCGCCGAGCCGAAGGTGCCGGCGGAGGCCCAGTAGTTGCCGTGGACGAAGGTGCCCGACTGCGACAGGCGCATCGCGTGCGGGACGTCGGAGATGTCGTACTCGCCGCCGAAGCCCACGGTCGCACCGTTCATGCGGGTGACCTTGTACTTCTCGCTGATGACCATCTGCCCGTTGTAGGTGGTGGTCGACGGGGCGCCCGCGGTGATCGGGATGGTCTTGATGACCTGGCCGTCACGGACGACCTGCATCTCCTTCTCGCTGGCGTCCACCGTGGAGACCTGGGAGCGGCCGATGTTGAAGGTGACCGTACGGGTCTGCTTGCCGTACACGCCGGGGCGGCCTTCGACTCCGTCGAGGGCGAGCTTCACGGTGACCTTGGTGCCCGCGGCCCAGTACTTCTCCGGGCGGAAGTCCAGGCGGTCGTTGCCGAACCAGTGGCCCTCGACCGGCACGGCCGGCTCGGCGGTCACGGTGATCGCCTTCTCGACGGCCTCGGGGTTGGTGATCCCGCGGGTGAAGTTGATCGAGACCGGCATGCCCACGCCGACGGTCGCGCCGTCCTCGGGCGTGTAGTGGCCCACGAAGGTGTTGGTCGGCGTCAGCGTGGTGAAGGTGGTGTCCTTGGCCGACTCCCGGCCGGCCTCGTCCTTGGCGACCGCGTGCACCTTGTACTCGGTGGCGGAGGCCAGGTGACGGGCCGGCTCCCAGTTCGCCCCGTCGTCGGTGAGCTTGCCCTCGACCGCGTTGCCCTTGGTGTCGGCGACGGTCACCGTGGTCAGCTTGCCGCCGGTGCTGGAAATCTTCAGGACGCCGCTGGTCGCGACCTCCTTGGCCCCGTCGTCCGGCTTGATGCTGACGACCGCCTTCGACGCCTCGGTCCCGTTCTTGGCGCCGCCCCCGGCGTTGTCGCCGCCGCCGCTGCCGCTGCTGTTACTCCCGCCACCACCGCTGCAGGCGGTGGTGAACAGCAGGGCCGCCCCCAGCAGAAGGGCCGGCAGGCCGGTGCGGGCGCGGCCGCGTATCGGCTGCAGGTTCACTCTTGTTCTCCCCATGTCCCCCGCGCGCGGACAATCGCGCGCTTGTCGACAGGAAATCACATGGGCAGATCACGATGAGCCACGGTCATGTCACCGTTCCGTCCCAAACTGCTGATCAGCGGCCGCTTCGGTCGCCGGGGACGGCCGACGGGGCCGGTCCTCGGTCCTGGGTTGGTGAGGAAGTCGGCTCCGCTCGGCGGCGGCACGAGCGATCCGGCGCCGACGATCCCGACGTTGTAGCGGCTGTCGCCGCCCGCCGCACGGGTCACTCGTACGGCGGCGCCGTGCGGCGTTCAGACGATGGCGGAACCGGCGACCCAGTCCGCCCAGGACATGTTCCAGCCGCCCAGTCCGTTGTCGGCGGCGACCGTCTTGTCCTGCGAGTTGACGACCTCCACCACGTCCCCGATCAGGGTCCGGTCGAAGAACCAGCCGGCCGGGGTGTCGGAGCCGCCGCCCTTGTCGTCGCGCAGGCCCACGCAGCCGTGGCTCACGTTGGTGGTGCCGAAGGTGTCGGGGCTGGACCAGTAGTTCCCGTGCAGGAAGGTGCCGGAGGAGGTGAGCCGCATGGCGTGCGGAACGTCGGGGATGTCGTACTCGCCGCCGAAGCCGACGGTCTGGCCGTTCATGCGGGTGACGTCGAAGAGCTCCATCACCACCATCTTCCCGTTGTACGTCGTGGTCTTGGGCGCCCCGGCGCTGATCGGCACGGTCGACAGCAGCTCCCCGTCCCGGCGGACCTCCATGGTGTGCGCGGCCGCGTCCACCCGGGAGATCTGGGAGCGGCCGACGGTGAAGGTGACGGTCTTGGACTGGATGCCGTACGAGCCGGGCGCGCCCTCGATGTCGCGCAGGTCCATCTTCACGGTGACCTTGGTGCCGGCCTTCCAGTACTCCTTGGGCCGGAAGTCGAGCCGGTCCCGGCCGAACCAGTGGCCGACGACCTGCACGGCCGGGTCGGAGGTGACGGTGATGGCCCGTTCCACTTCCGCGCGGCGTTCGATCGGGCGGTTGAACCTGAAGGAGACGATCATGCCGGTGCCGACGGTGGAGCGGTTCTCGGGCTTGAAGTAGCCGATGAACCGCTCCTCGGGAACGTAGGTGGTGAAGGTGGTGTGCCGGGCCTGGCGGCGGTTGTGGCCGTCGAGGGCGACGGCGTCCACGGTGTACTTGGCCGCGAGTGCGAGCCGTCCGGAGGCCGGGTCGGGGCTCCAGCTCAGCCCGTCGTCGGCGATGGCGCCGGGGACCTCCTCCTGCTGCGCGTCCTCCACCTTGGTGACGACGACCCGCTCCAGCCGGCCCTCCGGCACGGTGACCGTCAGCCGCGCGTCGGCCTGGACCCCCTTGGCGTTGTCGTCGGGGGTGATGCGGATGGCCTCGTCCGGCGAGCGGGGTTTGCCGGGCAGCTGGATCTCGACCGGCGACTTGCCGTCCTGGGTGCATCCGGCCAGCCCGCCCAGCAGGCCCGCCCATGCCGCCACGGCGGCCAAGCCCGCCCCTGCCCGCTTCGTCAGAAGTGTCACGATCCCTCCAACGACCGGGCCCCTCCGGGGGAAACGTGAGGGCGTGGCACGTTCCGGGCAGAACAGTCCGGGCAGAACAGTGTGAAGGACCAGACGGGGGCGGGCCCAGGCCGGGACGCCGGGGCCGCACTCCCCCTCCCCCCGCAGGTACCCAGGAGCCGTGGAGGCGGGCAGTGTCGAGCGCAGCCGAGCAAGAGGCGGTGGAAGCCGTCGGCAACGCCGTCGACGCGGTGCGGGGCGGCCAGGCCGCGCCCGTACCGCAGGTCGACGGCCATCCGGACGGGCGGCCGAACGGCGGTCATCCGAACGGCCGTCCGGGCGGTCATCCGAACGGCCAGGTCAGGGGGCAGGTGTTACGGACCCCCACGCGCCCGGGACCACCGGTGTGGCCGGGGTCCTCGCATCCCTTGGGCGCCCGGTTCCACCGTGGCCCGGACGGGACCGCGGGCACCAACTTCGCCCTGTGGGCGCAGGGCGCGGAGGCGGTGGAGCTGTGCCTGTTCGACGCCGAGGGCGCGGAGACCCGGTGCTCGCTCACCGAGCTCACGCACGAGATCTGGCACGGCTTCGTGCCGGGTGTGCGCCCCGGGCAGCGGTACGGATTCCGGGTGCACGGGCGCTGGGACCCCTGGACGGGCGCCCGGTTCAATCCGGCGAAGCTGCTCCTGGACCCGTACGCGCGGGCCGTCGACGGGGACTTCACCCTGCCGCCGGAGGTGTACGGGCACGTCCGGGACTGGCCTCAGCAGTACATCGCGGACACCGTGCGCGACGACCGGGACTCGGCGCCGCACGTCCCGAAGGGCGTGGTCGTCCACGATGACGACGACTGGGCGGACGACGTCCGGCCGAAGACCCCGTGGGCCGATTCGGTGATCTACGAGCTGCACGTGCGCGGCTTCACGATGCGCCATCCGGGTGTTCCGGAGGAGCTGCGCGGCACCTACGCGGGACTCGCCCATCCGGCGGCGGTCGAGCACCTGGTGAAGCTGGGCGTCACGGCGGTCGAACTGCTGCCGGTGCACCAGTTCGCGCACGAGGACCACCTGCTGCGCCGGGGGCTGCGCAACCACTGGGGCTACAACTCGATCGGCTACTTCGCCCCGCACGCGGGGTACTCGTCGAGCGGGACGACCGGCCAGCAGGTCGGGGAGTTCAAGCGGATGGTCCGGGCCCTGCACGCGGCGGGCATCGAGGTGATCCTCGACGTGGTCTACAACCACACGGCGGAGGCGGGCGAGCTGGGCCCGACCCTGTCGCTGCGCGGGATCGACAACCGGGGCTACTACCGGCTCCAGTCCGACCAGCGCCGCTACGCCGACTACACGGGCTGCGGGAACACCCTGCACGCCGGGCGCCCGCACGTGCTCCGCCTGATCACGGACTCGCTGCGGTACTGGGTGACCGAGATGGGGGTGGACGGCTTCCGCTTCGACCTGGCGGCGGCGCTGGCGCGCTCGATGCACGACGTGGACATGCTGTCCCCGTTCCTGGCGGTGATCGCCCAGGACCCGGTGCTGCGGCGGGTGAAGCTGATCGCCGAGCCGTGGGACGTGGGCTCGGGCGGCTACCAGGTGGGCGCGTTCCCCCCGCTGTGGACGGAGTGGAACGACCGCTACCGGGACGCCGTACGGGACTTCTGGCGGGGCGCGCTGCCCGACGTACGGGATCTCGGGTACCGGCTGTCGGGGTCGAGCGACCTGTACGCCTGGGGCGGGCGGCGCCCGTACGCCTCGGTGAACTTCGTGACCGCGCACGACGGTTTCACCCTGCGCGACCTGGTGTCCTACGAGCGCAAGCACAACGAGGAGAACGGGGAGGCGAACCGGGACGGGACCAATGACAACCGCTCGTGGAACTGCGGGGCCGAGGGCGAGAGCGACGACCCGCGGATCGGGGCGCTGCGCCGCCGCCAGCTGCGCAACCTGCTGACCACCCTGCTGCTGTCGACGGGGGTGCCGATGCTGGTGGCGGGCGACGAGTTCGGGCGCACGCAGGGCGGCAACAACAACGCCTACTGCCAGGACAACGAGACGGGGTGGGTGGACTGGTCGCTGCTGGAGGACCCGGCGTGGCGGGAGCTGTTCGCGCTGACGGAGCGGCTGATCTCGCTGCGGCAGGCCCATCCGGTGCTGCGCCGGCGGGCGTTCTTCTCGGGGCGGCCGCAGGGGGCTGACGGGCTGCGGGACCTGGCCTGGTTCACGCCGGCGGGCGCGGAGATGACGGAGCGGGACTGGTACGCGCCGGCCGCCGCGCTGGGGATGTTCCTGTCGGGCCGGGACATCCCGGGCCGTGACGAGCGGGGCCGGCAGGTGACGGACGACAGCTTCCTCGCGCTGCTGCACACCGGGGACCGGCCGCTGGCGTGGGTCCTGCCGGGGGCGCCGTGGGCGGAGGCGTACGAGCTCGTCCTGGACACCTCCCTGGAGAGCCAGTCCGCGGCGCCGCGCACCCGTCACCGTGGCGGGGAGACGCTTACGGTCCCGGCCCGCTCGGTCCTGCTGCTGCGGGTCTGCGGGTCCCCGCCGCGGGGGACCGCCGTGTGAGGAGGCGGCGGCCCGCCCCGCGCGCCGCCCCGCCCGCCGCCGCCCCGCCCGCCGCCGTGGAGCCGACGGCGGCGCTTCCGCGCGTCCGCGGACACCCGGAACGACACCCCTGTTCGCCCTGCGATGATGTGTTCGACATCGTTCTGAGGGGGTCCTGCATGGGCAGAGTCAACACCGCGCTGCAGGAACTGCGCGGGGCGCAGAAGTCGGCGAAGGGGGTGTCGCTCTATTCGCGGTTCGTCAACCGGCCCGCCGGGCGGTACCTGGCCGCCGGTTCGTACGCGCTCGGACTCACCCCGAACCAGGTGACCCTGGTCAGTGCCGCCTTCAGCTTCGCCGCCGTGGCCGCGGTGGCCCTGTGCGCGCCCTCGTGGGGGCTGGGGATCGCCGTATGGGCGGCGCTCGCCGTCGGGTTCGCCTTCGACTCCGCGGACGGGCAGCTGGCCCGGCTGCGCGGGGGCGGCAGCGCGGCCGGCGAGTGGCTGGACCACGTCGTGGACGCGGCCAAGCTCACGGCGCTGCACTCGTGCGTGCTGATCGCCTTCTACCGGTTCCCGGAGGAGTACGGAACGACGGCCGACATCTGGCTGCTGGTGCCGCTGGGCTTCCAGTTCGCCTCGGTCGTCACCTTCTTCGGCGGGCTGCTGACCGAGAAGCTCAAGCCGAAGCCGGCCCCGGGCAGCCCCGCCGCCGCCCCGTCGACCCTGCGCGCGGTGGCCCTGCTGCCCGTGGACTACGGGGTGTTCTGCCTGGTGTTCCTGCTGCTCGGCGGCGGGAAGCTGTTCGCCTGGACGTACGCGGGGCTGGGCGTGGTCGCCGGGCTGTTCCTGCTGGCGTTCCTCGCGAAGTGGTTCCGGGAGCTCAGCGCCGTTCCCCGGTGACCTGACCGGGGAGGGCGGGGGGTTCCGCGAGCGCGTCCAGCGCCCGGCGCAGCTGGGTGCTGGAGGTGTGCACGGTGTAGGGGAAGTAGACGACGTCGACGCCGTGGGCGGCGAAGTCCTTCTCCAGCCGGTCGCCCTTGGGCGTGCCGCGCCAGTCGTCGCCCTTGAAGATGACGTCGAAGCGGACCTGCTTCCAGGTCTCCACCTTGTCCGGGACGGTCTCGACGAAGGCGGCGTCGACGTACTTCACGCTGCGGACGATCTCCAGCCGCTCGACGAGCGGGATCATCGGGCGGCGCCCCTTGGCGAGTTCGGCCATCTCGTCGGAGACCACTCCCGCGACGAGGTAGTCGCACTGGCTGCGGGCGTGCCGAAGGATGTTGAGGTGTCCGATGTGGAACAGGTCGTAGGCTCCCGGCGCATAGCCGACTCGGTACGGTCTACGTCCTGGCACGCCAAAGTCGGACATCTCGTGCTCCGTCATCTTTTATCCCCAGCGGCCGCACCCCCCGGTGCAGCTGATTAGCAGACAATAGCGTGCACGTTCCGCAGCACGCGGGTGAACGAATAGGGTGACGTGCGCATCATCCAGGGGAAGAGGGGACGCTCGGTGTCCAGATCCGGTCAGCGGCGCATGCTGCTGGTTTCCACCAATTACGCTCCGGAGCACGCGGGGATCGGCCCGTATGCGACCCAGATCGCGGAGCACTGGGCGGATCTCGGCCACGAGACCCACGTCCTCGCCGGCATGCCGCACTACCCGGCATGGTCGGTCGAGCCGGAGTACAAGGGGGCGCTCCAGCGCACGGAACAGCGCGCGGGCGTCACCGTGCACCGGCGCGCGCACACCGTTCCGCCGCGCCAGACCGCCGTGAAGCGGGCCCTTTTCGAAGGATCGATTCTGCTGCACGGCGCCGTGGCCCCGCCCCGGATGCCGAAGCCGGACGCGGTCCTCGCCCAGATGCCCAGCCTGGCCGGCGGGGTGCTCGCCGCCCGGCTCGCGGCGCGCTGGAAGGTCCCGTACGTCCCGGTCGTCCAGGACCTGATGGGGGCCGCCGCCGCGCAGAGCGGTATCAGCGGCGGCGACAAGGCGGCCGCGATCGCCGGCCGCGCCGAGGCCTACGCCCTCAAGCGGGCCACCCTCGTCGGCGTCATCCACGAGACCTTCGTGGACCGGGTCGTCGGCATGGGCGTGGACCCGGAGAAGATCCGCCTCGTCCCCAACTGGTCCCACGTGTCCGTGCCCACGAAGCCGCGCGGCGAGACCCGTCGCCACCTCGGCTGGGGCCCCGGCGAGACCGTGGTCCTGCACTCCGGGAACATGGGCCTCAAGCAGGGGCTGGAGGTCCTCGTGGGCGCCGCCCGCCTGGATCCGAATGTCCGCTTCGTCCTGATGGGAGACGGCAGTCAGCGCGGGGCGCTCGCCGACCTCTCGGCCGATGTGCCGAATCTGGACATCATCCCCCCTGCCGCGGACGGCGAGTTCCCGGATATCCTCGCCGCGGCGGACGTACTCGCGGTCACGCAGCACGCTGCCGTGCTGGACATGAGCGTGCCGTCGAAACTCACCTCCTACTTCCAGACCGGCCGTCCCGTCGTCGCCTCGGTGGCGGCGGAGGGCGGCACCGCCCAGGAGGTGGAACGCTCGGGCGCAGGGGTGCTCGTACCGCCGGAGGACCCCGAAGCCCTGCTGAAGGCCGTACGGGCCCTGGCCGAGGACCCCGAAGGCGCGGACGCACTGGGAGCGGCCGGACCCCGCCACGTGGCGGCCCATCTGAGCCGTGAGGCGGGCCTGGCCCGCATCGACGCACTGATAGACGAAGCACTTGGGGGACCCCGGCCGTGATCGAGACGAACCGCCCTGCAGCGGCACCGGCCGACGACGAACCGGATCTCCTCAGAGACCAGTTCCGCCAGCTCCTGCGCTACCGCAGGCTCATCGGCGCGGGCATCGGGATCGGCCTGCTGGGCGGCGTCTACCTCGGCATCTCCACGGCCGACACCTATGTCGCGACGGCCGACGTCGTGCTGCGCGCGCCCACCGACGACCCGTTCAACCCGAGCCTCGCCCCCGACAAGGCGATCAACATCGGCTCGGAGCGCCAGGTCGCGCTCAGCTCCTCCATAGCCAACGAGGCGGCGAAGAAGCTCGGCGTGACCGCGTCCGGCTTCGCCGCCCTGCGCAGCGGGCTGCAGGTCACCAACCCGCCGCAGACCATGGTGCTGCGCTTCACCTACACCGCGTCCTCCCCCAAGGAGGCCGCCAAGCGCGCCAACGCGATGACCGAGGCGTACCTGCTCAAGCGGCAGGAGTCCCTCGACGCCACCCGCGACAAGATGGTCAAGGGCTACAAGGATCAGCGCGACCCGATCGCCAAGCAGCTCGACGAGCTCTCCAAGGAGATCGCACGGATGCCCGCCGGCGCCGGGCGCGACGCGGCCACCTCCTCGAAGACCGACCTGCAGAGCGAGGTCGGCGGGTACAACACCAAGATCACCAAGCTCGAAGCCCTCGACATGACCCCGGGCCGCGTCACCAGCGCCGCGACCGCGCCCCCCGGAGCCGACGGCCCCGGCATCCTGATGTCCCTCGCGCTCGGCGCCGCCGTGGGCCTCGCCCTCGGCCTGCTCGCCGCCTGGGTCCGGCTCGTCTTCGACCCGGCGCCCCGCTCCGAGGGCGACGTGGCACGCGCCCTGCGCGCCCCCGTGCTCGGCTACCTGCCCCGGGACCGCACGGGCGGCGGGCCGCTGCTCGCCGCCGGCGAGGCCGATCCCCGCCTCGCCGAGGAGTACCGCTCGGTGGCCTTCCGGCTCGCCTACGACGCCCGCTTCGCCGACCGGCGCCGGCTGCTCGTCGTCGCCCCGCGCGGCAGCAGCGAGACCGCCGCCGCGGTGGCCGTGAACCTCGCCGCCTCCTTCGCGGAGACCGGCAAGGACGTCCTGCTCATCGAGGCCGACCTGCGCACCCCGGTCCTGGCCAGCCAGTTGCCGACGGACGCCGGCGGCCGGCCGCGCTGGAGCCAGACCCCGGGCGGCCAGAAGGGCGGCGGCGGACGGCACTCCGACTCCGAGTGGCCCGACGGCCGCCAGCTCGTCGTGGACGCCGGCGAGTCCGGCTCCTTCGACCTGATCCCCGGCGAGCGGGCGCGCAACGTGCCGCGCGCGCTGACCTCCCCCCGCGCCACCCGGCTGATCTCCGAGGCCGACTCCCCCAACGCGACCGTCGTCGTGCTCGCGCCGCCCGTGCTCTCGTACGCCGACGCCCTCGCCCTCGTCGACCGCGTCGACGGCGTCCTCGTCGTCTGCAACCCGCGCGGCGTCCACCGCACCGACCTGATCCGGATCCGCGAGCTGATCAGCGGCGCCGGCGGCACGGTGCTCGGCGCGGTGCTGCACGCCCCGCTGCCCGGCGAGAAGCGCGGCCGCGGCAAGGACAAGAACCCCGCCCCCGCCCCCGACGCCGGCCCCCCGGCGGGCGGGCCGAAGCCGCCGCAGCCGATCCCGTACGAGGTGGCCGAGCCCGAGCAGCACATCCCCGGTGACGGCACCGACACCGTCGCGCTGCGCACCGTGCGCATGGGCCGCAGATGAGCCGACGCGGCCTCGCCGCCGTCGCGTCGGTCCTGGACCAGGCCGCCTCCAGCGCCACGAACATCCTGGTGCTGGTGCTGGCCGCCCGGCTGTCCTCGGCGGCCGGGTTCGCCGACTTCTCGATGGTGTACGTGACCTTCAGCGTGCTCCTCGGTCTGAACATGGCCTACGTCGGCCAGAGCCTGGTCCTGGAGAAGGGCGAAGGCCTCGGTGCGATGTGCCGCTCCGCCGTCGGCTTCACCGGGGCCGCGTCGGCCGGCGTGGGCGCGCTGCTCGTGGTGGTGGGCCTCGCGCTCCCCGGCACGCCCGGACGGGCCTTCCTCGCGCTGGGTCTCGTACTGCCGCTGGTGCTCCTCCAGGACGGGCTGCGGTACTGCTTCTCCGCGCTGCGCGCCCCCGAGCGGGCGCTGGCCGCGGACGCGCTGCGGCTGGTGTGCGTGGTCGCGGCGCTGGCCGTGCAGCCCGAGGGGGCCTCGGCCGGGCGG
Organism: Streptomyces sp. NPDC090045; assembly: GCF_044747975.1. NCBI lineage: Bacteria > Bacillati > Actinomycetota > Actinomycetes > Kitasatosporales > Streptomycetaceae > Streptomyces > Streptomyces sp. NPDC090045. The sequence goes on from NZ_JBIVFA010000007.1 coordinate 105,096, forward strand.
CTGGTCCTCGCCTGGGGGCTCTCCGCGCTGCCCGCGCTGGGGCTCGGGCTGTGGCTGCTGCGGCCGTACGTGCGCGGCGCGCGCGGTGACCTGCGGCCGTACCTGCGGCGGGGTCACCTCGGGCAGCGGTTCGTGGTCGAGTTCGCGGTGGGCAACGGCTCCAGCCAGCTCGCCGTACTGGGCCTCGGCGTCTTCGCGACGCCGCTGGCCGTCGGCGCGCTGCGGGGCGCGACCACCCTCTTCGGGCCGCTGAACGTGCTGTTCAACTCCGCGAACGCCTTCGGGCCGCCGGTGCTCGGGCGGCTCGGCGGCAAGCGGGCCACCGTGCGGGCGACCGCGCTGCTGGGCCTGGTGCTGGCCGCGGTCGGCGCGGGCTGGGGGGCCGTGCTGTACGCACTGCCCGACCGGATGGGCCGTCAGCTGCTCGGCGACACCTGGGCGGCGACGGCCGGGCTGTTGCCGGCGACGGGGGCGCAGTACGCCGTGATGGGCCTCGGCACTTGCGCGCTGCTGACCCTGCGGGTCCTCGCGCCGAAGGCCACCCTCTCCCTCCAGGTGGTCTTCTCGCTGCTGTCCGTGGGGCTGCTGCTGGGCGGCTACGCGGTGGGGGGTGTGGCGGGCGCCGCGTGGGGCCTGGCGGCCGGCTCAGCCCTCAAGGCCGCGGCCGCCTGGTGGCGCGTCACCCGCCTGCGAGTCCCTGCTGCGCAGGACCGCGAGCCCGCCCCCGCCGCGAACTGACCCGCTGCGCGGAGCCGTCTCCCCGCCCCGCCCTTCCACCTCCCCCAGACTTCGTCCGGGAGGGGCCCCCACCCGGGCTCCGCCCGGACCCGGTCCTCAAACGCCGGACGGGCTGAAAAGCCCTGGGGCTCCGCCCCAGACCCCGCTCCTCAAACGCCGGAGGGGCTGAAAGACAGCCCCGCCGGCGTTTGAGGCGATCTTTCAGCCTCGCCGGCGTTTGAGGCGCGGGGTTCGGGGCGGAGCCCCGGTAGTTCAGCCTCGCCGGCGTTTGAGGCGCGGGCGCGGAGCGCCGTATGGGGTCTGGGGCGGAGCCCCAGTGGGGGTGGCGCGCTCAGCGCAGGGTGGTGGACTTGTCCGTGCGGTGTGTGGCGACCAGCGCGAGGCAGAGGGCGGCGATCGCCACCCGCCCAGACGCCTGGAGCAGCGGTCCGCGCAGCAGGATGAAGGAGTAGCCCGCGACCAGCGGGACGACCACCGAGATCAGGCTGCCCGGCGGAGACCTCCGCGTGGCCCGTTTCGCGTAGCGCCGGTCGACGCGGGCGGAGGCGTACCCCATGCCCAGCAGCCCGGCGCCCATCCCCAGCGGACCGAAGTCGAGCCACAGCTCCGCCCAGATCGGGGAGGAGAGGTTGGTGTTGACCGTGCCCATCCACTGGCCGACCATCACGCCGGTGTCCCGCGGCTTGCCCGCCCACACCGAGCGCGGCACGGCGAACAGGATCGACCCGGCCAGCTGGCGCCCGTAGAAGTGCCCGGGGCCCGACTCCGAGAAGGTGATGGTGTTCGCGAACATGCCGATCTGGTCGTAGTCCTTGAGGGCCATCGGCTCCAGGAAGGACGTGGTCTCGACCGGACGGTAGTTCTTCTCGTCGTACCGGAAGCGGTCGGCGAAGGGGAAGATCAGGAGCGCGACGACCACCGCCATCGACAGCGCCACCCGGTACATCGCCGCGCTCACCGGGAAGACGGTGAAGAGCAGCGCGAACATGACCGTCAGGAACCAGTACCGAGGGTTCGAGATCGGGTTGTTGACGATCAGGTTGAGGCCGGCGAGCGCAGCCCACGTGACGATGACCGACACCTTGCGGCGGGCGAACTTCGAGGTGATCAGCCAGCGGGTGTAGAGGAGCAGCGCGAGCAGGGCCGGTACGGTGCCGAAGCCGCGCAGCAGGGCCTGCCCGGCCTGGCCGTCGCCGTTGGAGACGCCCGCCTCCTCGATGCCGGCGATGATCTCCTGGCGGCTGGAGAAGAAGACCGCCGGGCCGCCCAGCTTCATGATGAAGGCGGCGCTGCACAGGAACGACAGGGCCGTCAGGAGCTGGAGCCGGCGCCGGTGCGCCATGACCGGGCGCGACTCCTTCTGGGAGCCGCCCGCGCGCCCGGCCGGCCGGTGACGGGCCAGCAGCACGCCGACGTCGAAGGCCGTGCAGCCGAGCAGGACGAGTCCGATGGCGGCGGTCAGGTCGGAGCGCGGGCCGACGACCGGCGTCGGGACCTGGCCGAGGACGGCCTGGGCGAGCGGGGCCACGCCCATGGCCATGTAGACGAAGAGCCAGAAGGAGCCCTGGAGCAGCTTGCGGCGGCTGGTGAGCACCATCGCGGAGAGCCGGGCGCCCGCGTACATGGTGAGCAGCAGCTGGAGCCAGAAGGCCGCGTCACGGGCGCCCGCGCCGGTCTGGACGGCGACGAACAACGGCAGGAAGACGGTGAATCCGAGCGCGAGCGGGACGGACAGCGCGCGCGAGAGCAGGGTGCGCGGGAGGGTGGCCCGGCCCCACAGGCTCTCGTCCTCGAAGGGGGACGGGACGGGCTGCTTCGCGGGCGTCGCGGGCGGCTTGCGTATGTCCGTCGTCACTGCCGCCCCCACCCGATGTGCCTGGTCCGCGCGCAGTCTAGTCTGAGCGGGCCGCGCCCGGGGAGGCCGTGGCCGAGAGCACGATGGGGGCTTCTGTTGCGTGATCTTCCTGCCTTCACGCTGGCCGGATACGACAAGGGGCGCGGGCTGCTGACGCAGGCGCTCTGGTTCGCCGTGATGAACACGCTGTTCATGAGCTGGTTCTGTCCGGCGCGGCTGCGGGTGGCGCTGCTGCGGGCCTTCGGGGCGAAGATCGGCGAGGGTGTGCTGATCCGGCACCGGGTGCGCGTGCTGTGGCCGTGGAAGCTCACCGTCGGGGACCACACCTGGATAGGCGAGGGCGCCTGGCTGCTGAACCTGGAGCCGGTGACGATCGGTTCGCACGTGTGCCTCTCGCAGGAGGCGATGCTGTGCACCGGCTCGCACGACCACCGGGCCGCCGACTTCCGCTACCGCAACGCCCCGGTCACCGTCGAGGACGGCGCGTGGGTGGCGGTACGGGCGACCGTGCTGGCCGGGGTCACGGTGGGCCGCTGCGCGGTCGCCGGTGCGGGCTCGGTCGTGCACAAGGACCTGCCGGAGCTGACCCTGCAGACCCAGGACGGGCAGCGCCGCCCGGTGGAGGAGCCCAAGTGAGTACCCCGCTGCGCGTGCTGCACGCCGTCACCCTGCACTCCCCCTCGCACGCCTTCGGCGGGCCGGTCCGGGTCGCGCTGAACCTGGCGAAGGGGCTGCGCGCCCGGGGCCACGAGGCCCGGCTGCTCGCGCTGGGCGAGGGCTTCGACCCGTGGCCCACCTCGGTGGAGGGCGTGCCGGCGAAGCTGTTCCCGGCCCGCCGCCTGCTCCCCCTCGGCTTCAGCGGGATGACCTCGCCGGCGCTGCTGGCCTCGGCCGGGCGCCTCGTGCGCGACGCGGACGTCGTCCACGTCCACCTGGCCCGGGATCTGGTGACCCTGCCGGTGGCCCTGGCCGCGCTGCGGGCGGGCAAGCCGCTGGTGCTGCAGACCCACGGGATGGTGGACCCGAGCGAGAAGCTGCTCGCCAAGGTGCTGGACGCGGTGGCCGTGCGCCGGCTGCTGCGCGGCGCGGACGCCCTGCTGTACCTGACCCCGCACGAGCGGGAGGGCCTGGACGCGGTGGTGGGTGCGCCGCTGGCGCAGGCGGTCCGCCTGGTCAACGGGACCCCGGCGCAGGAGGAGCGGCCGCAGCCGGTCGGCCCGCCGCGGATCCTGTACTCGGCGCGCCTGCAGGCCCGTAAGCGGCCGGTGGACTTCGTGGACGCGGCCCCGGCGGTCCTGGCGGCGCACCCGGACGCGCACTTCGTGGTCGCGGGCCCGGACGAGGGCGAACTGGGGGCCGTACGCGCCCGGATCGGTGCGCTGGGCCTGACGGACCGGTTCACGGTGACGGGGGCGCTGTCGAGCGCGGAGGTCCTCGCGGAGCTGCGGCGGGCCCACGTGTACGTACTGCCCTCGGTGGACGAGCCGTTCCCGATGTCGGTGCTGGAGGCGCTCTCGGTGGGCGTCCCCTCGGTGGTCACGCACTCCAACGGCCTGGCCCGCGACCTAGCGGGGGCCGGCGCGGGACACGCGGTGGATCCCGGTCCGGCGGGCGTCGCCGCGGCCGTCGTGGCCCTGCTGGACCCGGCGGCCAACCGCGAGGCCTCGCTGGCGGCCCGCGCCCTGGCCGCGGACTCCTTCTCCATGGACGCGGTCCTGGACACCCTGATCCCGGTGTACGGGGGCGCGCTGCGCGGGTGAGTCCCCGCCGCGGCGTCAGATGACGTCGCGGCGGTGTTCCTGCACCACGGGTATCGCGCCCGCGGTCCGGCGCCGCTTGTAGATGCTGGTGTAGACGGCAAGGCCGATCCCGCCCACCGCCATCATGATCAGACCGACCAGGTCGAGGTTGACGCTCTCCATCTCCCAGTCGCTGGCGAAGGTGAGGATGGCGCCCACCACGATCAAACCGATGCATCCGCCGATGCCCATGAGTCCGCCTTCCGCCGTCGTGGCTGTGACCGCGCGGGTACCCGGGTCCGGAGCACGAAAACGCCCCCGGGGGCCGGGAGTCCGGTCCTCGGGGGCGTTCTCGCGCTCCAGCGGCGTTCGCGGTGCTACGCGGGGATCCAGGCGTAGCAGCCGGAGGAGTTGAACTCCGCCGTGCCCGCCGGGATCGTCGCCGTGATCTTGTCGCCGGCCTTGAGCGGGGTCTCGGGGCCCGAGGCGAGGACGGCGCCGTCCTTGCCCTTGGCCTCCCAGGTGCAGTTCGTGGCCTGGGTCAGCGCCCGGTAGCTGCCCGCCGCGGGCGACTTCCTGGGGCCTTCTGCGAAGCCCTTCTCCGCCGCGGCGAGGACCGGCTTCTGGTCCGGGCACAGGTGCGTGATCGCGTCCTTGGCCCCCGGGATCTCCCCGGTGATGACGGCGCCGGTCGCGGCGTCCTTGTCGCGCTTCGCGGTGCGCGCCACCCGCTGGCAGGCCTCCTGGCCGGTCTGCAGGACGGCCGCCGGGTCCATCTTCTCGGGGACCCGCCCGCTCAGGTACTTCTTCTCCTGCTCCGTGAAGCTGCCCGTCTTCGGGGTGAGCTTCGCGTCGGGGAGGACCGGGCCCGTCGGCTTCGCGTCGGCCGCGGGATCCGCCGCGGCCGGGGTGGCCGGGGTGTCCGCGGGGTCGGGGGCCGCCGACGAGGCCGGAGGCTTCGCCTTCACCCCGGAGTCGTCCCCGCCCGAACTGCAGGCGGTCAGGGTCAGGGCGGCGGTCAGCAGGACAGCGGCCGCCGCGGAGCGTCGGTACATCGGATGGCTCCCGTACTACTTACAGGGGTGGGACAGGCGAGCGGGGCCCGGCCACGTAGAGCCGGGCCCCGCACGCCGTCAGGCGGTTGCTTCGGTGGTCGCTACTTCGCGCCGAAGGTCAGAACCAGCTGCGGAGTGCCCTCCGCCGCCGTGGACTCCGAGGACCAGATCCACAGCGGGTCGGTGCCCGTGCTCGTCAGGCCCAGGCTGTAGCTGCCGCCCAGTACCGCGGAGAGCGCGGCGGTGTCCAGCTCGACGCTGTGCACCGCCGAGCCGTCCGGCACGCCCGCGATGCTGCCGAGCGGGGTGGTGCCGAGGGTGGGCTTGGTGTTGAAGCTGGTGCCCGCGCCGCTCCAGGTGCCGGTGACCGGGACCACGGAGACGGTGTCGGCGGTGCCGGCGCCCGCCTGCGTGGAGGTCTTGATCTGCAGCGAGGCGGACTTCAGGACCTGGCCGGCCGGGGCGGCCGGCAGGTCGAAGCGCAGGTACGTCTCGTACGCCGAGGTGCCGCGCACCGCGAGCGAGGTGGACGTGCCGTAGGCCGTGCTCGGGGCGCCCTGGTTGATGTAGGTGTCCTCGGTCGCCTTGACCGCGGAGACCGAGTCGGTGGGCGCCTTGGCCAGGTCGAAGTGGTTCTTGACCTGGGCCTGGGTGAGCGTCGTCGGGTAGACGGCCGTCTCGTCGAGCTGACCGGCGAAGAAGTTGCTCGTCGGGCGGGTCGGCCAACCGGAGAGGTTGTCACCGCCGACGTGCCAGTAGCCCGCGTAGGTGGCGTTGCTGGCGGCGTTCAGCGAGCCCTTGTTCTGGCCGTCGACGTACAGCGTGATGCCGCCGGGGCCCTGGGTGCCGACCACGTGGTGCCACTTGTTGTCGTTGTACGTCTCGAACAGACCCGTGGAGACGGTCCGCGCCGAGCCGTTGTAGACACCGAAGACGAGGCGACCGGTGTTGGTCATGTAGATGTGCTTGTCGTACGAGCCGCTGTTGCGCGTGGTGTTGTTGCCGAAGCCGATCAGCTTGCCGCCGCGCGTGGTGTTCGTCTTGAACCAGGTCTCGACGGTGAAGGTGTTGCCGACCGTCTGGCGGCGGTCGCCGTGCACCTGCTGGCTGGTCCCGTTGAAGCCCATCGCCGTGCCGGCGCCGGAGACCGCGCCGGGCGTCTGGCGCAGGGCCGGGGCGTTGACCTGGACACCGCTGTAGTTGCCACCGGTGGAGGAGTCGGCCACGTACGGGCTGACGGTGTCGTCGTAGCGCCAGTACAGGTTGGCGCCGTCCGCGCGGACCTGGTTCGGGTACGACTGGACCGAGGTCGGGATCGTCACCGAGGCGACGGCCGACAGGGCGCTGGTGTTGCCGGCGTCGTCGGTCGCGGTCACCCGGTAGCTGTACGACTGGCCGGCCTTGACCGTGGCGTCGGTCCAGGAGGCCTGCGGGCGCTCCCACTCCAGCGAGCTGGCGGTGACCGTCGCGGCCGGGGTGGCCGAGCCGTTGCGGTAGATGCGGTACGTCAGCTTGCTGTCGTCCGCGTCGTAGCTGGTGCGCCAGCGGACCTGGGCCTCGCCGGGCTTGACGCTCGAGGCGCTGGCCACCGGGGTGGTCGGGGCGCCGACGTCGCCGGTGGAGGCGAAGCGGGTCAGACCCTGCTGGGCCTTGCCGTTGATGAGGGTGAACTCACCGCCGACCCACATGTACTTGACGTCGTTCTTCTCGGCCACGGCCATGACGCGCGGGCCGATGCCCTCGCCGAGGCCGTCGTTGGCCGTGGGGTGCCAGCCGAGCTTGCCGGGGCCGCGCACGAACCCGTCCACGGGCGCGGGGGCGGCGCCTTCGTGGTTGGTCGGCTGGGCCAGCAGGAAGTTCCGCTTGCCGTCGGGGAACTCCAGCTCGGTGGAGCAGTCGTGCGCGTGCGAGGAGCTGTAGAGCACTCCCTCGTACGGCAGGACGAACTGGGTGGCACCGAGGCAGCGGTCGCGCCACTTCTCGGTGAAGTCGTTCAGGCGCAGGCCGATGCGGCCGTCGAAGACGCCGCCGCCGGAGCCCTCGTGGCCCGTGTAGAAGCCCGTGTCGTCGGTGGAGATGTCCTTGACGACCGAGTTCGAGGGGATGTTGCTGTACGTCTTGGTGACCGCGCCGGTGGTGGCGTTGACCACGGCCAGGGCGTGGCTGTTGGTGCCGTTGACCGTGAAGAAGTCGCCGCCCAGCAGCACGTTCTTGCCGTCGGGGGTGACCTCGACCGCGCGGCCCGGCTCGTCGACGTTGGCGACGAAGGGCTTGAGCGCACCGGTGCCGGCGTCCACAGCGGCGAACCGCTCGCGGGTCTGGCCGTCGACGGCGTTGAAGTCGCCGGCCGCGTACAGGGTGTCGTCGGTGACCGCGAGCCCGCGCACGGTGGCGGGGAAGCCCGGGTGGAACGCTGCCTTGGGGGTGCAGCTCGCGATGTCGATCGCCGCGAGGCTGGAGACCGGGGTGCCGTTGACGGCGCCGAAGTAGCCGCCCGCGTACAGGGTCTTGTTGTCCTTGGAGACGACCAGGGTGCGCACGGTCGCCGTGCCGTCGCCGACGGTGAAGGCGAGCTTGCAGGCGGTGGGCTTGCCCGTCGCGGCGTCGAGCGCGACGAAGTTCACGGCCTCCTGCTCGGCTCCCGCGGCGCCCTCGGGCGGACGGACCGCCGAGAAGGTGCCGCCGGCGAAGACGGTGCCGTTCGCCTGGGCCATCGCAAAGACGATGCCGTCGGGCTGCCAGGTGGGCAGCTCATCGGCGGTGAATGCCACCGGCGGCGTGATGGCGGACGCCTGAGGCATCAGCACCAGGCCTATGCCTGTGCCGGCACCGGCCAGTGACAGGACGAGGGCAGCAGTCAGCCCTCTGGATCTACGCATGAGCCCCCCAGGGCAATCGCCCGGTTTGATGGCTGGAACTATCCGAACAGCCATATGTACGGGCGCAGACTAGGGCTCACGCGAGGGCCTGGTCACCTCTCTTGACCCATTGCATACCAACTTGGAATCAACGGTTCAGCATGGAGGGTGCACAACGGACATATAGCAGGTTTGAACCGGCCACACCCGCAGAGAAGTGCGCGAATGGCCGGGACACGGCAAATCGTAGGGGAAATATAAGGCCTCAGCGGTCGATTCGGACCGTCACGCCCGCCAGTTGGTCCTCGACCTGACGGATGTCCGCGTCGACCATGATCTGCGCCAGCTCCTCCACCAGGACCGATGGCTTCCAGCCAAGCAGGTCGTGGGCCTTCGAGGCGTCGCCGATGAGGGCGTCGACCTCGCTGGGGCGCTCGTACTTGGCGTCGTAGCGCACGTGCTCGTTCCAGTCGAGGCCGGCGTGCGAGAAGGACGACTCGACGAACTCGCGGACGGTCGCGGCCACGCCGGTGGCGACGACGTAGTCGGTGGGCTCGTCCTGCTGCAGCATCCGCCACATGGCGTCCACGTACTCGGGGGCGTAGCCCCAGTCGCGCACCGCGTCGAGGTTGCCGAGGTAGAGGTGGTCCTGGAGACCGGCCTTGATGCGGGCGACCGCGCGGGTGATCTTGCGCGTCACGAAGGTCTCGCCGCGGCGCGGGGACTCGTGGTTGAAGAGGATCCCGTTGACGGCGAACATGTCGTACGCCTCGCGGTAGTTCACCGTGGTCCAGTACGCGAAGACCTTCGCGGCGCCGTACGGGCTGCGCGGGTGGAACGGGGTCCCCTCGTTCTGCGGGGGCGGGGTGGCCCCGAACATCTCCGAGGACGAGGCCTGGTAGATGCGGGTGTCGACGCCGCTGGCCCTGATGGCCTCCAGCAGTCGCAGCGCGCCGAGGCCGGTCACGTCGCCCGTGTAGAGCGGGGCGTCGAAGGAGACGCGGACGTGGGACTGGGCGCCGAGGTTGTAGACCTCGTCGGGGCGTATGTCACGGAGCAGGTTCACCAGCGCGACGCCGTCGGAGAGGTCGGCGTGGTGCAGGACGAAGGACCGGTTGGCCGTCTGCGGGTCCTGGTAGATGTGGTCGACCCGCTCCGTGTTGAAGCTGGAGGACCGCCGCACGAGCCCGTGCACCGTGTAGCCCTTGGAGAGCAGCAGCTCGGCGAGGTACGAGCCGTCCTGCCCCGTGACGCCGGTGATCAGTGCGGTCTTGCCCATACGGTCCCCCTGGGGATGGTTTCGGTCAGTTGTGGTGAACGGGGCGCCCCCACCCGTTCGGGGTCCCGGCAGGCAGACGGCCCCGCGCACCGGCCGTAACCGGGACTGGATGCGTACCGTACACGCCCGGTCCAGCCGCCTTTGCGGCGGATTCCTCCACGCCCTTCACACACGGCCCGCACACGCCCGCCACCAGGGCGGGTGCGGAGTACGGCGGTGGATCCGGGGCCCGGGGGCCCGGACCACTGCGGTTCCCGCGGGAGCGGACTGGCATCATCGGCGGTATGACAAGTTCGCTGCCGCTCCTGCCCCCGAACGCCCGCGTCTTCGTCGCGGGCCACCGCGGCCTCGTGGGGTCCGCGGTCGCCCGGCGGCTGACCGCCGACGGCCACGAGGTGCTCACCCGGGGCCGCGCCGACCTCGACCTGCGCGACGCCGCCGCCACGGGTGCGTACCTGAAGGACGTCCGGCCGGACGCCGTCGTGCTGGCCGCCGCGAAGGTCGGCGGGATCATGGCCAACAGCACCTACCCGGTGCAGTTCCTGGAGGAGAACCTCCAGATCCAGCTCAGCGTGATCGGCGGCGCGCACGCCGCCGGCGTGGGCCGGCTGCTGTTCCTCGGTTCGTCGTGCATCTACCCGAAGCTGGCCCCGCAGCCGATCCGCGAGGACGCCCTGCTGACCGGCCCGCTGGAGCCGACCAACGAGGCCTACGCCCTCGCGAAGATCGCCGGCATCGTCCAGGTCCAGTCGTACCGCAAGCAGTACGGGGCCTCGTACATCTCGGCCATGCCGACGAACCTCTACGGCCCGGGCGACAACTTCGACCTGGAGACCTCGCACGTCCTGCCCGCCCTCATCCGGCGGTTCCACGAGGCCGCCGCCGAGGGCCGCGACGAGGTCACCCTGTGGGGCTCGGGGACCCCGCGGCGGGAGTTCCTGCACGTGGACGACCTGGCCGCCGCCTGCGCCGTGCTGCTCGGCGGTTATGACGGCGACGAGCCGGTCAACATCGGCTGCGGCGAGGACCTGACCATCAGGGAACTGGCCGAGACGGTCGCCGAGGTGACCGGCTTCCGGGGCCGGCTCGCCTGGGACACCTCCAAGCCCGACGGGACCCCGCGCAAGCTGCTGGACGTCGGCCGCCTGACCTCGCTCGGCTGGAAGCCCGCCGTCCCGCTGCGGGACGGGATCGCCGCCACGTACAAGTGGTGGCGCGAGCAGAGCTGATCGCACGGGCGGCCTCGGTGCTCCGGTGTCTCAGTACGCTCCGCGTCCGTCGACGACGGCGCGGAGCGTACGGCCCATCACGTCGACATCGCTGGTGAAGGACCAGTTGTCGACGTACTGCAGGTCGAGCTGGATCGTTTCATCCCAGGACAGATCGGACCTTCCACTGATCTGCCACAACCCCGTCATCCCGGGCCGCACGGTGAGCCGGCGCAGTTCGACCTCGTCGTACTGGGCCACCTCCTCCGGCAGCGGCGGGCGCGGGCCGACCAGCGACATGTCGCCGGTCAGTACGTTGAGCAGCTGCGGCAGTTCGTCCAGCGAGGTGCGGCGCAGCAGCCGGCCCACCCGGGTCACCCGGGGGTCACGGCGCATCTTGAACATCAGGCCGTCGTTCTCGTTCGCCCCGGACAGCTCGGCCTTGCGGGCGTCGGCGTCGATCACCATCGTGCGGAACTTCCACATGACGAAGGGGATCCCGCCGCGGCCGATGCGCTGCTGGCGGTAGAAGGCCGGACCGCGCGATCCGAAGCGGATGGCCAGCACGACCCCGAGGAAGACCGGCGCGAGCAGCAGCAGCCCGGCCGCGGCTCCCACCCGGTCCAGGGCCGACTTGAGCAGGGTCTGCACGCCGCGGCCGACCGGGGGCGCGACCCGCAGCACGGCCAGCCCGCCGGCGGACAGGGTCTCCAGCCGCTTGACGGAGACCTCCACGAGTCCGGGGAAGACCGCCAGTTCCAGCCCGGCGTCGTGCAGGGCCCAGGCGACGCGGCGCAGCCGCTCCCCCGTGATCCGTACGCCGGGGGCCACCAGCACCAGGTCGGCGTGGTGGCTGCGGACGGCGCCGAGCACGGCCGCGGAGTCCCCGGCCGGGGCCTCGGGCATCGCCTCGTCGAGCCGGGCCGCCACGGGCACCCCGCTGGACAGGGCCCCGGAGCCGACCGGAACCACGCCCACGACCACGTACGGGTGATCCGTGCGGGCGGCGAGGTGCGCGATGACGTCCTCGGCCGCGTCGGGCTCGCCGACGACGAGGACCCGGCTCACGGCCTGGGCCTCGCGGCGGGCGGCCGAAAGGTGACGATAGGTCAGCTTGTGGCAGGCGACGGTGATGAGGAGGGCAGGCAACAGCGCGCCGAGAGCGGACAGGCGGGGGGTGGCCTCCTCGGTCACCACGCGGGCCACGGCCAGCACGCCGATGAGAATCAGCCAGTCGTGGACGACGGGCAGCACTCCGCGCGACTCTCCGAGCGCGCGGGTCGCGTACCGCCGGCGCAGCGCCTGGACCCCGGTCCACGCCACGGCGGCGGCAAGGGCACAGTAGAGGGGGCGGACCTGCTGTGCGGCATCGAAGACGAGCCCTACGGGGAGGGCGGCGCCGAAGAAATCGGCGGCGACGGCGGCCGGGCGGTACCAGCGGGCCTTGTCCCCGTGGCGCCGGGCGGACCCGACGGATTCATGGGCCGCCCCGGCCACTCTTTGCGCAGGAAAATGGACATGCCTCATGGGCCCCCCTGGCACGTGGTCTATGACAGTGGCGGGTGTCCATGGCTTCCCCTGGCAACGGACATCTGCCGCACCGGGAAACAGTACGACAAACACCCGTACGGTAAATGCCGTTTGGGTCAACGCAGCCTCTTGTTGCGCAAGTGTTAGCAACCGGTATCAGCCGTTCCGGATGCCGAACACCGCATTACGCACACGAAGGTGAATGGTCCGGATACCGGATACGTATCTTCGGACAACGAACCGTTTCCGGCCAACCTTTTGACGCGGCCCTGACATCTAGTCCGCCAAGTGGCAATCTTCGACCGTTCATCGCACCAGCCCTGTTCTGCCCGGAGGCCCACCCAGCCATCCGGAACCCCCCTTGCAGAAGGAGTCTGCGTTGAGGTCCACCCCCCAGAGGCGTGCCACCGCGGCCGGCGCGCTCGTTGCCGCGGCAGCCCTGCTCGCCGTAGGCATACAGACCGGCACCGCCACCGCCGACGCCACCGCGTCCCAGGCACCCAAGGCCGCCCAGCCCAATCCGGGCGCGGCCAACCGCGTACTCAGCGCTTCGGAGCGTGCGACGCTCCTCGCCGAGGCCAACTCGACCACCGCGCAGGCCGCCAAGGCGCTCGGCCTCGGCAGTGGCGAGAAGCTCGTCGTCCGCGATGTCGTCCAGGATGCGGACGGCACCACGCACACGACGTACGAGCGCACCTACGACGGCCTCCCCGTGCTCGGCGGTGACCTCACCGTTCACGCCAAGGGCGGTGTCACCAAGAGCGTGACCAAGGCGACCAACCACGAGATCAAGGTCGCCGACACCAACGCCACGGTCACCCCGGCGGCCGCGGAGAGCCAGGCGGTCTCCGCCGCCAACGCCGAGGGCTCGAAGGAGGCCAAGGCCTCCAAGAACGCCCGCAAGGTGATCTGGGCGGCCGAGGGCGCTCCGGTGCTCGCGTTCGAGACCGTCGTCGGCGGCCTCCAGCACGACGGCACCCCGAACGAGCTGCACGTGGTGACCAACGCCAAGACCGGCGCCAAGATCACCGAGTGGCAGGCCATCGAGACCGGCACCGGCAACACCATGTACAGCGGCCAGGTGACCCTCGGGACCACCCAGTCGGGCAGCACCTGGAACCTGACCGACGCCGCCCGCGGCAACCACAAGACGTACAACCTCAACCGCGGCACCGGCTCCGGCACCGGCACCCTGTTCTCCGGCCCGGACGACACCTGGGGCAACAACCTGCCGTCCAACCTGGAGACGGCCGGCGCGGACGCCCACTACGGCGCGGCCGTCACGTGGGACTACTACAAGAACGTGCACGGCCGCAACGGCCTGCGCAACGACGGCGTGGCCCCGTACACCCGGGTGCACTACGGCAACGCCTACGTCAACGCGTTCTGGAGCGACTCCTGCTTCTGCATGACGTACGGCGACGGCGAGGGCAACAACAAGCCCCTCACCTCCACCGACGTGGCGGCGCACGAGATGACCCACGGCCTGACCTCGGTCACCGGCAACATGACCTACAGCGGTGAGCCCGGCGGTCTGAACGAGGCGACCTCGGACATCATGGCCGCGGCCGTCGAGTTCTACGCCAACAACCCGCAGGACGTCGGCGACTACCTGGTCGGCGAGAAGATCGACATCAACGGCGACGGCACCCCGCTGCGCTACATGGACAAGCCGAGCAAGGACGGCTCGTCCAAGGACGCCTGGTACTCGGGCCTCGGCGGCATCGACGTCCACTACTCCTCGGGCCCGGCCAACCACTGGTACTACCTGGCCTCCGAGGGCTCCGGCGCCAAGGTCATCAACGGCGTGAGCTACGACTCGCCGACCTCCGACGGCCTCCCGGTCACCGCGATCGGCCGCGACGCCGCCTCGAAGATCTGGTTCCGCGCGCTGACCACCGGTCTGTTCAAGTCGAACACCAACTACGCGGCGGCCCGCACGGCCACCCTGCAGGCGGCGGCCGACCTCTACGGCGCCGGTTCGACGACCTACAACAACGCGGCGAACGCCTGGGCGGCCATCAACGTCGGCCCGCGCATCGTGAGCGGCGTCTCGGTCACCCCGATCGCCAACCAGAACACCCAGATCAACACCGCTGTCAGCCTGCAGGTCCAGGCCACCAGCACCAACCCGGGTGCGCTGAGCTACGCGGCGACCGGCCTGCCGGCCGGCCTGTCGATCAACTCCTCCACCGGCCTGATCTCGGGCACGGCCACCACCGCGGGCACGTCCAACGTGACCGTCACGGTGACCGACTCGCAGAGCAAGACCGGGACGGCGTCCTTCACCTGGACGGTCGGCACCGGCCAGCAGAACGTCTTCGAGAACACGAACGACTACCAGATCACGGACAACGCCACGGTCGAGTCCCCGCTCGCGGTGACCCGCACGGGCAACGCCCCGAGCACGCTGAAGGTGGACGTGAACATCGTCCACACCTACGTCGGTGACCTGGTGGTCGACCTGGTCGCCCCCGACGGCAGCGTGTACAACCTGCGCAACCGCACCGGCGGCAGCGCGGACAACATCGTCCAGTCCTTCACCGTGAACGCCTCCTCCGAGGTCGCCAACGGCACCTGGAAGCTCCGCGTCAGGGACGCTGCCAGCCTGGACGTCGGCTACATCAACAGCTGGAAGCTCACCTTCTGACCCCACCGGGGCATCGTGAGCCGCAGCTGAACAGTTAGACACGGGGCCGCCCGGGAGAAGACCTCCCCGGGCGGCCCTGTCCCATGGGACGCCCCCTCACCACCGGGAGGTCCCCCTGCGGACCACCCCGCGGCTGCGGGCGAGGACGGCATCGTCGGCGTCAACTACCTGGAGAAGATCCGGCTGGCCACCGCCCCCGCCCTGTTCGGCGCGATCCTGGCAGGCGTCGACCACGTGCTCGTGGGCGCGGGAGTCCCGGGTCGGATCCCTGCCCTCGCCTCGCGGCTGGCGCGCTGCGAACCCTGACTGACCAAGGTCGCCGTGGTGGGCGACGAGGAGCCGCCGGTGCTGGTGGCCTATCTCGCGCGGGCCGATGCGGCGGCGGACGTGGTGGAGTGGCGGGTGCCGGTCCGGTGGAAGGGGCCTGACGCGGAAGTGGCCCGGCCGCCGCGCGGGGCGCCGGACCACTCCCGGGTCAGGGAGCCACCGGATCAGCCGATGGCGCGGAAGACGACGTCGAGGAAGTCTTCCTCCTCTTCCTCCTCGTCGCGGGCCTGGTCGCCGCGGCCCTGGTCGTCACGCGCCTGGTCGTCCCGGCCCTGCTCACCACGGCCCTGGTCGTCACGGGCCTCGTCGTCACGGGCCTCGTCGTCGCGGGCCTCGTCGTCCCGGCCCTGATCGCCACGGCCCTGGTCCTCGCGGGCCTGGTCGTCGCGGCCCTGGTCGCCACGGCCCTGGTCGTCGCGCGCCTGGTCGTCGCGGCCCTGGTCACCACGGCCTTGGTCGTCCCGGCCCTGGTCACCGCCGTTGTTCCAGTCGCCGCGGCCGTCGTTGTCGCCTCGGCCGTCGCCCTCCCCGTTCACCGGCGTGAAGTTGACCGCGACGGCCTTGACCCGGTTCACCTGCCCGTCCGGCCTCAGCGTCGCCACCTCCTCGCCGGAGCAGCTGACGTTGTCGAAGAGGTGCGCCCGCGACCGGGTGTTGTTCTGGACCGAGACCGCGGGCCTGTCCCGGGAGGTGCGCGTCAGCACGTAGCAGGTGTTGTTGTCCGCGGGCCGGATCTGGCCGTTCTCCTCGACGTCGTTGTCGTTGACGAACCGGTAGTTCAGCGTGCCGAGCGCGCGGTCGCCGTTGTCGTCGGCCAGCGACGGGCCGGCGGTGGGCAGGACGAGCGCGAGCGCGCCGACGAGCACGGCGGTGGTGGTGCGAAGACGCATGGGGGGAAGTCCGTTCCTCGGGTCCGCGGATGCCGGGTCAGGTGGCATCCGCGGGCAGCGTAGGAGCGGAGCAGGTTGCGGAAACGATTCGGCATGCCCAGTACGTTCGAAGGTTCACCCGTGAGGTCCCAGCCGCGGGATCTCAGTTCCGGGCGGGGGGCGCCACCGCGTCCGCAGGCGCCGCGGACTCCGTGCGGGCCCGCGGGATGCCGGCGGCGGCCGCCGGGGTCCCGCCACGGAGCAGCAGGAAGACCGCCAGCGCGCCGGCCAGGCCCATCGCGGCCGAGGCCAGGAACGTCTCGCGCAGACCGCTCGCGAAGGCCGCCTCCACCAGGCCGGTCAGCGTCTCGCGGGCCGCGCCCGCCGGGGCCTCGGCGAGCAACTGCCCGGCGCCGCCGGAGGCCAGCGGCTCCGCCAGTTCCCGGCCGCCCTCGCCGAGCCCGGAGCGCAGCCCGGCGTGGAAGACGGCGCCGAGCACGGCGATGCCGAGGGCGGTGCCCAGCTGGCGCGCGGTGTTCAGGGCGCCGCCCGCCATGCCCGCCCGGGCCGGGGCCACGGCCCCCATCGCCGTGGCGGCGAGCGCCGGGGTGGCGGCGCCCACCCCCACGCCGGTCACGAGCAGCCCCGGGACCAGCGCGCTCCAGCCGTCCCCGGCGTCCAGCATCCAGGCCTGGAGCAGCGCGCCCACGCCGATCAGCAGCAGCCCGCCGCCGATGGTCAGCCGGGGCGGAACCCCGTGCAGCAGCCGCCCGGCCACCGCGGCGACGACGAAGCCCGCCGCGCTCAGCGGCAGCAGCACCAGGCCCCCGCCGACCGGGCTCATCCCCTCGGCGGACTGCAGCCAGAGGGAGACGTACATCAGGTAGGAGAACGCGGCGCCCGAGAGCAGCAGTCCGGCGGCCATGACGGCGACGAAGGTGGGGCTGTGGAAGAGCGAGAGGTCCAGCATCGGGTGGGAGCTGCGCAGTTCGACGAGGACGAAGGCGCCGAAGGCGGCCACGCCGAGGCCGAGCAGGCCGAGGGTGGTGGGCGAGTTCCAGCCGTTCTCGCCCACCCGGATCACGGCGTAGGTGAGGGCCGCGGCGCCCGTGGTGAAGGTGGCCATGCCGGGCAGGTCGAGGCGTCCGGCGCGCGGGTCGCGGGACTCGGCCACCGCCTTGAGGGTGACGTACACGGCCAGCGCGCAGACGGGCAGGTTGATGAAGAAGATCCAGCGCCAGCCGAACTGCTCGGTGAGCAGCCCGCCGATGATCGGTCCGGCCGCGGCGGCGGCGCCGTTGACCGCGCCCCAGACGCCGAAGGCGACCCCGCGGTCCCGGCCCTGGTAGGCCGCGCTGAGCAGGGCCATGGTGGTGGCGAACATGGCGGCTCCCCCGATGCCCTGGACGGCGCGGAAGGCGATCAGCTCGGCCGGGCCGGTGGCCAGCCCGCAGGCGAGCGAGGCGGCGGCGAAGAGCCCGAGTCCGCCGAGGTAGACGCGGCGGCGGCCGATCCGGTCGGCGAGCGAGCCCGCGCCCAGCAGCAGGGCGGCCAGTGCGAGGGCGTAGACGTCCATCACCCACTGGAGAACGGAGAAGCCCCCGGTGGAAGTGTCGGAGGCCATGTCGGCGGCCATGTCGGGCAGGGCGACGGTCACGATCGTGACGTCGACCAGGAGCATGAAAGCCCCGAGGCAGACGGCCGTCAGTGGCAGCCATTTGCGCATGGGAGTTCTCCTCGGATGACGGAGGGGCGAAGGCACGGGCGGATCCCCGGCGACCTCAAGGTCCCACCGCACCGCTCCGACCCCCCATCCAGCGGCCCCCTTCTGCCGGATTTCTGTCATCGGAGCCCCTGTCATGATGGAAACCATGAACGACACGGAGCTGGACGCCCTCGACCGGTCCCTAATCCAGGCCCTGGTGATCGACGGCCGGGCCCCCTTCAGCCGGCTCGCGGAGGTTCTGGAGGTCTCCGACCAGACCGTCGTGCGCCGCTACCGGCGGCTGCGGACCACCGGCCTGATCCGGGTGGTCGGGCTGCCGGTGGGCAGCCGCGTCGGGCTGTTCGAGTCCTGGCTGCGGGTGCAGTGCGCCCCGGACGCCGCGCTCCCGGTGGCCGAGGCGCTCGCCCGTCGCCCGGACATCGCGTGGGTGACCCTGAACTCGGGCGGCACCGAGGTCCACTGCATGACCCGGGCCCGTACCCGCAGGGACCGGGACACGCTGCTGCTGGAGAAGCTGCCGCGCACCCGCCGGGTGACCGGCATCAGCGCCCACACCATCCTGCGGAAGTTCTTCGGCGGGCCCGACGCGTGGGCGGGCGTGGACGTGCTGCGCCCCGACCAGATCGCGGCGCTGGAACGGCCGCCGGCGCCGCCCGCTCCGGAGCGGTACGCCCTGGACGACACGGAGTTCGCGCTGCTCACCGTGCTGGGCCGGGACGGCCGCGCCGGCTATCCGGAACTGGCCCGGGCCACCGGCCTGTCGGAGTCGACCGCCCGCCGCCGGCTGGAGCGGCTGCGCGAGCTCGGGGCCCTCTTCTTCGACGTGGAGTTCGTCCCCACGCTCTTCGGCTACGAGGCGGAGGCGACGATGGTGCTGACCGTCCCGCCGGCCCGCCTCGCGGAGGTGGGGGCCGCCCTGGCGAGCCACTCCGAGGTGCCGTTCGCGGCGGCCGTGACCGGGGCGGCCTCCCTGATGGCGGTGGTCGTGTGCCGGGACACCGACGCGCTCTACACGTACCTGACCGAGCGGATCGGCGCGGTGGAGGGGGTGGGGCAGGTGGAGGTGATCCCGGCCCTGCGCAGCGTCAAGCGGGCCGGGATGCTGGTGGAGGGCGAGCGGCTGGTGGATCCGCCGCCCGCCCCCTGAACCGGTACCGCGGCGGGTCCTACCGCAGCAGTACGCCGCCCCCCGCGTCCGTGTCCACCGGGGACGCGACCAGGCCCAGTTCGGCCGGGGTCGCCAGCAGCGGGTGCGCCGGCAGGATCCGTACCGTGTAGCCGAAGGGCCCCGTGCGGTCGAGGGCGAGCGGGCCCTCGTACACCCAGCGCCCCTCCAGGTCGGGCCCCGCGGCCGGCTTGAGCGGGAAGGTCCGCCCGTCCCGGATCACGTCCTGCGCGTCCACCCGGCCGGCGAAGGCCTGCACCTCCACGTCCTCGGGCGCGAGGGAGTCCAGCGACACCTGCACCCGCAGGGTGAGAGTGGCCCCGAGCTCGGCGGTGCCGTTCACGGGAGCCGCGGCCAGCGCCTCCACGTGCTCGACGGAGACCCGCGGCCAGGACGCCCGGACCCGGCCCTTCCACCAGGCGAGGTCGCGCGCGGCCCCGGCGTCCAGGGCCCGGTGGGCGAGCGCGGCCGGAGTGTAGAGCCGCTCCACGTACTCGCGCACCATCCGGCCCGCGAGCACCTTCGGCCCCAGCGAGACGAGCGTGCGCCGGACCATCTCGATCCACCGCACCGGGAGCCCGGTGCGCCCGGCCCGGTCGTAGAACCGGGGTGCGACCCGGCCCTCGATCAGCTCGTAGAGGGCGCTCGCCTCCAGGTGGTCGCGCCGGTCCTCGTCGGCGCCGAGCCCGTCGGCGGTCGGGATGGCCCAGCCGAAGTCCGGCTCGAACCACTCGTCCCACCAGCCGTCCAGCACGGACAGGTTGAGGCAGCCGTTGAGCGCGGCCTTCATCCCGCTCGTCCCGCACGCCTCCAGCGGGCGCAGCGGATTGTTCAGCCAGACGTCACAGCCCGGGTAGAGCTTCTGCGCCATGGCCATGCCGTAGTCGGGGAGGAAGACGATCCGGTGCCGCACCCTCGGGTCGTCCGCGAACCGCACCAGTTCCTGTACGAGCCGCTTCCCGCCGTCGTCGGCCGGATGCGCCTTGCCGGCGACCACGATCTGCACCGGCCGGTCCGGGTCCAGCAGCAGCCTGCGCAGCCGGTCCGGGTCGCGCAGCATCAGCGTCAGCCGCTTGTACGAGGGCACGCGCCGGGCGAAGCCGATGGTCAGCACGTCGGGGTCGAGTACGGAGTCCACCCAGTCCAGCTCGGCGGCGGCGGCCCCGCGCTGGAGCCACGAGGCCCGCAGCCGGTCCCGTACCTCCTGCACCAGCTGCTCCCGCAGCACCCGCCGCAGGTCCCACACGTCCTGGTCGGGGATCTCGGCGACCGCGTCCCAGCGGTGGGAGCCGCCGACCGACAGGGCGTCCTCGGTGCGGCCCGCGCCGATCTGGCGGACGCCGAGCCGGACCACCTCCGGGGCCACCCAGGTCGGGGCGTGCACCCCGTTGGTCACGGAGGTGATCGGCAGTTCGGCCGGGTCGAAGCCGGGCCACAGGCCGGCGAACATCTCCCGGCTGACCGCTCCGTGCAGGGTGGACACCCCGTTGGCCCGCTGGGCCAGCCGCAGTCCCATCACGGCCATGTTGAACACCCCGGGGTCGCCCCCGGGGTAGGTCTCGGCGCCGAGCTCCAGGATCCGCTCGACCGGGACGCCGGCCAGTTCCCCGCCGTCCCCGAAGTGCCGGGCGACCAGGGCCCGCTCGAAGCGGTCGATCCCCGCCGGGACGGGGGTGTGCGTGGTGAACACGGTCCCGGCGCGCACCGCCTCGACGGCGGCGTCGAAGCCGAGCCCCTGCTCCCGTTCCAGTTCCCTTATGCGTTCGAGCCCGAGGAACCCGGCGTGGCCCTCGTTGGTGTGGAAGACCTCGGGGGCGGGGTGGCCGGTGAGCCCGCAGTACAGCCGGACGGCGCGGACACCGCCGATGCCCAGCAGCATCTCCTGGAGCAGCCGGTGGTCGCTGCCGCCGCCGTAGAGCCGGTCGGTCACCTCGCGGGCGGCGGCGTCGTTGTCCTCGACGTCGGAGTCCAGGAGCAGCAGCGGCACCCGCCCGACGCGGGCCTGCCAGATGTGCGCGTGCAGGGCGCGGCCGCCGGGCAGGGTCAGGGAGACCCGGGCGGGGGTCCCGTCCTCCTGGCGGATCAGGCCGAGCGGGAGTTCGTTGGGATCGAGTACGGGATAGTGCTCCTGCTGCCAGCCGTCGCGGGACAGCGACTGGCGGAAGTAGCCGTGCCGGTACAGCAGTCCCACCCCGATGAGCGGGACGCCGAGGTCACTGGCGGCCTTCAGGTGGTCCCCGGCGAGGATGCCGAGGCCGCCTGAGTACTGGGGCAGGGCGGCGGTGATGCCGAACTCGGGGGAGAAATAGGCGATGGCGGCGGGCAGTTCCGCGCCGTTCTCCTGGCTCTGGTACCACCTCCCGCCGTTGACGTAGTCGTCGAGGTCGGCGGCGGCGACGGCCAGGCGCCGCAGGAAGCGGCGGTCCGCGGACAGTTCCGCGAGCCTGGCGGCGGAGACGGCGCCGAGCAGCCGGACGGGGTCGCCGCCGGCGGCCAGCCAGCCCTCGGGGTCGACGGATTGGAAGAGTTCACGGGTCTCGGCATGCCACGACCAGCGCAGATTGCGCGCGAGGTCGGTGAGCGGCAGCAGGGTTTCCGGGAGGACGGGGCGCACGGTGAATCGACGGATAGCCTTCACACGTTCCACCTTCGCAGGGGATTGCGGATCGGAGCGGTCGCACCACGCTGTGCACCCGCGCATCACCCCGGGAAGGCTAGCGAGGCCCGCGTGTTCCGGCCATGGCGCCTCCGGCGGCGGCCGCCGGCCCCGCCTGACGCACCCTGCCGACGGCTCCGGGTCCGGCCGGGCCCCCGCGCGGGCGTCCGCGCGCTGCTCGCGGGGGCTCCCGAGGGCTACGGGCCCCGTCTCCCCGCCACTCGTTCGAGCGGTCCGCGAGGTGCCCGAGGGACCGCTGGGACGGGTGGTGTCGGTCCCTACGGCACCTAGTCCCGGCCGACTTGACGGAGCCCCGGCGGATGCCGATCCGAGGCTGGGTATGGCCCGTTCCACTACGTACGAGTAGTTAACCGAGCGCGCGGATTGGGCCGGGCGTGAGTGGGAAGGGCTCCCCGGGTACACGTCGTACACGCACGAGGCACTCGCCCACAAACCCTCTCCCCGCCACCCGAGTGAACGCGGACAGGAGCGGCCATGCCCGCAGCCCAGCCGTCTTCCGAGCGGCTAGAAACAGAGCGAACAGAGCGTGCACTACCAGTCGTGACACCGACTGGCCTGTTGTCACCGAGCCCTGCGAACTGCCCCCAGGTGATCCCATCATGATCGGTCGCATTCCCGTGCTGGACGTCCGCCCCGCCGTCGACTGCGGCGCCAGACCCGCCAAGGCGGTCGTGGACGAGGTCTTCGAGATCTCGGCCACCGTGTTCCGCGAGGGACACGATGCCGTTGCGGCGCACATCGTCCTGCGCGATCCGAGCGGGCGGCTGCGGCCCCCCGTACCGCTGCACGAGCTCGCCCCCGGCACCGACCGGTGGGGGGCCCGCGTCTCCGCCGAGGCCGAGGGGAGGTGGACGTACACGGTCGAGGCGTGGAGCGACCCGGTGGCCACGTGGCGGGCCCATGCCGCGATCAAGATCCCGGCGGGCATCGACACCGGGCTGATGCTGCTGGAGGGCGCCGAGCTCTACGAGCGGGCCGGGGCCCGGATTCCCAAGCGCGACGGCCGCGAGGCCGTGCTGGCCGCCGCCGAGACCATGCGCGACGAGGACCGGCCGGCCGCCGAGCGGTACGCCGCCGCCCTCGACCCCGCCGTGGACGCGGCGCTCTCCAAGCGCCCGTACCGGGAGCTCGTCACCGCCTCCAAGCCGCTGCCGCTCCTCGTCGAGCGCAAGCGGGCCCTGTTCGGCTCCTGGTACGAGATGTTCCCGCGCTCCGAGGGAGCGGTGCTGGAGCCCGGCGGGGCTCCGGTCAGCGGGACCTTCCGGACCGCCGCGGAGCGGCTGCCCGCGATCTCCGCGATGGGCTTCGACGTGGTCTACCTGCCGCCCATCCACCCGATCGGCAGCACCTACCGCAAGGGCCCGAACAACACCCTGTCCGCGGGGAGTTGGGATCCGGGCGTGCCCTGGGCCATCGGATCGACCGAGGGCGGGCACGACGCGGTCCACCCGGAGCTCGGCACGATCGAGGACTTCGACGCGTTCGTCGCGCGCGCCCGCGAGCTGGGCATGGAGATCGCGCTGGACTTCGCCCTCCAGTGCTCCCCCGACCACCCGTGGGTGGAGAAGCACCCGGAGTGGTTCCGCCACCGCGCCGACGGGACGATCGCCTACGCCGAGAACCCGCCGAAGAAGTACCAGGACATCTACCCGATCCACTTCGACACCGACATGGCCGGCATCGTCAAGGAGACGTGCCGGATCCTGCGGTACTGGATGGAGCACGGCGTCCGCATCTTCCGGGTCGACAATCCGCACACCAAGCCGGTCGTCTTCTGGCAGAAGGTGATCGCGGACATCAACAAGTCCGATCCCGACGTGATCTTCCTGGCGGAGGCCTTCACCCGTCCCGCCATGATGCGCGCGCTCGCCGCGGTCGGCTTCCAGCAGTCGTACACGTACTTCACCTGGCGCAACACCAAGGCCGAGCTGACCGAGTACCTGACCGAGCTGTCCGGGACCACCTCGGCCTCCGTGATGCGGCCGAACTTCTTCGTGAACACCCCGGACATCCTCCACGAGTACCTGCAGGAGGGCGGCCGTCCCGCCTTCGAGGTACGGGCGGTCCTCGCGGCCACCCTCTCGCCCGCCTGGGGGGTGTACGCCGGATACGAGCTCTGCGAGAACACCCCGGTGCGCCAGGGCAGCGAGGAGTACCTGGACTCGGAGAAGTACGAGTTCCGGCCCCGCGACTGGGAGGCCGCCGATCGCGACGGCGCCACCATCGCCCCGCTCATCACGGCCCTGAACCGGCTGCGCCGCCGCAACCCCGCGCTCCAGCAGCTGCGCGACATCCACTTCCACTCGACCGACAACGAACAGGTGATCGCCTATTCGAAGCACGCCGGAGGCAACTCCGTACTGGTGGTCGTCAACCTCGATCCGCACCACACCCAGGAGGCGACGGTGTCGTTGGACATGCCGGTACTCGGCCTCGACTGGCACGGGTCCCTCGCGGTGCGCGACGAGCTCACCGGCGAGACCTATCACTGGGGCAGGGCGAACTACGTGCGCCTAGAGCCGGGCCGCACGCCCGCGCACGTACTGGCCGCTCTGCGACCGTCCCCGCCCACCGGAGGGTCACCCACCACATGATGATCAACGATCCCGTCCACGACACCTTCGAGGACACCCCCGCCAAGGACCGCGATCCCGACTGGTTCAAGCGGGCGGTCTTCTACGAGGTCCTCGTCCGCTCCTTCCACGACAGCAACGGCGACGGCGTCGGGGACCTGAAGGGGCTCACCGCCAAACTGGACTACCTCCAGTGGCTCGGCGTCGACTGCCTCTGGCTGCCGCCGTTCTTCGCCTCGCCCCTGCGCGACGGGGGCTACGACGTCTCCGACTACACCTCCGTGCTGCCGGAGTTCGGCGACCTCGCCGACTTCGTGGAGTTCGTGGACGCGGCGCACACCCGCGGCATGCGGGTGATCATCGACTTCGTCATGAACCACACCAGCGATCAGCACGAGTGGTTCCAGCAGTCGCGCAAGGACCCGGACGGCCCGTACGGCGACTACTACATGTGGGCCGACAACGACAAGCAGTACCAGGACGCCCGCATCATCTTCGTCGACACCGAGACCTCCAACTGGACGTACGACCCGGTACGCAAGCAGTACTACTGGCACAGATTCTTCTCCCACCAGCCGGACCTCAACTACGAGAACCCGGCCGTGGTGGAGGAGATCGTCTCCGCCCTGCGCTTCTGGCTCGACCTCGGCATCGACGGCTTCCGCCTCGACGCCGTGCCCTACCTGTACGCCGAGGAGGGCACCAACTGCGAGAACCTGCCCCGCACCCACCAGCTCCTCAAGCGGGTCCGGGCCGAGATCGACGCGCACTACCCGGACACCGTGCTGCTCGCCGAGGCCAACCAGTGGCCCGAGGACGTCGTCGACTACTTCGGGGACTTCACCAAGGGCGGGGACGAGTGCCACATGGCGTTCCACTTCCCCGTCATGCCGCGCATCTTCATGGCCGTGCGAAGAGAGTCCCGCTACCCGGTCTCCGAGATCCTGGCCAAGACCCCGGCCATCCCGAACAACTGCCAGTGGGGCATCTTCCTGCGCAACCACGACGAGCTCACGCTCGAAATGGTCACGGACGAAGAGCGCGACTACATGTACGCCGAGTACGCCAAGGACCCGCGGATGCGGGCCAACATCGGCATCCGGCGCCGGCTCGCCCCCCTCCTGGACAACGACCGCAAGCAGATGGAGCTGTTCACGGCCCTGCTGCTGTCGCTGCCCGGTTCGCCGGTGCTCTACTACGGCGACGAGATCGGCATGGGCGACAACATCTGGCTGGGCGACCGCGACGGCGTCCGCACGCCGATGCAGTGGACCCCGGACCGCAACGCCGGTTTCTCCTCGTGCGATCCGGGCAGGCTGAACCTGCCGGTCATCATGGATCCCGTCTACGGGTACCGGGTCACCAACGTCGAGGCCGCGATGTCCTCGCCCTCCTCGCTGCTGCACTGGACCCGTCGGCTGATCGAGGTCCGCAAGGCGAACCCGGCCTTCGGACTCGGCTCGTACACCGAACTGCCGTCGTCGAACCCGGCGGTGCTCGCGTTCCTGCGTGAGCACGGGGACGACCTGGTGCTGTGCGTGCACAACTTCTCGCGCTTCGCGCAGCCCACCGAGCTGGATCTTCGGTCGTTCAACGGACGGGTCCCGGTGGAGCTCACGGGCGACGTGCGCTTCCCGCCGATCGGTGAGTGGCCGTACCTGCTGACCCTGGCGGGCCACGGCTTCTACTGGTTCCGGCTGCGGACCGAACAGCGCGGCAAGCAACGCGGCGGGCTACGCAACGGGTAACGGGACCGGCAAAGGGGCGGGCAGCTCGAATGGGTCAATCGCCCGCCCCTGTACGGACCATCCTGACCCGACACTCGCACATGCCGGAGAAGCAACTGCCGCGCATCCGGGACACTCTGCGCATTCTGTGACGGCCCGGGGAAAGGACGCGACGCCATGTCGGAGGCTGCATCCGCCCGGAGCCGGCTGACGGCCGACCGGGCCGCCGGGATCACCCCGCTGGAACCGATGCTGAGGGCCTGGCTGCCCGCACAGCGCTGGTTCGCGGGCAAGGGCCGCACCATCAGCAGGCTCAGGACCGTCTCGGCGGCCGAGCTGCTGCCGCCGGGTTCCACCCCCGGACTGCTGCACCTGCTCCTCGACGTCGACGGGGACTGCTACCAACTGCTGCTGGGCATCCGCCCGTCGCTGCCGCCCGCGCTCGCGCCCACCCTGATCGGCCACGCCGAGGACGGTCCGTACGCCGGCCGGGCGGTCTACGAGGCGCTGGGCGACCCGCGGCTCGCGGCCATGCTGCTGGAGCGGCTGCGCTCCCCCGGGGCGCTCGGCCCGCTGCGCTTCGACCGGGACCCGGCCACGCCGATCCCGGCGGGGCTCGTGCCCCGGCCGCTCTCCGGGGAGCAGACCAACTCTTCGCTGATCTACGGAGATTCGTTCATCCTGAAGGTGTTCCGCCGGGTCGGCCCCGGGGTCAACCCTGACCTGGAGCTGCCCCGGGCGCTGGCCGCGGCCGGCTGCGCCCGCGTCCCGGCGCCCGTCGCCTGGTACGAGGCCGAGCCGCCCGGGAGCGAGCCGCTGACCCTGGGCGTGCTCCAGCCGTACCTGCGCGGCTCCGACGACGGCTGGCAGCTCGCGCTGCGCCGGCTCGGCGCCGGGGCCGACTTCACCGCCGAGGCGCACGCGCTCGGCCGGGCCACCGCCGAGGTGCACAGCGCGCTCGCCTCCGCGCTGCCCACCGTCGCGCTCGGCCCCGAGCAGACCGCACGGCTGGCCGCCGGGATGACCGCCAGGCTGGCCGCGACCGCCCGGGAGGTGCCCGCCCTGCGGCCCTACGAGGCGGGGCTGCGGGGGGCCTTCGACGCGCTGGCCGCCTCCCGGGGAGCGGGGGTGCCCGCCCAGCGGATCCACGGGGACCTCCATCTGGGTCAGACCCTGCGCACCCTCGACGGCAGCTGGTCGTTGATCGATTTCGAGGGCGAGCCGGCCCGGCCGCTGGCCGACCGGCGCCGTCCCGAACCGGCGGTGCGCGACATCGCCGGGATACTGCGCTCCTTCGACTACGCCGCACGCTCGCACCGGCCGTTCGCCCCCGCCTGGGCGGACGACTGCCGGGCCGCCTTCTGCGAGGGCTACGCCCGCACCACCGGCCGGGACCCCCGCGAGGACCCCGTACTGCTGCGGGCGTACGAGACCGACAAGGCGGTGTACGAGGCCCGTTACGAGTCCCGGCACCGCCCCGACTGGCTGCACGTCCCGATGGCCGCGATCCGGCGGCTCTCGGAACCCTCGCGACCCGCGCACCGCGTGCCGCCGACCCCGCCCGCCCCCGGTTCCATCTCCCCGCACCCCCGCCCGAAGCCCCCGAGGAGGCCGCTCGCGTGAGCGCCGCACGACAGCCGTCACCGACCGTCCGCGACGAAGCCGTACCCGCCCCGGCGGCGGCGAAGAAGGCCCGCGCCCCCCGGGCCCGCCGCGCCGCCGCCCCTCCGCGCGGGGTCCGGCCGGCTCCCGCACTCGGCGGTGACGAACGGGCCCGGCTGCTGGAGGGCCGCCACCACGATCCGCACGGGGTGCTGGGCGCCCGTGCCACGCGGGGCGGGGTGGCCTTCCGCGTGCTGCGCCCCTACGCCAAGGCGGTCACCATCGTCGCCAAGGGGCTGCGGGCCGAGCTCTTCGACGAGGGC
The DNA here is from genome assembly GCF_044747975.1 of Streptomyces sp. NPDC090045. Lineage (NCBI taxonomy): Bacteria > Bacillati > Actinomycetota > Actinomycetes > Kitasatosporales > Streptomycetaceae > Streptomyces > Streptomyces sp. NPDC090045. The sequence continues at coordinate 132,997 of NZ_JBIVFA010000007.1, forward strand.
GACGGGCTGTTCTCCGGGCTGCTGCCGCTGACCGGCGTGCCGGAGTACCGGCTGCTGGTCGCGTACGACAGCGACGAGATCGAGATCCACGACCCGTACCGGTTCCTGCCCGCCCTCGGCGAGCTGGACCTGCACCTGATCGGCGAGGGCCGCCACGAGCAGCTGTGGACGGCGCTCGGTGCCCATCCGATGGAGCACCAGGGCGTGGCCGGGACCCGGTTCACCGTGTGGGCGCCGAACGCGCAGGGGGTCCGGGTCGCCGGGGACTTCTCGTACTGGGACTCCGTCGCCTACCCGATGCGCTCGCTCGGCGCGAGCGGCGTGTGGGAGCTCTTCCTGCCCGGCGTGGGCGCCGGTGCGCTCTACAAGTACGACATCACGCGCCCGGACGGCAGTCACACCCTGCGCGCCGACCCGATGGCCCGGTCCGCGGAGGTCCCGCCCGCGAACGCCTCGGTGGTCACCGCCTCCGCCCACGTGTGGCAGGACGCGGAGTGGATGGCGCGGCGCGGCGAAAGGCCCCCGCACCAGGCCCCCTTCTCGGTGTACGAGCTGCACCTGGCGTCCTGGCGGCCCGGGCTCTCGTACCGGCAGCTCGCCGAGCAGCTCCCCGCGTACGTCAAGGAGCTGGGCTTCACGCACGTGGAGATGATGCCGGTCGCCGAGCACCCCTTCGGCGGCTCCTGGGGCTACCAGGTCACCGGCTTCTACGCGCCGACCTCGCGGATGGGCACCCCGGACGACTTCCGCTTCCTCGTGGACGCGCTGCACCGGGCCGGGATCGGGGTGATCGTCGACTGGGTGCCCGCGCACTTCCCGCGCGACGACTGGGCCCTCGCCGAGTTCGACGGGCGGGCACTGTACGAGCACCAGGACCCGCGCCGGGCCGCGCACCCGGACTGGGGGACGCTGGAGTTCGACTACGGCCGCAAGGAGGTCCGCAACTTCCTCGTCGCCAACGCCGTGTACTGGTGCGAGGAGTTCCACGTGGACGGGCTGCGCGTGGACGCGGTGGCCTCGATGCTCTACCTCGACTACTCGCGCTCCGAGGGCGAGTGGGCTCCCAACGAGCACGGCGGGCGGGAGAACCTGGACGCGGTGGCGCTGCTCCAGGAGATGAACGCGACCGTGTACCGGCGCTGCCCGGGGGTGGTGACGATCGCGGAGGAGTCCACGGCCTGGAACGGCGTGACGCGCCCGACGGACTCCGGTGGGCTCGGCTTCGGCCTGAAGTGGAACATGGGCTGGATGCACGACACCCTGCGCTACATGTCGAAGGAGCCGGTGCACCGCAAGTACCACCACAACGACATGACCTTCGGGATGATCTACGCCTTCAGCGAGAACTACGTGCTGCCGATCTCGCACGACGAGGTGGTGCACGGCAAGGGCTCGCTGGTGTCCAAGATGCCCGGAGAGGACTGGTGGCAGAAGCGGGCCGCCCACCGGGCCTACCTGGGCTTCATGTGGGCCCATCCTGGCAAGCAACTGCTGTTCATGGGACAGGAGTTCGCCCAGGGCTCGGAGTGGTCGGAGATGTACGGGCCGGACTGGTGGCTGCTGGACGACTCCTACGCGGCGGCCGGCGACCACCGGGGCGTACGGACCCTGGTGCGCGACCTGAACCGCACGTACACCGCGGCGCCCGCCCTGTGGGAGCGGGACACCGTGCCGGAGGGCTTCGCCTGGGTGGAGGCGGACGCCGCGGACGACAACGTGTTCGCCTTCCTGCGGTACGCGCAGGACGGCTCGCAGCTCCTGGCGGTGTCGAACTTCTCGCCCGTGGTCCGGCACGGCTACCGGATCGGCGTGCCGGAGGAGGTGCCGCTGTGGCGGGAGGTCCTCAACACCGACCTCCAAGTCTACGGCGGCAGCGGCGTCCACCACACCCGGCCGCTGCGGGCGGAGCCGGTGCCGGCGCAGGGCCGCCCGGCCAGCCTGCGCATGACCCTCCCGCCCCTGGCGACGGTCTGGTTCAGGCCCTAGCGGCGGCCGCCAGCCCCTCCTCCACTTCCTGGAGGAGCCGGCGCTTGGCCCGGGCTCCGACGATCTGCCGCACGGGCTCGCCGTCGCGGAAGAGGAGCAGTGTCGGCAGGGACAGCACCCCGTACCGCGTGACGGCGGCGGGGTTGCTGTCCGCGCCGATCTGCACGACCTTGCGCCGGTAGACGGCCGGCGAGGCCGGACAGGCGCCCCCGGCCGGGTGGCCGGCCCGCAGGCAGTCCACGAAGGGCCGGGTCTCCTCCAGCTCGAAGCCGAAGTCCTGGAGCACGCGGATCTGGCTGAGCAGCCGCAGGTCGTTACGCCGACGTCAAGGCAAAGGACGGAGGGGAAATGGAATAGGTGTCCTGTTCATCTTGTGCGGAGGGTGTGACGGCTCTTGCGCCGACGGGCATTGGCTGGAACCGTACTCACAGCAAAGGATCTTCTGGCTCACCGATTACCGGACAGTCGCCCGGAAACCCGGCGAATGCCCTTATCTCCATAGGACTTTCCTACGAGGTATGGGCTTGTTTGTTTGGTCTGTAGGCGCCGTTGCCCAGCCACTTCTACGGTGTGCGGTGTGCACTCCAGCCCACCTTTCAATGCCCCCGCCGCGCGTCGTCTGCGCGCGGCCCTGGGCATGGCTCCCGGACATGTCGCCTACGGCCTGCGCGCCCAGTACGGACTCGTCGTCGCGCCCGAGACAGTGATGGCCTGGGAGCGTGGCGAGATATCACCCTCTTCGGTCGAGCTCACCGCGCTCGCGGGCGTCCTGTGGTGTGCGCCCGGGGAGCTGCTCGCCGAGCCGGTCACCCTGCGGGAGCACCGGATGGCCCGGGGGCTCGCCGCCGACGAGCTGGCCCGGCGGATCGGGCTGGAGACGAACTCGTACCAGAAGATGGAGGACACCGGGCGCTGGAAGGGCAACGAACGGCAGTCCGCCGCCCTCGCCACGGTGCTCGGTCTGACGCTGGCGCAGTTCGTGACGGCCACCGGCAAGCAGGAGGAGCTGGCCGACCTGCTGCGCAGTGCGGTGACCACGCGCTGGCAGGCGTACGTGAAGCCGCTGGGCAAGCTGCTGCCGATCCCCAAGTCCAACCTGGAATGGGTACTGGAGCAGCTGCACGGCGACTACCAGTCGCGGATGGTGGCGACGCTGAGCTGGGGCGGCGGCCAGGGCGAGGCCGGCAGCGGGGACGCCGGCCGGGAGTTCCTGGTCGAGATCGTGGACCGGTTCTGGCAGCTCGCGGGCGGTACGGCGTAGGACGCGTCCGGGCTGCCGCAGCGCCTCCTACGGCAGCGGGGCGTGGACCACGGTGGCCGCGACGGCGGCGGCCGCCAGGTCGTTCCTGAGCCGGTCGGCGGTCGTCCGGTCGCCCACCAGGACGGTCGGCGGGGCCGGGCACGAGGCGATCGCGGTCTTCAGGTGGCCCAGCGAGGCCTGGTACTCCGCCTCCTCGACCGTCGCGGGTCCGCCGACCTTGACGTGGAAGACCTCGTACAGCCCGACCATGTTGCCCGCCTGGTGGGTGAGGATCTGGGCGAGGAAGGTCGACCTCAGGTTGAGGTAGGCGTCGTTGCCGTACAGGGCGATCACCGGAGAGGTGACCCCCTGCAGGTCGCGCCCGGTGAGGGCGGCGGCCGGCGGGCCGATGTCGGTGCTCCTGGCCTCGCCCCGGGCCCACTTGAGCATGGAGCTCTCGTACCAGGCCGAGGGGTGGCCCCAGCCGGAGGGCACGCCCCACTGGACGCCGCCGAACAGCGCCAGCGCCGCGGCCGCCGCGAGGCCGGAGCGCAGCAGCAGGTCCACCCGGCGGCGCAGCGCGGTGCCCGCCGTCCCGCCGGCGGCCGGGAGCATCAGCCCGATCAGGCCGAGGGAGAGCAGGGCGATCACGAGCCCGGAGGCGGTCAGCTTCTCGAAGTAGTACGAGTAGTAGCCGATGGTGTGCTTCTGCCAGGCGCCGAAGACGCCGATCACCACGGACGCGCCGAGGACGAGGGCCAGCACCATCCGTCCGGTGCCGGTCCGGCGGTTCACCGGGAGGGTGGCCGCGACCAGGGCCAGCAGTCCGAGCCCGATGAACACCGGGCGGTCGGGGATGACCATCGGGCCGGCCAGGTTCGAGGTCTTGGCGACGTCCAGCTTCGTGAGGACGGAGAAGACGCTGGGCAGTCCCGCCACGAGGGTGGCGGCGGCCAGGGCCGCGAGGACCGGGAGCCAGCGGCCGGCGAACCGGCGCCGGTGCACGAGCAGCACCGCGGCCAGGGCGATGCCGACGAGGGCGCCGTAGAGGTTGTAGACGTAGGTGACGGCGATCAGTCCGGCCGCCGCGACGAGGACGAACTCGGTCCGGCCCGTCGCGGGCCGCACCAGCAGGGCCAGGGCGACGGCCAGGAACAGCAGGCCGATGGTCTCGGAGTCGAAGCCCCGTTCGATCAGCTGCGCCATCGATCCGGACATCATCAGCGCGGCGACCGTGGCGCAGACCGCGGCCGCGCGCCAGCCGCGCAGGCGCGGGCCGCCGATCCAGCGGGCGGCCCAGACCAGCGCCCCGCAGAACAGCGCGTAGGCGGCCAGGACGTAGAGGAAGTACCGGTTCGTCATGGCGAGGGCGGAGCCCGCCTGGGCCGAGGACGTCACCAGGGCGTCGGTCCAGGCCAGCAGGAAGTGGGAGCCCTGCGGGTAGACCGCTTCGGAGGGGGTCATCATGTACGTCCGGGCGGCGTCCTGGTGGAGGAAGGCGTAGCCGCCGACCTGCCGGATCCCGGTGAAGTACGAGAAGTGCCCCATCCGGTCCTCGGACGTGACGAAGTGGGCCAGCCGGTCGGCGGCCGACTTCCCGGCCACCGGGTGGTGGACGTAGTGCCAGACCACGGCCACGGTGCCGGCGATCAGCGCGTCCGTGCCGCGCAGCCGCAGCGGGATGCGGGGCCGGCGGCGGGCCAGCCAGCCGGCGAGGGAGGCGATGGTCAGCAGCAGGCCGGCCCCGGGCACGGGGGCCAGGCCCCACGGCCAGACGGAGAAGAGCAGGCCGAAGCCCATCACGGCGCCGCAGAGCAGGAAGGCCGCGACCACGAGGCGGTCGAGCAGTCCGCCGCCCACCCGGATCAGGGCGGCGATCGTCAGGACCAGGACGGGGAGGAGCAGCACGTCGAGGGCGACCGCGTGGAGCAGCAGCGGCACCGCCCAGGACGCGGCGAGGGCCGCGGCGAGGACGAACGGGCTGCGCCGTGCGGCGGGGCCGGCGCCCCCGGGTCCCGGTCGGTTCTCGACCGGTTCGGAGGTCAGGACGGCAGAACTGGTCGCCACGGGAGTGGGGCACCTTTCCATCGAGTGCGTGCGAGCGGAGGACGGGCCCGGACACGCAGGCCCGATCCGTCCACACGACTCGGCCGACCTATCCCCCGGCCGGAATCCTATCCAGCGGGGTCCGGGGCGCGGAGCGGCCCCGGAGCACACGTCTCCGGGGCCGTCCGGCGGGAAAGCGGGGCCGAAGGTCCCGGCCCGGCAGGGGCGCGGGTCCCGGCCGGGCGGGTCAGAAGACGGACTCCGCCTCGTACATGCGGTCCTCGGGGACCGTCTTCAGCTCCGTGGTCGCGGAGGCGAGCGGGGCCATCACGATGTCGGTGCCGCGCAGGGCGGTCATGTTGCCGAAGTCGCCGCGGTGGACGGCCTCGACGGCGTGCCAGCCGAAGCGGGTGGCCAGGACGCGGTCGTACGCGGTGGGTACGCCGCCGCGCTGGACGTGGCCGAGGATGACCGGGCGGGCCTCCTTGCCGAGGCGGTGCTCCAGCTCGATCGCGAGGCGGTTGCCGATGCCGGCGAAGCGCTCGTGACCGTACTGGTCGATCGCGCCCTTCTCGTACGGCATGGAGCCCTCGGCCGGGTGCGCGCCCTCGGCGACGCAGACGACGGCGAACTTCTTACCGCGGGCGAATCGTTCCTCCACCATCTTCACCAGGGCGTCCACCTCGAAGGGGCGCTCCGGCAGGCAGATGCCGTGGGCGCCGCCGGCCATGCCGGACTCCAGGGCGATCCAGCCCGCGTGGCGGCCCATCACCTCGACGACCATCACGCGCTGGTGCGATTCGGCGGTGGTCTTGAGGCGGTCGATGGCCTCGGTGGCGACCATGACGGCGGTGTCGAAGCCGAAGGTGCGGTCGGTGGAGGAGATGTCGTTGTCGATGGTCTTCGGCACGCCGACGACCGGCATCCCGGCGTCCGACAGCATCCGGGCGGCGGTCAGGGTGCCTTCGCCGCCGATCGGGATGAGGGCGTCGATGCCGTAGCGCGTCGCCAGCTCCTGGGCGTTCTCGGCGGCCTCGTGCAGGCGGGCGCGCTCCATGCGCGCCGAACCGAGGATCGTGCCGCCGCGGGCGAGAATGCCGCTGACGGCATTGATGTCGAGGGGGCGGAAGTGGCCGTCGAGAAGGCCCTTGAAGCCGTCCTCGAAACCGATGACCTCATCCCCGTGCCCGACCAGGGCGCGGTGTACGACCGACCGGATGACAGCGTTGAGGCCCGGACAGTCGCCGCCTGCGGTGAGAACTCCGATACGCATCGTGCTGTGTCTCCTGCCGTACATATGAAGGGCGTAATGGTGAAGCCTGTCCGATTGTTCCACGGGCCCGGGGTGCCGCGCGTCTTGTGCCGGTCCCCCCTCCGGGCCTTTCGGCCCCCCTGGCCAGGCCCTTTCCCAGGGGGCGCCCTATCTATTGGCAGAGGTATTGTCAAGGGGTCAAGCCAGACCAAACAGACATCCACAGCATGGGACGGAGTGCGGGCGTGACGCGCAGCGTGTACGTGACCGGTATCGAGCGGGGGGACGGCCGCCAGGTCGTCGAGCTGGGGATCATGGAGCTCCTGACCCGGCAGACGGGCCGGGTCGGCGTCTACCGTCCGTTGCTCCATGACGGACCCGACCGCCTCTTCGAGCTCCTGAAGGCCCGCTACCGGATCGACCAGGACTCCGCGACCGCCTACGGGATGGAGTACCAGGAGGCCTCGGCGATCCTGGCCGAGAAGGGCACCGACGAACTCGTCTCCCGGCTGGTGGACCGCTACCACCGGGTGGCCCGCGACTACGAGGTCATGCTCGTCCTCGGCACCGACTACGCGGAGACCAACCTCCCGGACGAGCTGGCGCTCAACGCCCGCCTCGCCAACGAGCTGGGCGCGGTCGTCGTCCCCGTCGTCGGCGGCACCAAGCACCACGCCGAGGCGGTGCGCGCGGAGGCCCGCAACGCCTACCGCGCCTACGAGACCCTGGGCTGCCACGTCGTCGCGATGGTCGTCAACCGGGTGGCCGCGGAGGACCGCGACCTCATAGCCGAGCGGCTGGCCGCCCGGCTCCCCGTGCCCTGCTACGTGCTGCCGGACGACAAGTCGCTCTCCGCACCGACCGTCGCCCAGATCACCCGGGCGCTCGGCGGCGAGGTGCTCCTCGGCGACGAGGCCGGGCTGGCCCGCGACGCCCTGGACTTCGTCTTCGGCGGCGCCATGCTGCCGAACTTCCTGAACGCCCTGACCCCCGGCTGCCTGGTGGTCACCCCCGGAGACCGCTCCGACCTGGTCATCGGCGCACTGGCCGCGCACACCTCGGGCACCCCGCCGATCGCCGGCGTGCTGCTCACCCTGAACGAGCGCCCGGGCCAGGACATCCTGACGCTCGCCTCGAAGCTGGCCCCGGGCACGCCCGTGGTGTCGGTGGCCGGCAACAGCTTCCCGACCGCCGCCGAACTCTTCTCGCTGCAGAGCCGGCTGAACTCCGCGACCCCGCGCAAGCTGGAGACCGCGCTCGGCGTCTTCGAGCGGCACGTGAACACCGGCGAGCTCCGCGACCTGCTCTCGGTGGCCCGCTCGGAGCGGGTCACCCCGATGATGTTCGAGCACGAGCTGCTGGAGCGGGCCCGCTCCGACCGCCGCCGCGTCGTCCTGCCCGAGGGCACCGAGGAGCGCGTGCTGCGCGCCGCGGACGTGGTGCTGCGCCGGGGCGTCTGCGACCTCACCCTGCTCGGGGACGAGCAGGCGATCCTGAAGAAGGCCGGCGACCTCGGCGTCGACATCTCGGGCGCGCAGCTGATCGACCCGGCGACCTCTCCACTGCGGGAAGGTTTCTCCGAGTACTACGCCAAGGTCCGGGCTCACAAGGGCATGACCATCGAGCTCGCCAACGACGTGGTCACCGACGTCAATTACTTCGGCACGCTGATGGTCCAGCGGGGCCTGGCCGACGGCATGGTCTCCGGCTCGGTGCACTCCACCGCGGCGACCATCCGCCCGGCCTTCGAGATCATCAAGACCAAGCCGGAAGCGTCCATCGTCTCCTCGGTCTTCTTCATGTGCCTGGCCGACCGGGTCCTCGTCTACGGGGACTGCGCCGTCAACCCGGACCCGAACGCCGAGCAGCTCGCCGACATCGCCGTCCAGTCGGCCGCCACCGCCGCCGCCTTCGGCGTCGAGCCGCGGATCGCGATGCTCTCGTACTCGACCGGCACCTCCGGCTCCGGGGCGGACGTGGACAAGGTCCGCAAGGCCACCGAGCTCGTCCGCGAGCAGCGTCCCGACCTGCAGATCGAGGGCCCGATCCAGTACGACGCGGCCGTGGAGCCCTCGGTCGCCGCGACCAAGCTGCCCGGGTCCGAGGTGGCCGGCCGCGCGACGGTGCTGATCTTCCCGGACCTCAACACGGGCAACAACACGTACAAGGCCGTGCAGCGTTCGGCGGGCGCGGTGGCGGTCGGCCCGGTGCTCCAGGGCCTGCGCAAGCCGGTCAACGACCTCTCGCGCGGCGCGCTCGTCCAGGACATCGTCACCACCGTGGCCATCACCGCGATCCAGGCGCAGGGCGCGCCGTCGCCCTCGGCCACCGCCTGATCCCCTCCCCCACCGCCCGAGACAAGGAAAGACCCTCATCGTGACCGCATCGCGCGTACTCGTCCTCAACTCCGGCTCCTCGTCGGTCAAGTACCAGCTCCTCGACATGGCGGACCGGTCCCGGCTCGCGGTCGGTCTGGTGGAGCGGATCGGGGAGGAAACCTCGCGGCTGGTGCACGAGCCGCTGGCCGGCCCGGCCGCCGCCGGCGGCAAGCGCGAGCAGCTCGGCCCGATCGCGGACCACGAGGCCGCGCTGAAGGTTGTGGCCGCGGAGCTCGCCGCCGACGGGACGGGCCTGGACTCCCCCGAACTGGCGGCGGTGGGGCACCGGGTGGTGCACGGCGGGACGAAGTTCACCCGGCCGACCGTGATCGACGACGAGGTGCTGGCGGAGATCCGGAACCTGATCCCGCTGGCTCCGCTGCACAACCCGGCGAACGTGACGGGCATCGAGGTGGCGCGCTCGCTGCGCGCGGACATCCCGCAGGTGGCCGTCTTCGACACCGCCTTCCACTCGACGATGCCGGAGTACGTGGCGCGGTACGCGATCGACGCCGCGACGGCCGACGCGTACTCCATCCGGCGGTACGGCTTCCACGGCACCTCCCACGCCTACGTCTCCCGGGCGACGGCCGCCCTGCTCGGCAGGCCGGTGGAGGACGTGAACGTGATCGTGCTGCACCTGGGCAACGGCGCCTCCGCCTCGGCGGTGCGGGGCGGGGTGTGCGTGGAGACGTCCATGGGCCTGACCCCGCTGGAGGGACTGGTCATGGGGACCCGTTCGGGCGATCTCGATCCGGCGGTCGTCTTCCACCTGGCGCGGGTGGGGGGCCTCTCGGTGGATGAGATCGATTCGCTCCTGAACAAGAAGAGCGGTCTGCTGGGCATGTGCGGCGACAACGACATGCGCGAGGTGCTCCGGCGGGCGGGCGAGGGCGACGAGACGGCGCGCCTGGCCTTCGACGCGTACGTCCACCGGCTGAAGAAGTACATCGGCGCCTACTCGGCGGTTCTCGGGCGGGTGGACGCGGTGGCGTTCACGGCCGGGGTCGGCGAGAACGCCCACCAGGTCCGCGAGGCCGCGCTGGACGGCCTGGCCGAGCTGGGGCTGGCGCTGGACCTCGAAGCCAACGCGGCGCGTTCCCCGCGGCCGCGGCTGGTTTCGGCGGAGTATGCCCGGGTGGCCGTGGCGGTGGTCCCGACGGATGAGGAACTGGAGATCGCCACCCAGGCGTATGCGCTGGTTACCCACTAGTCACTTGGACTTTCCACCAGACGGAATATTCCGCTACGAAACAAACCGATAGGATCCAGTCATGCGCCGTTCCAAAATCGTCTGCACGCTGGGCCCCGCCGTCGACTCGTATGAGCAGCTGAAAGCGCTCATCGAGGCAGGTATGAACGTGGCCCGATTCAACTTCAGCCACGGATCCCAGGCAGAACACCAGGAGCGGTACGACCGCGTCCGGCAGGTCTCCGAGGACACCGGGCGTGCCGTCGGCGTCCTCGCCGACCTCCAGGGCCCGAAGATCCGTCTGGAGACCTTCGCCGAGGGTCCCGTCGAGCTGGTGCGCGGTGACGAGTTCACCATCACCACCGAGGACGTCCCGGGCGACAAGTCCATCTGCGGCACCACCTACAAGGGTCTCCCGGGCGACGTCGCCAAGGGTGACCAGGTCCTGATCAACGACGGCAACGTCGAGCTCCGCGTGACCGAGGTCGAGGGCCCCCGGGTCAAGACCATCGTCATCGAGGGCGGTGTCATCTCGGACCACAAGGGCATCAACCTGCCGGGTGCCGCCGTGAACGTCCCCGCCCTGTCGGAGAAGGACGTCGACGACCTCCGCTTCGCCCTGCGGATGGGCTGCGACATGGTCGCCCTGTCCTTCGTCCGCGACGCCAACGACGTCAAGGACGTCCACAAGGTCATGGACGAGGAGGGCCGCCGGGTCCCCGTCATCGCCAAGGTGGAGAAGCCGCAGGCCGTCGAGAACATGGAGGCCGTGGTCGCCGCGTTCGACGCGGTCATGGTGGCCCGTGGCGACCTGGCCGTCGAGTACCCGCTCGAGAAGGTCCCGATGGTCCAGAAGCGGCTCATCGAGATGTGCCGCCGCAACGCCAAGCCGGTGATCGTCGCGACCCAGATGATGGAGTCGATGATCACCAACTCCCGCCCGACCCGCGCGGAGGCCTCCGACGTCGCCAACGCGATCCTCGACGGCGCGGACGCGGTCATGCTGTCCGCCGAGTCCTCGGTGGGCGCCTACCCCATCGAGACCGTCAAGACGATGTCGAAGATCGTCACGGCGGCCGAGGAGGAGCTCCTCTCCAAGGGCCTCCAGCCGCTGGTCCCGGGCAAGAAGCCCCGTACCCAGGGCGGCTCCGTCGCCCGCGCGGCCTGCGAGATCGCGGAGTTCCTCGACGGCAAGGCGCTCATCGCCTTCACCCAGTCCGGGGACACCGCCCGCCGCCTGTCGCGCTACCGCTCCACGCAGCCGATCCTGGCCTTCACCACGGACGTCAACACCCGCAACCAGCTCTCGCTGAGCTGGGGCGTCGAGTCGTACGTCGTCCCGCACGTGAACAACACCGACGCGATGGTCGACCTGGTGGACGGCGAGCTGCTCAAGCTCGGCCGCTACAACGAGGGCGACACCGTCATCATCACCGCCGGCTCGCCCCCCGGCGTCCCGGGCACGACCAACATGGTCCGGGTCCACCACCTGGGCGGCGGCGACCGCGACTGACGTCGCCGCACCGCCTGAAGTGAACTCTGCCGCACAGAGACCGAGGGCGGCACCGCGGATCCGATCGGGATCCGGGGTGCCGCCCTCGGTGTGTTCCGGGTGACGCCGTTCCGGGTGACGCCGTTCCAGGTGACCGCTGCCGTACGGGACTACTCCGGCGGGCCGATGTAGTTCTTCAGGCCGGGCACGGTCAGGGTGCCGCCGAACTGGCCGGCCTGGACGACCTTGACGTTCGTGAAGAACGCGAAGGGGACGTTCAGGGGCGGCGGGCTGTTCGGGGTGAACTCGATCGGGATCAGTCCGAACAGGTTCCCCTTGAGGCTCTCGGTGTACATCGTCACCGTGCCGCCGCGGATCTTGGACGTGGAGCCCGGACGCGACTTCAGGTGGGCGACGTTCCCGTTCTTGCCGACCGTCTGGTACAGGTCCTTGATGTCCAGCGAGTCCGCGGTGAACTTCAGGACCTTCTTGATCTTGCCGCTGCCGGTCTTGACCTCGACGATGCCGTGGTAGTCCAGCCCGTAGAGGGTCAGCAGCGAGCTGTCGAGGTACCAGGGCTCGTCGGGCAGGAGCGGGATGCCCTGCTCCAGCTCGGCGTCGGCCAGCGCCTTGGCGTCGTAGGTCGGGCAGGGGAAGGGTTGCTTCCCGTCCGGGTCCTTCGACTCCTCGGACTTGGCCTCGTCCTTGTCCTCGTCCTTGTCCTTGTCCTTGTTCTCGCGCTCGCCCGCCTTGCCCGTCTCGTCCTTCGGGTTCTTCGCGGTGTCCTTGACCTCTTCGGACAGCTCCGAGACGTCGACGCCCGCCTGCTTCGCCGCGTCGCGGATCGCGTCCGCGGCCGGGTCCGGAGTCGGCTTGGCGGTCGTGGACGGCGTCGGGGTGGGTGTCGGGGTCGTCTTCGGCAGGCCGTCCTTGAGGGGCCGGCCGAGCTCGTCGACGAGGTCCTTGAGCGCGTCACCGACGCCCAGCGGGTCCAGCGGGTTCGTGCTCTTGGTCGGCGTCGGGGTGGCGGCCGGGGCCGTCTCCTGCTTCGCCGGGGGCGCGGGCGTGGTCGCCGACGGCGAGGGGCTCGTCTTCGGCTTGGGCTTCGCCGCCGCCGAGGCGGACGGAGAGGGCGTCGCACCGGGCGAGGTGCTCGGCGAAGGCGTCGTCGACGGCGTCGGGGACGGCGACTTCTCGGTCTCCGCGGGTTCGTCGGACCGCGTGACGCACGGCCCGGGCGCGAAGGGGATCTCCTTGTCGTCGGCCACGGCCAGTTTCGGCGCCATGCCCATCCCGACGAACACGGCCGTCGGCATCGCCGCGAGCGCCATCGTCTTGCCGACGGGTATCTGGATCTTGTTCAGCAGCGACTTCCTGGGCGCCGCGTGGCGCGGCCCCTTGGTCTCACGGGACCCTGCGCCTGGGGCCACGCCCCGCTGCGTCTCGTCACCCCGCACTGTTCCTCCCGCCATCGGCGTGGGCAGTCGTCTCGCTCGCGTGTTCCGGCATTTCCGTTTCGCGCTGTCCCGGCAGGCCCTGGGGGCCCGCCATCGCCTCCGCCTTGCCCATGTCCAGCGCACCCTGGCGCTGGTCGGCCGGCTCCTCGTCCGCCGGCTGCCCGGGGACCCAGGCCAGCGCGAGCGCGCCGCCGATCAGGGCGGGTACGAAGCCCAGCCCGAAGCCGCCGAGGTTGGACACCGGAAGCGAGACCAGGGCCAGCAGGATCGAGGCGACGCCGGCGAAGACCCGGATGGCCTGCTGGAACCAGAGAGCCAGGCCCAGCGTGATCAGCAGGACACCGATGATCAGCGCCCCGGCACCGCCGGTGGTGGCCATCGCGAGGCTGAGGTTGCCGAGCCGGAGGTCCGCGTACGGGAAGTACGCGATGGGGAAGCCGCTGACGAACGTGAACAGACCGGCCCAGAAGGGACGGCGCCCGCGCCAGGCGTGGAAGTGGTACCACGCCACGGTGAGCCAGGCGTCGTCTTCAGCGCGAACGTAAACGGGGGCCTGGGGGTTCATGGACAACAGCTCCCTGGAAACGGTGGTACGGAAAACTCTGTGGAGCCCGGACGGGCGGGCGGCGACGTGCGCCGCCGACCGCCCCTCCGGTCACTCGCCTGGACGGATCAGTTCGCGTCCTGGTAGCACGGCTGGTCGCCGCCGAGCAGGCGCAGCTTCAGGTCGGGAAGCTTGAAGGTTCCCGCCGTCGTCGCCCACGCCTTCTGGCGCACGTTCGTCAGAATCGCCTTGTCGGCGCGCTGCGAGAACGCGTACGGGCTGGCAACCGTGCCGGCCTGCGGCTTCGTCTTGTGGCTCGGGTCACCGACCGCGACACCGATGTCCAGGTTCTTGAACTCGGCGTCGGTGTCGAGCTCGGCAACATCCAGGTAGATGTTGTCGGCGACGGCCGGCTTGCCCTTGTGGCCGGTGCGCAGCTGCAGCGTGATGTTGCCCAGCGGCGTCGGGGTCACCAGTGACTGGCACATGTTGGTGATCTCGGCGTGGCTGAACCCGGAGATGGTGACCGGGTGGTGCTGCGCGTTGCCCTTGAGGTCGTGCCCCTCGGCGATACCGCCGTACTGAATGAGGTTGTCACCGTCAAGCTTGTCGGCCGAGACCTTGAAGTCCTGGCCGGAGACGCTGAAGGACGCCGCGAGGGCACCCTGCGCCAGACCCACACCGACCGCGGCCGTGGCCGCGATGCTCGGCACCATGACGAGCGCGAAGCGCTTCCATCTGGTCCCGCCACGAACCTGAGAACTCATTTCGTTCCTCCTTCTCGGACGTACATCTCCGGTCCGGGCCGTGCCCGTCCTGGGATGGGAGAAGTGCTACGTCCTCGGGAAGGAGCGCAGGCGGCCGGGCCGCGGCTGTGCCACGTCCGAAACACCGGCGATCACCCCCGAGCGACAACCACTGGGCCACGCGTTCGCGCAACCTGGAGGACAGGCCCCGCCGGTGTGGCAGAGACCCCCCTGTCCCACGGCCGGTGCCACTGCCACAGGCCGGCTCGGTGGGGACCCTTCACCGCGGCTCCGAGTGAGCGGCTCTGCGGGAAGGACCGAGCGTCGCCGATCGTGGTCCATTCCCGGCCGGGGCACAAGGGGGTTCGTTACTGGCGGGTAACGGCCAGATAACCTGAGGACGACCTGTCGCGGTCGGGTGGCAACACAGGGTGTTACCCAGGGCCACGACAGAACGGGGGAATGGTGAACACACCGGACAGTTCACGGGGTTCGATTTACTGCGAGTAACAGCGGCCGCGATTACCAAGTTTTGGTAAAGCGCGGCCGCTGTTTATCTACGTGTCAACAAATCGTCGGCCGCCCGGAGCGGGCCGGGGCGGGCCTAGAAGAGCACCCGCGCGAGCGCCGTACGCGCCGCGGACACCCGCGGGTCGTCCGCGCCGATGACCTCGAACAGCTCCAGCAGCCGCAGCCGCACGGCGTCCCGGTCCTCACCGAACGTGACGCGCACGGTGTCCACCAGACGGCCGAAGGCGTCCTCCACGTGACCGCCGACCAGGTCGAGGTCGGCCGCGGCGATCTGCGCCGCCGGGTCCTTCGGGTTCTCGGCCGCCGCGGAGCGCACCGCCTGCGGGTTCATGTGCTGGACCCGGGCGAGCAGCTCGGCCTGGGCCAGGCCCAGCTTGGCCTCGGTGTTGGCCGGGTCGTCCGCGAGCACGTTCTTGTACGCCTGCACCGCGCCGCCCAGGTCACCGGCGTCGAGCGCGACGACGGCCGCCTCCAGCAGCGCGTCGTGCGGGCCGGCCGGGGTCTCGGCCTCGGCCGCGGCGGCCGGAGCGGCACCTTCCGCGTTCGGGTCCACCTCGATGCCGATGATCCCGAAGCGCTCCTCGGCGACCTGCACCAGCTGGGCCAGGGTCTCGCGGATCTGCTGCTCGGGGGCCACGCCCTGGAAGAGCGGCAGCACCTGGCCGGCGACCACGGCGAAGACGGCCGGGATGCCCTGGATCTGGAACTGCTGCATCAGCATCTGGTTGGCGTCGACGTCGACCTTGGCCAGCACGAGCCGGCCGTTCGCCTCGACGGTCAGGCGCTCCAGCAGCGGGCTGAGCTGCTTGCACGGCTGGCACCACTCGGCCCAGAAGTCCAGGACGACCGGAACCTCGGCGGAGAGCTGGAGCACATCGCGTTCAAAGCCGGCCTCGTCTACGTCGATGACGAGCGCGGACGGCGGCACCGCACCGGCGGACGGGCCCGCGCCGCCACCCTGGCCGGCCTGGCGTGCCGCTTCGGCGCGGGCCTGCTCGGCCTTGGCCTTGGCCTCGCCGGCCGCCTTCACCGCGGCGAGGTCGACGACGCCGCTCATGGACATGTTTCTGGGCTGCATGCGTACATCCTCCCCCGTGTGCGCGCGCCGACGAAAAAGATCGCGTGAATTGGCCGTACCGGCCGTCTGTCGCGATCGTGGTGCTGGTCGTCCTGCTGGTCTCGTTGCCTTGCGGCGCCGGGTCCCCACCTGGCGCCTGTAGCCCTTCGCGTGGTTGTCGCTCTTACGCTACGAGCCGTAGCGTAACTCTCCCGGAGGCCGTCCGGGTCCTTTGGTGCCCCGTGATCTGAACCACAGCCGCCGCCTCGGCTACCGACGGGTATGGTCTCGGCCATGCGCAACCCCAGCCCCGGCCGCACCGGTCGTCCCCGCAGTGCGGCCGCGGACGCCGCCATCCTCGCCGCGACCCGGGACGCGCTGGTCGAGCTGGGCTGGTCGAAGCTGACGATGGGTGACGTCTCGGCCCGCGCGGGGGTCGCCAAGACCACCCTCTACCGGCGCTGGGCGGGCAAGAACGAGCTGGTCGTCGACGCGGTGGCGGAGCTCTTCGACGCGCTCGAACTCCCCGACCGGGGGTCCCTCGAAGCCGACATCGAGAACGTGGTCCTGCAGTTCGCGGCGCTGCTGCGGCGCCCGGAGGCCCGTACGGCCCTGATGGCGGTCGTCGCCGAGTCCACCCGGGACGAGGCCCTGCGCGACCGGATCCGGTCCGCGATCGTGGACCGGCAGAAACGTCTCGTCGTACTGGGCCGCGAACGGGCCCAGGCCCGCGGCGAACTCCCGTACGAGGAGGACGAGTCCCTCGCGGGCCGCACCACGGACCTGATCTTCGACGTGATCGCCGGCACGGTGGTGCACCGCGCCCTGGTGAGCTCCGAGCCCGTGGACGAGCTCTGGGTGGCCACCTTCACGGCCCTCCTGATGCACGGCCTCCAGGGCCCGGCCGCGGTCTGAGGCCCAGACCGGCCGTCTCTTCCGGATCTTGCCGGCCCGGCCTGGCGCCGACGGGCCACCGGGCCGCTCATGTCCCCGGCCCGGGTGCCGGCCGGGGCTTCCCGGGCCAGTTCACCCGGATCTGCCGACCGCGGTCCTCGGGCGGCTCCCCCAGGCCGGCGGCGGCGAGCGCCGCCTGCCCCGCGTACCGGCCGGCGAGGTGGTAGCCCCAGTCGCGGGAGTCGACCTCGTGGAAGCCCCCGTCGGTGAGGACCACGACGGCCGCCACTCCGCCCAGCCCCTCCCGGATCCCCTCCCACACGGCGGGCAGGAACTCGTGCGGGAGCCGGTGGTCGGGCACGGTGTGCCGGAACTCCGGCTCGCCGCCGGGGCCGGGCGGCTCGAAGTCGGCGACGATGTACGCGTACGGGCCGCAGCCGGTCTGCATCACCACACGGGCGCTGACACCGGGCACGGAAACGGGAAGGCCGGTCATGGCGCCACCGTACGGGGCGCCACGACCGGCCGTCTCACACAGGCGGGCCTAGAAGCCCGGCGGCTCCGTGTACGTGCCCCACTCGTCGCGCAGGACGTTGCAGATCTCGCCCAGCGTGGCCTCGGCCCGCACCGCGTCCAGCATGGCCGGGATCATGTTCGATCCGTCGCGGGCGGCGTCGAGCATGGCCTTCAGGGAGGCGTCGACCTTGGCGTCGTCGCGCTGCGCCTTGCGCGCCGTCAGTTCCCGTACCTGGACGGTCTCCACCTCGTGGCTGACCCGCAGGATCTCCAGGTCCCCGGTGACCGACCCGTGGTGGACGTTGACGCCGACGACCCGCTTGTCGCCCTTCTCCAGGGACCGCTGGTACTGGAAGGCCGACTCGGCGATCTCCCCGGTGAACCAGCCGTCCTCGATGCCGCGCAGGATGCCCGAGGTGATCGGCCCGATGGGGTGCTGCCCGTCCGGGTGGGCGCGCAGGCCGCGCTCCTTGATCTGCTCGAAGATCTTCTCGGCGTCGGCCTCGATGCGGTCGGTGAGCTGCTCCACGAACCAGGAACCGCCCAGCGGGTCCGCCACGTTGGCGACGCCGGTCTCCTCCATCAGCACCTGCTGGGTGCGCAGGGCGATCTCGGCCGCCTGCTCGCTCGGCAGGGCGAGGGTCTCGTCCAGGGCGTTGGTGTGCAGGGAGTTGGTGCCGCCGAGGACGGCCGCGAGGGCCTCCACGGCGGTGCGCACGACGTTGTTGTACGGCTGCTGCGCGGTCAGGGAGACGCCGGCGGTCTGCGTGTGGAAGCGCAGCCACATCGACTTCTCGCTCTTCGCCCCGTAGACCTCCTTCATCCAGCGCGCCCAGATGCGGCGGGCGGCGCGGAACTTGGCGATCTCCTCGAAGAAGTCGAGGTGCGCGTCGAAGAAGAAGGAGAGCCCGGGCGCGAAGGCGTCGACGTCCATGCCGCGCGAGAGGCCCAGCTCCACGTACCCGAAGCCGTCGGCGAGGGTGTAGGCGAGCTCCTGCGCGGCCGTGGCCCCGGCCTCACGGATGTGATAGCCGGAGACGGACAGCGGCTTGTAGGCCGGGATGCCCTTCGTGCAGTACTCCATGAGGTCGCCGATGAGGCGCAGGTGCGGCTCGGGTTCGAAGAGCCACTCCTTCTGGGCGATGTACTCCTTGAAGATGTCGGTCTGGAGCGTGCCGTTGAGCACGGCGGGGTCCACGCCCTGCCGCTCCGCGGCGACCAGGTACATGCAGAAGGCGGGGACGGCCGGGCCCGAGATCGTCATCGAGGTCGTGACGTCGCCCAGGGGGATGTCCTTGAACAGGACCTCCATGTCGGCGGCGGAGTCGATGGCGACCCCGCAGTGCCCGACCTCTCCGAGGGAGCGGGGGTCGTCGGAGTCGCGCCCCATGAGGGTCGGCATGTCGAAGGCCACGGAGAGCCCGCCGCCGCCGGCGGCCAGGATCATCTTGTAGCGCTCGTTGGTCTGCTCGGCGTTGCCGAAGCCGGCGAACTGCCGGATGGTCCAGGTCCGCCCGCGGTAGCCGGTGGCGTGGAGGCCGCGGGTGTACGGGTACTCGCCCGGCCACCCGATGCGCTCGAAGCCCTCGTACGCGTCGCCGGGCCGGGGCCCGTAGACCGGCTCGACCTCGTCGCCGGAGAGCGTGGTGAAGTCTGCCTCGCGCTTGCGGGCCTTGTCATAGCGGGCCTGCCAGCGACGGCGGCCTTCCTCGATGGCGTCAGCGTCCATACCCATGAATTTACTAGGACGTCCTAGTAAATGTCGATGGCAAACCCCCGGGGACTCGCCCCGGGGGTGGGTGACGTGCGCCTCGTATCAGGCCTTGGCGGTGGCCAGCGAGTCGCTGACCAGCGGTTCCACCTCGGCGCGGACCTTGCGCTCGACGAAGAAGGCGACCAGCGGAATGGTGCCCGACACGAGCACCCAGAGCAGCTTGCCGAAGGGCCACTTGGCCTTGGAGCCCAGATCGAAGGCGAAGACCAGGTAGATCATGAAGAGGACGCCGTGGGCCTGCGAGACCGCGAAGGTCAGGCCGGCGCCGGTGTCGAAGCCGTACTTCGCCACCATGCAGGCACAGAGGATCAGGAGCATGACCGCGGTCACGTAGGCCATGACGCGGTAGCGGGTCAGCACGCTTCGTTTCATGCGGACGAGCCTAACCGTCCGTTTTGCTCGATCTTGACGCGGCCCCGGGTCCCGGCCGGGGCCGGCCCTACGCCTCCTCGAAGTCGGCGGCGGCCACCCGCAGCGGGCGCAGCAGCGCGAAGATCTCCGCGCACTCCTCGGCGTCGTAGGCGCCGAGGCCGAAGTCGATCGCCATCAGGTCCTTCGTGGCCGCCTCGACGACCTCGCGGCCCTTCTCGGTGATGGAGGCGAGGGTGCCGCGGCCGTCGTTCGGGTTGGGCCGCTTGTCGACGAGCCCGGACTTCACCAGCCGGTCCACGGTGTTCGTCACCGACGTCGGGTGGACCATCAGACGCTCGCCGATCTTCGACATCGGCAGTTCCCCGGCCTTGGAGAAGGTGAGCAGCACCAGGGCCTCGTACCGCGCGAAGGTCAGTCCGTAGGGCTTGACCACCGCGTCGACCTCGCCGAGCAGGATCTGGTGCGCGCGCATGATCGAGGTGATCGCGGCCATCGAGGGCACGGGCCCCCAGCGCTGCTGCCAGAGCTCGTCGGCGCGGGCGATGGGGTCGAAGGGAAGGCTGAGCGGCTTGGGCACGGGTCCGACCCTACCGGGAGGTCACTTCGCGGCGAGGGCCGTCTCATTCTTCAGTCCTTCCTCTTGGCGGGCGGCCGCCCGGAGTTCGGCGAGGAGCAGCAGGACGACGGCCGTGCCGAGGATCCCGGATCCGGTGACGACCGCGTGCACGGGCAGGAATTCGGCGGCGAGGCCGGCCAGGGCCATGCCCACTCCCTGGAGGGTCATCAGGCCGGTGCTGAGCAGGGTCATCGCGCGTCCGCGGAGCTCCTCGGGCACGGCGTCGACGTACCACTGGTCCAGCCCGAGGGTGTAGGCGTGGGCGAGGCCGGCGAGCAGCAGCGCGGCCAGGACGAGGGGCACGCCCGGCCGGACGGCGAAGAGCAGGAGCGGCAGCAGACCGGCGGCGGCGAGCGGGGCCACGATCCGCGATCGCGTGCGGGCGGTGAGCGCGGAGCCCGCCCAGAGCTCGCCGGCGATGGTGCCGACGGGCATCGCGCACATCAGCAGCCCGAGGACGGCCGTGCCGGCGCCGATGCCGTCGACGTACGGGGCGAGCAGCGCCTCGGGGACGACGACGAAGACGGGCGGCAGCCAGAACAGCAGGGTGAGCGCGCGCAGCCGGCGTCGGCCGAGTACGGCGCGCAGCCCGGCGAGCGGGGAGGTACGGGTCCGCGTGCGGGCGGGCCGGCTGCGGGTGCCGAGGCGCAGCAGCAGCGCGGAACCGAGGAATCCGGCGGCGGTGAGGGCGATGGCCCCGCGCGGCGCGAGCACGGTGAGCAGCAGCCCGCCCAGGCCGAAGCCGACGAGCTGGGCGCTCTGGGCCACCATGCGCATCAGCGAGCGGCCCAGGACGAAGGTGTCGCCGGGGCCGAGGATGTCGGCGAGAGAGGCGTTGCGCGTGCCCTGGAAGAGCGGTGCCACGAAGGCCATCGCGCAGCGCAGGGCGAGGAGCACGGCGACCGGGGTACCCGGCAGGATCATGGCCGTCGCGCAGGCGGCGCAGACCAGGTCGCACACGACGAGCACCCGCCGGGCGGGGTGGCGGTCGGCGATCCCGGCGAGCAGGGTCCCGCCGAGGGCGTACGGGAGGAAGCCCAGGGCGAAGGTGAGCGCGCTCATCAGGGGTGAGCCGGTGGCGCGGTAGACGAGCACGGTGAGGGAGATCTCGGCGACGACGACACCGAGCACGGACATCAGGTGCGCGGCGAAGACGGGGCGGAACTCGCGAGTCCGGAAGACGGAGCGGTAGCCCGGCGACGGCGTGGACCGCCCGGGCTCCTGGGTGTCGGCTGGCATGGGCCCAGCGTCCGCGCCTGGGGTGCGGCGCCCCAGAGATTCGTCCGTACCCGAATATTGAAGTGGCGCACACGGTGAGGAAAGGGGGCGGGGATGGGTCTGCACCATCGGTTCGGACACCGGGACCTGCTGCGGTGCCGGTTCGCGCTGTCGCCCGCGTGGGAGACGCAGGAGGCGGTCCGCACCCTGAACCGCCCGGACCGGCAGGGCTACCACCTGCCCTGGCTGCGGCGGATCCGGGCCGCCGCCGACGGGCTGGACCTGCGGCCGCTGTGGCTGCTGATGCCGCGCCGGGGGCACAGTACGGACTTCATCAGCCCGCCGCCGAGCGGCCCCGGCGTCACCTTCGAGGAGGAGCTCGCGCTGATCCGCGCGGCCGATCCGGCCGCGGCGCGCGAGGACATGCGCAAGGCCCTGGCCTGCACGCCGGGCGCGCTCGACAGCGAAGCGGGCCGGGCCCTGCTCGCCGATCCGGCGCGGTCGGTGCAGGAGCTGGCCGATCTGATCGAGCGGGCCTGGAGCGTCCTGGTCGCACCGCACTGGCCGCGGCTGCGGGCCCTGCTGGAGGCCGACGTCCTCTTCCACACGCGCCGCCTCGCCGCAGGCGGACTGGAGTCGCTCTTCGACGGTCTGCACCCGGACCTCTCCTGGGACGCGGCCTCCCTCACCCTGACCATCGAGCGGCCCAGTCACCACGAGCGCGTCCTGGGCGGCCAGGGGCTGGTCCTCATGCCGAGCGCCTTCGTCTGGCCGCAGATCGCGGGCGGGTTCGACCCGCCCTGGCAGCCGACCGTGGTCTATCCGGCCCGCGGGATCGGCGCCCTGTGGACCCCGGTACGGGAGGACACCCCGGCCGCGCTCGCCCGCCTGCTGGGCCCGGCGCGGGCGGACGTGCTGTGCGCGCTGGACGAACCGTCCTCCACGACGGCGCTGGCCCACCGGCTCGGCCTGGCCCCGTCCACGGTCTCGGCCCATCTGGGCATCCTGCACGCGGCGGGCCTGCTCATCTCCGCCCGCCACGGCCACCAGGTCCTGTACGAGCGCACCCCCCTGGCCATCGCCCTCGCGGCCGGAGACCCCACGGTGTCGTAAAGGGGCGGCAACTGACCGTTATGTCACGATATCCCGGTCCGCTGCCCGACCCTTCGTCCCGAGGAAGCCGGATGCCCCCCGCCGCCGCCAGCCGCCGCCTCCCGTCCGCCCTCGGCCTCCTCCTGCTGCTCGCCGCCGCGACGGCCTGCTCGGGTGGGCCCGCACCCGCCCCCGGTCCCCCCGCGGCCCCCTCGCCCGGCGCGCCCGCCGCCGAGTCCCCGTACTGGGTGGACCCGGGGAGCAAGGCCGCCCGGCAAGTAGCCGCCTGGGAGGCGGCCGGCCGCAACAGCGACGCACAGGCGCTGCGCAGGATCGCGGACCGGCCGCTGACCCTGTGGGCGCCGGGCGGCGACCCGGGCCCCGAGATCCGCCGGGCCGCGGCGGGCGCCCGGGCCACCGGGCGGACCCTGCTGCTCGCCGCGCACAACATCCCGTACCGCGACTGCGGGCAGCACCCGGCCGGCGGCGCCGCGAACGCCCGGGCGTACCGCAACTGGATCGGCGCCTTCGCCGACGGCATCGGGAAGACCGGGGCCCTGGTCGTCCTGGAGCCCGGCGCCCTCGCGCATACCCTCGACGGCTGCACCCCGGCCGGCCACCACGCCGAGCGCTACCGGCTGTTGTCCGAGGCCGTCGACCGGCTCAAGCGGAACCCGAACACCAAGGTCTACCTGGACGCGGGCGATCCTGCCTCGGTCAAGAATCCGACGGACCTCGTCGCACCCCTCACCAAGGCGGGCCTGGAACACGCGGACGGCTTCGCCGTCAACGTCTCCGGCTTCCAGCCCGACGCGGCCGCGCGGGCCTACGGCGCCAGGATCTCCGAACGGACCGGGAACAGACACTTCGTCATCGACACCGGCCGCAACGGCGCCGGCCCGCTGCCGGGCGATGGGGACCGGGCACGGTGCAACCCGCCGGGCCGCGCCCTCGGAACCCCGCCGACCGACCGCACCGGCGACCCGCTCGTCGACGCGTACCTGTGGATCAAGCGCCCCGGCGACTCCGACGGCACCTGCCACGGCGGCCCCCCACCCGGCACCTGGTGGCCAGCCCACGCCCTGGGCCTGGCCCGCCGCGCCACGGAGTAACCGGCGCTTGCAGCGCAGCAGATACAGCCCCACTGCACCCTCCACCCCGCCGCACCACTCCAGCCTCGCCGCACCACTCCAGCCCCGCCGGCGTTTGAGGCGCGGGGCCGGGGGCGGAGCCCCGATCCTCCACCCCCGCCGCACAAAATCCAGCCCCGCCGGCGTTTGAGGCGCGGGGTCTGGGGCGGCGCCCCAGGAAGCCGGGCGCAGCCCGGGCCCCCACCACCGGCCCGCGCACGCGAAAGCGCCCCCGGCCAGGAGGCCAGGGGCGCTTGGGCACATCAGGCACGGCAGCCGGGCGCCTCAGCCCCCGGCCAGGTGCCGCTCCACCGTCTCCACCTTCGAGGTGATCCCGTCGCTGACGCCGGGTCGGATGTCGGCCTTGAGGATGAAGGAGACCCTCGGCGCCCGCTCCTCGACGGCGGCCACCGCACGCCGGACCACGTCCATGACCTCGTCCCAATCGCCCTCGACGGTGGTGAACATGGCGTCCGTACGGTTCGGCAGCCCGGACTCGCGGACCACCCGCACCGCGTCGGCGACGTACTCGCCGACCTCTTCCCCGACCCCCAGCGGGGTCACCGAGAACGCGACGATCACGCTTCCGCCGCCTGTCGCGCGCGGGCCGCCACCACGCTGTCGGCCTCTTCCCGCTTGAGCAGCTTGTCGCCGTACAGCCCCCCGAAGGGCACCAGCGAGAGGACGAAGAACAACAGGACCCGCTTCACCGGCCACTTCGTCTTGGCCCAGACGTCGATGAGCAGGACGCCGTAGATGAGGAACAGGATTCCGTGGATGGCACCGAGCGGCAGCACCAGGTAGTCGATGTCCGAGACCCGGCTCAGCAGGGAGCCGAAGATCAGCAGGGCCGGGAACGACAGCGCCTCCGGAACGGAGATCAGGCGCAGACGGTGCAGGGCGGAGGCGGTCTTGATGTCCACGTTCAACCTTCGGGGTGGAGGCCTGGGTCGGTTCCAGTGTCTCAGTCGCTTTGCGGGATCTTGGCCCGGCCCCTCCCCCCTCGCGGCGGCCCGGACGGCCCCGGCATCGCGCCCATATCGACCAGGTGTGGCATATATCGGCCACGGGGCTCTGTTCGGGCCCGCCCGCTGCCGATAACGTCTTCCCGTGGCTCAGTTCCGACTCCAAGGCAGCAAGGTGCTGGCCGTCGACCTGACCGGGGATGCCGTGAAAGCGAAGAACGGCTCCATGGTCGCGTACGACGGGCAGATGGCCTTCAAGAAGATGACCGGCGGTGGCGAAGGCCTCCGCGGCATGGTGACCCGCCGGCTGACCGGCGAACAGATGACGGTGATGGAGGTACAGGGGCACGGCACCTGCTTCTTCGCCGACCGCGCAAGTGAGATCAATCTGGTCAATCTGCGCGGCGAGAAGCTCTACGTCGAGTCCAGCAACCTGCTGTGCACCGACGCCGGCCTGCGAACCGGCACCACCTTCACCGGCCTGCGCGGCGCGACGACGGGCAACGGTCTCTTCACCACGACCGTCGAGGGCTCCGGCCAGGCGGCGATCATGTCGGACGGTCCGGCGGTGGTGCTGCGCGTGAGCGCCCAGTACCCGCTCTCCGTCGACCCGGGCGCGTACATCGCGCACACCGGCAACCTCCAGCAGTCCTTCCAGTCCGGTGTGAACTTCCGCACACTCATCGGCGAGGGCTCCGGCGAGGCGTTCCAGATCCGCTTCGAGGGCGAGGGCCTGGTGTACGTGCAGCCCAGCGAGCGCAACACCGTCGGGGGCGACATCTGATGCCGTTCCGCGAGATCAACTCGAAGATGGTCGAGGCCCAGGTCGTCCCGGGCCAGAAGATGTTCAGCCAGCGCGGCGCGATGCTCGCGTACCGCGGCGAGGTCTCCTTCACCCCGAGCCTGACGGGCGGTCAGGGCGGGGTCATGGGCATGATCGGACGCCGGGTCGCCAACGAGCAGACCCCGCTGATGACGGTCGAGGGCAGCGGCACCGTGATGTTCGGCCACGGCGGCCACCACATCCAGGTGATCAACCTGACCGGCGAGACCCTCTACGTCGAGGCGGACCGGCTGCTCGCCTTCGACGGCACCCTCCAGCAGGGCACGATGTTCATGGGCTCCCAGGGCGGGGTCATGGGCATGGTCCGCGGCCAGGTGACCGGCCAGGGTCTGTTCACCACCACCCTCAAGGGCCACGGCTCGGTCGCCGTGATGGCCCACGGCGGGGTCATCGAGCTCCCCATCAGCCCTCAGCGCCCGGTCCACGTGGACCCGCAGGCGTACGTCGCCCACCACGGCGACGTACGCAACAAGCTCTCCACCGCGCTCGGCTGGCGGGACATGGTCGGGCGCGGCTCGGGCGAGGCGTTCCAGCTGGAGCTGTCCGGCCAGGGCGCGGTGTACGTACAGGCCTCCGAGGAGAAGCTGTGAACTTTGGCCCTGTGACCGGCGGACCCGGCGGCGCTGGCAGTCCAACGGTCTTCGACCCGTACACGCTGCCCTCCGACGACAACGTGAACGCCTACACCTTCTGCGTGGAGCTCAAGGGGAGCCAGTGGTTCCTGCAGAAGGGCAAGATGATCTCGTACTACGGGAACATCGAGTTCAACGGCATCGGCAACGGACGCTTCGACCGCCTGCTGCGCACCAGCTTCCACTCGCCCCTGCACGCCAGCGACTGGGTGGTCGCCGAGGGCTCGGGCAAGATGCTGCTGGCCGACCGGGCCTTCGACGTGAACTCGTACGACCTGGACAACGGCAACCTGACGATCCGGTCGGGCAACCTGCTCGCCTACCAGCCCTCCCTGGCGCTGAAGCAGTCGATCGTCCCTGGCTTCCTGACCCTGATCGGCACGGGCAAGTTCGTGGCGGCGTCCAACGGCCCCGTGGTGTTCATGGAGCCGCCGCTGCGCGTGGACCCGCAGGCACTGGTGGGCTGGGCGGACTGCCCCTCGCCGTGCCACCACTACGACCACGGCTACATGTCGGGCGTGCTGGGCGGCCTGCGCTCGCTGACCGGCATCGGTGGCAGCTCGGGCGAGGAGCACCAGTTCGAGTTCGTCGGAGCCGGGACGGTGCTGCTGCAGTCGTCGGAGATGCTGATGGCGGAGCAGGCGATCGGCGCGGTCGGCGCCGGCGCGGCCACGGGCAACGCCCAGGGCGTTCCGGGGGCCGGTCAGGGCCCGATGGGGCAGCTGGGCGTACCGCGGATGCCGGGACAGCTGGGTGATCTCCAGCGCCGCCTCGGACTGTGACGCCCAAGACTTCCGACCTTTGTACGTAATTCAACTTTTTAGGTAGAGTTCATTCATGGAGACCATGGAGACCGAGACGGCCACCCGCTGGCTGACCGACGCCGAACAGTGCGCGTGGCGCACCCACCTGGACGTCAGCAGACTGCTGATGCACCAGCTGGAAAAGGATCTCCAGCCCTTCGGACTCACCAACAACGACTACGAGATCCTCGTGAACCTCTCGGAGTCGCAGGACCACAGGATGCGGATGAGCGACCTCGCCACCGCCACCCTGCAGTCCAAGAGCCGACTGTCGCACCAGATCACGCGCATGGAGACGGCGGGCCTCGTCCGCCGGGTGAACTGCGAGTCCGACCGCCGCGGCCTGTACGCGGTGCTCACGGACGAGGGCATGGAGACGATGCGCAAGGTCGCCCCGCACCACGTGGCGTCCGTCCGTCAGCACTTCATCGACCTGCTGCCGCCGGAGGCCCTGGCGGCGCTGCGCGCCTCGCTGACCCCGGTGGCGGAGCACCTGCGCGGCACCCGCGGCAAGGTCTGACCTCCGGGCGCTCGACGCGCCCCGCACGGCGGCGGGCCGGACAATGGGCGATATCCGCCCGCTGCCGGCCGCCGCCGGGCAACCGTGAGCGCCATGGCCGGCCTGAGGAGGTCCCTCCATGAAGCGCACCACGTGCATCTCTGCGGCCGCGTCCGTCGTCCTGATCGTGGGAGGCCCGGTGTCGGCCGCGACCGCGGCATCCGCCGACACGGCGAGAACGGTCACCGCCGCCGCTGCCGCCGTCCCCACCGCCGAGACGGCCGAGCAGGCATCGGCGGCGGCCCTGAAGCACTACCCGGGCGTCGTCGAGTCCCTCGACAAGGACGGCACCGTCTGGCACGTCGACGTGATCAGCAAGGACGGCAAGGGCCACGCCGAACTGGAGGTGGCGGCCGACGGCACGGTCACCGAGGAGAACCTCGACACCGACGAGAACCCCGCCGAGCACAAGGACCTGATCGCCGCCAAGGTCACCGCCGAACAGGCGATGAAGGCGGCCCTGGCCGCCCACCCCGGGCAGGTCTGGTCCGTCAGCTGGCAGGACGACGAGGACGGCGGCGCCCACTACTGGGAGGTCGAGGTCAGATCCTCCGACGGCAAGACCTGGGACGCCCACGTCGACCACGCCACGGGCAAGGTCACCCAGTCCGACTCGAACTCGAACAACGGCGACGACAACAACTGACCCCTCCAGCCCCGCCGGCGTTTGAGGCGCGGGGCCCGGGGCGGAGCCCCGCTCTTTCAGCCCCGCCGGCGTTTGAGGCGCGGGGCCCGGGGCGGAGCCCCGGCAACGGCGCCGCACCCGGCCCCCGCCTCAGCCCAGGCTCACGCTCACGCCTCGGTCAGCGTCGCCAACAACGCATCCGCGGCCGCGTAAGGATCCAGCTCACCCACCGCAACCCGCCCGGCCAGCGCGTCGAGGTGCGCATCCCCGTGCAGGTCCGCCATCCGCGCCCGCAGCGCCGTCACGGCGATGGTCTCCACCTCCCGAGCGGCCCGCGCCGCACGCCGCTCGGCCAGCACCCCGCGCGCGTCCATCCACGCCCGGTGCTTCTCCAGCGCCTCGACCAGCTCGTCGATGCCCTGCCCGCGCGCCGCCACCGTCTTGACGATCGGCGGCCGCCAGTCCTCCCGGCCGCGCGCCTCCCCCAGCCCCAGCATGTGGTTCAGCTCGCGGGCCGTCGCGTCCGCACCGTCCCGGTCGGCCTTGTTCACGACGTACACGTCGCCGATCTCCAGGATCCCCGCCTTCGCGGCCTGGATCCCGTCGCCCATCCCGGGGGCCAGCAGCACCACCGAGGTGTCGGCCTGCGAGGCGATCTCCACCTCCGACTGGCCGACGCCGACCGTCTCGACCAGGATCACTTCGCAGCCGGCCGCGTCCAGGACCCGGATCGCCTGCGGGGCGGCCCACGCCAGCCCGCCCAGGTGTCCCCGGGTGGCCATGGAGCGGATGTAGACGCCCGGGTCGGAGGCGTGGTCCGACATCCGGACCCGGTCGCCGAGCAGTGCCCCGCCCGAGAAGGGCGAGGACGGGTCGACGGCGAGGACGCCGACCCGCTTCCCCGCCTTGCGGTACGCGGACACGAGCGCCGAGGTCGAGGTCGACTTGCCCACGCCCGGCGAGCCCGTCAGCCCGACCACGTACGCCCCGCCCGTCAGCGGGGCCAGCGCGGCCATCACCTCCCGCAGCTGCGGGGACGCCCCCTCGACCAGCGAGATCAGCCGGGCCACCGCTCTCGGCCGGCCCTCACGCGCCTGGGCCACCAGCTGGGGGACGTCCACCGCCGTCATACGTGCTGCGCTCCTCGGTTCTCGTACGGGTACGGGTGCGGGTACGGTCGGGGGGGCGGGGGGCCGCGCGCGGGGGGGGGGGGGGCGGGGGGGGGGGGCCGGGGGGGCGGGGGGGGGGGCCGCGGCGCCCCGGCCCCCCGCCCCGGCGCCCCCCCCCCCCCCCCCCGGGCGGGGTGGGGGGGGGGGGTGGGCGGGGGGGGGGCGGGGGGCGGGGCCCCCCCCCGCCCCCCCCCCGGGGCCCCCCCCCCCCCCGGCCGGTGCCCTACTTGGCGACGCGGACGATCAGCGCGTCGCCCTGGCCGCCGCCGCCGCACAGCGCGGCCGCGCCGATGCCGCCGCCGCGGCGCTTCAGCTCCAGCGCCAGGTGCAGCACCACACGGGCACCGGACATGCCGATCGGGTGGCCCAGGGCGATGGCGCCGCCGTTGACGTTCACCTTTTCCGGGGTCACGCCGAGGTCCTTCATTGACTGGACGGCGACCGCCGCGAAGGCCTCGTTGATCTCGATGAGGTCCAGGTCGGAGACCTCCAGGCCCTCCTTCTTGAGGGCGTGCAGGATCGCGTTGGACGGCTGCGACTGGAGAGAGTTGTCGGGACCGGCCACGTTGCCGTGGGCGCCGATCTCGGCGATCCACTCCAGTCCGAGCTCCTCGGCCTTCGCCTTGCTCATCACGACCACGGCGGCCGCACCGTCGCTGATCTGCGAGGACGTGCCCGCGGTGATCGTGCCGTCCTTGGCGAAGGCGGGGCGCAGCTTGCCCAGGGACTCCACGGTGGTCTCGGGGCGGATGCCCTCGTCCGTCGAGAAGATCACCGGGTCGCCCTTGCGCTGCGGGATCTCGACCGGGGTGATCTCGGCCTCGAAGACGCCGTTCTTCTGGGCGGCGGCGGCACGCTGGTGCGAGGCCGCGGCGAACTCGTCCTGCGGGGCGCGCTCGATGCCGAGGCGGGTGTTGTGCTTCTCGGTGGACTCGCCCATCGCGATGTTCTCGAAGGCGTCGGTGAGGCCGTCGTAGGCCATCGCGTCCAGCATCTCGACCGCGCCGTACTTGTACCCCTCGCGGGTCTTCGGCAGCAGGTGCGGGGCGTTCGTCATGGACTCCTGGCCGCCCGCGACCACGATGTCGAACTCTCCGGCGCGGATCAGCTGGTCCGCGAGCGCGATCGCGTCGAGGCCCGAGAGGCACACCTTGTTGATGGTGAGCGCCGGGACGTTCATCGGGATGCCGGCCTTGACCGCCGCCTGACGGGCGGGGATCTGGCCCGCGCCGGCCTGCAGCACCTGGCCCATGATCACGTACTGGACCTGGTCGCCGGAGATCCCGGCCCGGTCCAGCGCGGACTTGATGGCGAAGCCGCCGAGATCGGCACCCGAGAAGGACTTGAGCGAGCCGAGAAGCCGTCCCATGGGCGTGCGGGCCCCGGCGACGATCACAGAAGTGGTGTTGTTCGATCCGGACATGAGGCACAGCCCCTTGGATGAGGAGTGAACGAGGGTTTACGTGAATGTACTGGGCGGTACCGCAGCGGTCACCGGGCTGCCGGTGTGATCGCGCGCACGTTGCGTGACCGCCCCCTTCGGCGGTGCACTGTCACCATGCTGACAAGAATCGACCACATCGGGATCGCCTGCTTCGACCTGGACAAAACCGTCGAGTTCTACCGTGCCACGTACGGCTTCGAGGTGTTCCACTCCGAGGTCAACGAGGAGCAGGGTGTCCGCGAGGCCATGCTGAAGATCAACGAGACGTCCGACGGCGGCGCCTCCTACCTCCAGCTCCTGGAGCCCACCCGCGAGGACTCCGCGGTGGGCAAGTGGCTGGCCAAGAACGGCGAGGGGGTCCACCACATCGCCTTCGGCACCGAGGACGTCCAGGGCGACTCGGAGGCCATCCGCGGCAAGGGCGTCCGCGTCCTCTACGACCAGCCCCGCACGGGTTCGATGGGCTCCTCCATCACCTTCCTGCACCCCAAGGACTGCCACGGCGTCCTCACCGAACTCGTCACTTCCAACCCCGAGCACTGATGGACCACTGATAGCCCGATTCCCCGGCCGGTAGAGTGGCCATGGCTCGGCCGGGGTTCGGTGCGGAGACGGGGTCGGGGCCTGTGACCCCTGCCCCGGTATCTGACACCATTCCCCCGGGGGCGTCGTTCAGCGGGCGAGCGATGCTCATTTGGGAGTGAGCTTGCGACCAGGGGACGGATGGGACCGCGCTGTGCGGGGCTACGAAAGCCAGGAGAGCCATCAGGCCGGGGCCGACCATCTCTCGCGCTTCGAAGCCGAGATGGAGCGGCTGAAGAAGGAGCGCGGGAAGGCCGTCCAGCACGCTGAGGACCTGGGGTACCAGGTCGAGGTGCTGCGCGCCAAGCTCCACGAGGTACGCCGATCTCTGGCGTCCCGCCCCGCCTACGACGGCGCGGACATGGGCTACCAGGCGGAGCAGCTGCTCCGCAATGCCCAGATCCAGGCCGACCAGATGCGCTCCGACGCCGAGCGCGAGCTGCGCGACGCCCGGGCACAGACCCAGCGCATCCTCCAGGAGCACGCCGAGCACCAGGCGCGCCTGCAGGCGGAACTGCACGCGGAGGCCGTCAACCGCCGCCAGCGGCTGGACCAGGAGCTCAACGAGCGCCGCCAGACCGTCGAGGCGCACGTCAACGAGAACGTGGCCTGGGCCGAGCAGTTGCGCGCCCGTACGGAGTCCCAGGCGCGCCGGCTCATGGAGGAGTCCCGCGCCGAGGCCGAGCAGTCCCTGAACGCCGCCCGCGCCGAGGCCGCCCGCGTCGCCGAGGAGACCCGGCGCCGGATGGCCGCCGACGCCGAGGCCGCCCGCGCGGAGACCGAGGCCACGCTGCTGCGCGCCCGCAAGGAGGCCGAGCGGCTGCTGACCGCCGCTTCCGCGCAGGCCCAGGAGGCCACCGAGCACGCGGAGCGGCTGCGCTCCACCACCTCCGCCGAGGCCGAGCAGACCCGGCAGCAGACCATGGACCTCGGCCGGGTGGCCGAGTCCCGCGCGCAGGAGGCCGAGTCCGCGCTGCGCGAGGCCCGGGCCGAGGCCGAGCGGGTCCTCTCCGAGGCCAAGGAGAGCGCGGCCCGCCAGCTCGCGTCGGCCGAGTCCGTCAACGAGCAGCGCACCCGCACCGCCAAGGAGCAGGTCGCCCGGCTGGTCGGCGAGGCCACCAAGGAGGCCGAGGCCCTCAAGACGGAGGCCGAGCAGGCCCTGGCGGACGCCCGCGCGGACGCCGAGCGGCAGCGCACCGAGGCCGGCGAGCAGGCCCGTACGGCCGCGGCCGAGGACATGGCGGCGCAGCTGGCGAAGGCCGCCCGTACCGCCGAGGACGTACTGAACAAGGCCTCGGAGGACGCCCGGGCCACCACCCGGGCCGCGTCCGAGGAGGCCGAGCGGATCCGCCGCGAGGCCGAGACGGAGGCCGACCGGCTGCGCCTGCAGGCGGCGGCCACGGCCGACGAGCTCAAGGGCGCCGCGAAGGACGACACCGAGGAGTACCGGGCCCGCACGGTCGAGCTCCAGTCGGAGGCCCGGCGGCTGCGCGGCGAGGCCGAGCAGCTGCGCGCGGAGGCCGTCGCCGAGGGCGAGCGGATCCGCGGCGAGGCCCGCCGCGAGGCGGTCCAGCAGATCGAGGAGGCGGCCCGGACCGCCGAGGAGCTGCTCGGCAAGGCCAAGGCCGACGCGGACGAGCTGCGCGGCGGGGCGACCGCCGAGAGCGAGCGGGTCCGTGCCGAGGCCGTCGAGCGGGCGGGCACGCTGCGCAAGCAGGCCGAGGAGACCCTGGAGCGGGCCCGCGCCGAGGCCGAGCGGCTGCGCGCCGAGGCCGAGGAGCAGGTCGAGGCCGTACGCGCCGAGGCGGACGCGGCGGCCCTCGCGCGGCGCGAGGAGACCGAGCAGGCGGTGGCCGCCCGGCGGGCGGAGGCCGACGAGGAGCTCGTACGGCTGCACACGGACGCCGAGGGCCGGCTGACGACGGCCGAGCAGACCCTGCGCGACGCCCGCGCGGCGGCGGAGAACATCCGCCGGGAGACGTCGGAGGAGAACGACCGGCTGCGCGCCGAGTCGGCGGAGCGGATCCGCACCCTGCAGTCGCAGTCCGAGGCGGAGGCCGACCAGCTGCGCACGGACGCGGCGCAGGACGCCGGGCGGGTGCGCGCGGAGGCCGAGCAGGTCGCCGTACGGCTGCGCGGCGAGGCCGAGGCCGAGGCGGAGCGGGTGCGCTCGGAGGCGCAGGAGACCGCGGACCGGCTGCGCGCCGAGGCGAAGGCGGCGGCCGAGCGGGTCGCCGAGGAGGCCGCGGAGGCGCTGGCCGCCGCTCAGGAGGAGGCCGCCCGGCGCCGCCGGGAGTCCGAGGAGACCCTGGCGTCGGCCCGGACGGACGCGGACAGCGAGCGGGCCCAGGCCCGCGAGCAGAGCGAGGAACTGCTGGCGCAGGCCCGCAAGCGCTCCGAGGAGGCGCAGGCCGAGGCGGTCTGGCTGACCGAGGAGGCCGAGCGGCGCGCGTCGGAGCTGGTGTCGGCGGCGGAGGCCACCGCCCAGCAGGTACGGGATGCCGTGGCGGGTCTGCACGAGCAGGCCGAGGAGGAGGTCGCCGGGCTGCGCAGCGCCGCCGAGCACGCGGCGGAGCGTACGAAGACGGAGGCCGAGGAGGAGGCGGGCCGGGTCCGTTCCGACGCCTACGCGGAGCGGGAGCGGGCCACCGAGGACGCCAACCGGGTCCGCAGCGAGGCGCGGGCCGAGACGGACGCGGCGAAGGCGCTGGCGGAGCGGACGGTCGGCGAGGCGATCGCCGAGGCGGAGCAGCTGCGCGGGGACACCGCCGAGTACGCGCAGCGGGTGCGTACGGAGGCCACGGACGCGCTGGCCGCCTCCGAGCGGGACGCGGCGCGCACCCGGGCCGATGCCCGTGACGACGCGAACCGCATCCGCGGCGAGGCGGCGGAGTCGCTGGAGAGCGCGCGCGCCGAGGGCTCCCGGATCACGGCGGAGGCGACGGCGGAGGCCGAGCGGCTCATCGAGGAGACCCGGGCGGCCAACGAGGCCACGGTCACCGGGGCCGAGGCCGAGGCCTCGCGGATCACCGCCGAGGCGGCGCAGGCGGCGGAGGCCACCCGCGTCGAGGCCGCGGCGGCCCTGGACGAGGCCCGCGCCGAGGGCAACCGGTTGCGCACCGAGGCCGCGGAGCAGGTCGACCACCTCATCACCGAGGCCTCGGCGGAAGCCGACCGGCTCATCGAGGAGACCCGGGCGGCCAACGAGGCCACCGTGGGCGAGGCGGCGGCGGAGGCCGAGCGGCTGCGCGCCGACGCGGCACGCTTCAAGGCGCAGGCGGCCGAGACGCTGGCGAGCGCCGAGCGCGACGCCGCGAGGATCATGGTCGACTCGCGCGCCGAGGGCGACCGGCTCATCGACGAGACCCGGGTGGCCAACGAGGCCACGGTGGGCGAGGCGGCGGCGGAGGCCGACCGGCTGCGCGCCGAGGCGAACCGGGTCCTGGACGACGCCCGCGCGGACGGCGGCCGGATCATCGGCGAGGCCACCGCGGAGGCCGACCGCGTCACGGCCGCGGCGAGCGAGACCCTGGCGAGCGCGGAGCGGGAGTCCGAGCAGACGCTGGACGAGGCGCGCGCCGAGGCGAACCGGTTGCGCACCGAGGCGGCCGAGCAGGCGGACCGGCTCATCTCCGAGGCCGCGTCCGAGGCCGACAAGCTCACCGCCGAGACCCGCAAGGCGAACGAGCGCACGGTCGGCGAGGCGGCCGCCGAGGCCGAGCGGCTGCGCGCGGACGCGTCGGAGGCGCTGTCGTCGGCGCAGGAGCACGCGACCCGCACCCGGGCGGAGGCCGAGCGGGTCAAGGCGGAGGCCGCGACCGCGGCCGAGCGCACCCGCACGGAGGCCCGTACGGAGTCGGAGCGGCTGCTGGACGAGGCGCGCGAGGCGGCCAACAAGCGCCGCAGCGAGGCCGCGGAGCAGGTCGACCGGCTCATCACGGAGGCCTCCGCGGAGGCCGACAAGCTCACGGCCGATGCGCAGAAGAAGTCCCTCGCCGCCACCACGGCCGCCGAGGAGCAGGCCGACGCGATGGTGGACGCGGCGCGCAAGGAGGCGGCGCGGATCGCCTCGGAGGCGACCGTCGAGGGCAACTCCATGGTGGAGAAGGCCCGTACGGACGCGGACGAGCTGCTGGTCGGCGCGCGCACGGACGCGGCCGCCATAAGGGAGCGGGCGGAGGAGCTGCGCGGCCGTGTCGAGGGCGAGGTCGAGGAGCTGCACGAGCGGGCCCGCCGGGAGTCGGCGGAGCAGATGAAGTCGGCCGGCGAGCGCGTGGACAAGCTGGTGCGGGCGGCGACCGAGCAGAGCGTCGAGGCCGAGGCGAAGGCCAAGGCCCTGGTGTCGGACGCGAGCAGCGAGGCGAGCAAGGTGCGCATCGCCGCGGTGCGCAAGGCGGAGGCGCTGCTCAAGGAGGCCGAGCAGAAGAAGGCCGAGCTGACCCGGGAGGCCGAGAAGACCCTGGCGGAGGCCAAGGCGGAGGCCGAACGCCTCGTCGACGAGGGCCGCCGTGAGCTGGAGGTCCTGGTGCGTCGGCGGCAGGACATTCAGGGGGAGATCTCCCGTGTCCAGGACGTTCTTGAGGCGTTGGAATCATTCGAGGCGCCTACGGGCGGCGGAAAGCCCACGGTCGGCGGCCAGGGCTCGGGGGGTGCCAAAGCCGGAGTGTCCGCAGGTTCCACTCGTTCGGGTGGCAAGTCGTCGGAGGGGTAGCCAAGCGGTCCGGGATGTGCGCACCTGATGAAGGTTCAGGCGAACGGGTGACAAGCATTCCGCCGCCTTGCCACTCAAAAGGGGTGTCATTGTCCAGATCAAACGCGGATTGACTCGATGACACGCCGTCTGGGCGCCTAGGATTCCCCTAACACCTCACGTAGCACCTCATCGGTCTCATTCGACAGGAACCCCATGAGCGACACTTCCTCCCCCTTCGGCTTCGAGCTCGTGCGGCGTGGTTATGACCGCGGTCAGGTGGACGACCGCATTACCAAGCTGGTCTCCGACCGCGACAGCGCCCTTGGACGTATCAACTCTCTGGAAAAGCGGATCGAGGAGCTGCACCTCGAGACGCAGAACGCCCAGGCCCAGGTGAACGACGCCGAGCCGTCGTACGCCGGCCTCGGCGCCCGGGTCGAGAAGATCCTGCGGCTGGCCGAGGAGGAGGCGAAGGACCTGCGCGAGGAGGCCCGTCGCGCGGCCGAGCAGCACCGCGAGCTGGCCGAGTCGGCTGCCCAGCAGGTGCGCAACGACGCCGAGTCGTTCGCCGCCGACCGCAAGACGAAGGC
The DNA here is from genome assembly GCF_044747975.1 of Streptomyces sp. NPDC090045. Taxonomy (NCBI): domain Bacteria; kingdom Bacillati; phylum Actinomycetota; class Actinomycetes; order Kitasatosporales; family Streptomycetaceae; genus Streptomyces; species Streptomyces sp. NPDC090045. The sequence goes on from NZ_JBIVFA010000007.1 coordinate 169,436, forward strand.
GGAGGACGAGGGCGTCCGCATCGTCGAGAAGGCGAAGGGCGACGCGTCGACCCTGCGCGCGGAGGCCCAGAAGGACGCGGCTTCCAAGCGCGAGGAGGCCGACGCGCTGTTCGAGGAGACCCGCGCCAAGGCCGCCCAGGCCGCCGCGGACTTCGAGACCAACCTGGCCAAGCGCCGTGAGCAGTCCGAGCGCGACCTGGCCTCGCGTCAGGCCAAGGCGGAGAAGCGCCTCGCCGAGATCGAGCACCGCGCGGAGCAGCTGCGCCTGGAGGCCGAGAAGCTGCGTACGGACGCGGAGCGCCGGGCCCGGCAGACGGTGGAGACCGCGCAGCGCCAGGCCGAGGACATCGTGGCCGACGCCAACGCCAAGGCGGACCGTATCCGCAGCGAGTCCGAGCGCGAGCTGGCGGCGCTCACCAACCGCCGCGACTCGATCAACGCGCAGCTGACCAACGTCCGCGAGATGCTGGCGACGCTCACCGGTGCGGCCGTCGCCGCGGCCACCCCGATCGTGGACGACGAGCCGGTCAGCCGCGGCGTCCCGGCGCAGCAGAGCCGCTGACCTCCGCGTCGCGGTTACCGGGCGGTACCGTTCGCCCGTTTCACGACCTAAGTAGGGCCGTGCGTCACCTTTCGGAGGTGGCGTACGGCCCTTCGGCGTTCTAGCGTGGCCCGCATGATCGAGCTTGAGGGCCTTACCAAACGATTCGGCGCGAAGACCGCCGTGGACAACCTCAGCTTCCAGGTCCGACCGGGGGTGGTGACCGGCTTCCTCGGCCCCAACGGGGCAGGGAAGTCCACGACCATGCGCATGATGCTCGACCTCGACAATCCGACCAGCGGAACGGTCCGGATCGACGGGAAGCACTACCGCGACCTGACGGAGCCGCTGAAGCACATCGGGGCGCTGCTGGACGCGAAGGCCATGCACGGCGGCCGCAGCGCGTACAACAACCTGCTCTGCCTGGCGCAGTCGAACGATATCCCGCAGAGCCGGGTCGACGAGGTGCTGGACCTGGTCGGACTGACGGCCGTGGCGAAGAAGAAGTCCAAAGGATTTTCGCTGGGCATGGGCCAACGCCTGGGAATCGCCTCCGCGCTGCTGGGCGATCCGGAAATCCTGATGTTCGACGAGCCCGTCAATGGTCTGGACCCGGAGGGAATTCTCTGGATCCGCAATCTGATGAAGGGTCTGGCGGCAGAGGGGCGGACGATCTTCGTGTCCTCCCACCTGATGAGTGAAATGGCGCTGACCGCAGACCATTTGGTCGTCATTGGTCAAGGGAGACTTCTGGCCGATCTTCCGATGGCTGATTTCATTCAGCAGAACTCCCGGAGTTACGTCCGGCTGCGCTCCCCGCAGCAGGAACGACTCAAGGACGTCCTGCACGATGCCGGGATCAACGCCGTCAGCGTCCCCGCCACCGGCACGCTGGAGATCGACGGAGCGAGCGCGGAACAGCTCGGCGAGCTCGCCGCCCAGCACCAGATCGTGCTGCACGAGCTCAGCCCGCAACGGGCCTCACTGGAAGAAGCGTTCATGCGCATGACGGCCGACTCCGTCGAGTACCACGCCCACGCACCGGGCGCACCCGGCGCCCCGGTCCCGCCCGGCATGGCCGCCGACAACCCCGCCCGGCCGGCCGACGTCCCCGCCTGGGGCGCCGGCTACGAGGCGACGCGCAAGGGTGGCGAGTGACCATGGCCTTCAACGCCGTCCTCAAGTCCGAGTGGACCAAGATCCGCACGGTCGCCTCCACCAGCTGGACCCTCGCCCTCGTCTTCCTCGTCACCGTCGGCTTCGCCGCGCTGTTCAGCGCCACGTTCGACAAGAACAATCTGGACGCGGCCCAGCAGGCCACCTTCGACCCCACCGCGATGAGCTTCGGTTCGATGCAGTTCGGTCAGCTCGCGATGATCGTCTTCGGTGTGATGGTCGTGAGCACCGAGTACAGCACGGGCATGATCCGCACCTCCCTGGCCGCCGTACCGCGCCGCGGGCACTTCCTGCTCGGCAAGATGGCGGTGGCGACGGCGCTGGCCCTGGCCGTGGGACTGCTGACCAGCTTCGTGTCGTTCTTCCTCACCCAGGCGCTCCTCGGTGACCTCGGCATCGGTGTCGGCGAGGAGAACGTGCTGCGCGCCCTGATCGGCGCCGGACTGTACCTGGCGCTGCTCGCCCTGTTCTGCATGGGCGTGGCGGCCATGCTGCGCAGCTCGGTCGCCGCCATCAGCATCCTGATCCCGTTCTTCCTGATCGTCTCGAACCTCCTCAACGGTTTCGACGCGACCCGCACGGTCGGCCAGTACCTGCCGAGCAACGCCGGGGCGAGGATCATGCAGGTCGTACCCAACGCCTTCGGCTCCCCCGAGACCCCGTACGGCCCGTGGGGCGGTTTCGGGATCATGGTCCTCTGGACGCTGGCGGCGGTACTCGGGGGCTACGGCGTCCTCCGCAAGAGGGACGCCTGACCTCCTGCCCGCGTACTACGGGAGATCCCCGGGTCGGTCTCAGGGGGAGCTCAGGGATCCACTCGGGACGGAACCAGAGGAACCTCGTTATCCTCTTAACCCTTACGCGGGCGAGAGTCGTCCCGGCCTGGTAAGGGGCAGCAAGATGATCGAGGCAGTCGGCCTGACCAAGCGCTACGGCGCCAAGACCGCCGTCGACCAGCTGTCCTTCCAGGTCAAGCCGGGTCACGTGACGGGATTCCTGGGGCCCAACGGCTCCGGGAAGTCCACCACCATGCGCATGATCGTGGGCCTGGACCGGCCCACATCCGGTCATGTCACGATCAACGGGCGCCCCTTCCGGGACCTCCCGAACGCCCAGCGGCACGTCGGGGCCCTGCTCGACGCCAAGGCCGTGCACGGCGGCCGCCGGGCGCGTACGCACCTGCTCTCCATCGCCCAGCTCTCCGGGATCCCGGAGAGGCGGGTGGACGAGGTCCTGGCCGTGGTCGGGCTCCAGGACGCCGCCCGGCAGCGTACGAAGGGCTTCTCGCTCGGCATGGGCCAGCGGCTCGGCATCGCCACCGCACTGCTCGGGGACCCGCAGGTGCTGCTGTTCGACGAGCCGGTCAACGGGCTCGACCCCGAGGGCATCCTCTGGGTCCGCAACCTCATGCGCCGGCTCGCCTCCGAGGGCCGCACCGTCTTCGTCTCCTCGCACCTGATGAGCGAGATGGCGCTGACCGCCGACCACCTGATCGTCATCGGCCGCGGACGGCTGCTGGCCGATATGGGCACCCGGGAGTTCATCGCGCACAACTCGGCCGGATTCGCTCGGGTGCGCGCGGCCGACACTGATCCGGATGGCCGGGAGACGCTGGGTACGACCCTCACCAGGGCGGGGGGCCGGGTCCTCCAGGAGCCCGACGGAGCACTGCGCGTGACCGGCCTGGAGCTGCCCCGCATCTCGGACCTCGCGCACGAGGCCGGCGTACGCCTGTGGGAGCTGTCACCGCACCACGCCTCGCTGGAGGAGGCGTACATGCGGATGACCCAGTCCGCCGTCGAGTACACCTCCACCGAGGACCCGCGGGCCGAGCTCTGGGAGCCCGAGCCGCTGGCCCTCCCGGCGTGGGAGGAGGAGCCGGCGGCGCCGCACGTCCCGCAAGCGGGCTTCTTCGCCCCGCCGCCGCCCGGAGCGGGCGGGCAGCCCTTCCTCATGCCCAGCAATCCCGGCGAGCTCACGAGCACCGCCAAGAAATCCCCCGAGGACACACGATGACCCCGACGACCCCGACGCCGGAGCGGCCCCGGAGCTACAGCTCTCCCCTCCCCACGCCGCGGCCGCACCTGGGGCACGCCCTCGCCTCGGAGTGGACCAAGCTGATCTCGATCCGCTCCACCATGTGGACGCTGGGCTCCCTCGTCCTCATCGTCGTCGGCGTCGGGCTGCTCTTCGTCTCGCAGACCACCGACCAGGACTACGAGGGGATCACCTTCACCACACCCGCCCTCTTCGGCCTGCTGGTGGGGGAGGTCGCGGTGATGGTCCTCGGCGTGCTGACCATCACCTCGGAGCACGGCACCGGACTGGCGCGGACCACCTTCACCGCCGCCCCGGACCGGTTCCGGGTGCTCACCGCGAAGTACCTGGTCTTCAGCGCCACGGCCTTCGTCACCACCGTGCTGTCCGTCTTCGTCGTCGGGATCGCCGCGGCGCTGGCCCACGACGGCGCCGCGGCCGGCACGCACGCCGCCCACGAATGGCTGGGCGCGCTGTTCGGCTGCCTCTACGTCACCCTGCTCGGCGTGCTCGCGCTGGCGATCGGCGCATTGGTGCGGCACTCGGCCGGGGGGATCGCCGTCATGCTCGGCCTGGTCACGCTGCCGCCGGTGATAGGGGCCATGCTCACCAGCTGGGAAGCCGTCGCGCCCGTCGGACGCATGATCCTCCAGCGCAACGTGCCGGTGGCTCTCAGCCAGCTGTTCGGCATGCGGGAGGGCGGCGACCTGGGCGTGGCCCCCAGCAACCTCTCGCACCTGCTGCTCATCGTGCTGATCACGGGCGCGGCGGTGACCGCCTCGTACCTGGCGGTCGGCCGCCGGGACGTCTAGGGCGCTCTAGTACCGGGGCGCGTTACGGGACCGCTGCACCTTCGAGGTGCGGCGGTCCTTCGCGTTCCAGCAGGCCTTGTGCCAGTGCCGCCGGTCGTCCACGCCGCCGTACTCCGGCCAGGCCACCAGGTGCGGGGTGCCGGAGGGGATCTCCTGGTCGCAGCCGGGACAGCGGTAGCGCTTGCCGGCCGCGCTGGCGCCGGCCACGTGGCGGACCTTCCAGTCCTCGCCCTGGTACTCCTCGGTGCGCTCCAGCCCGTAGCGGTCGAGGCCGGTGCCCGGGCGTTCATCCGGGGTCTCGCCGCCCCTGGGGCGGTTGTTGCGCGGTGACACGTATACCTCACGGGAGGGCGGACGGCAGTGACTTTCTCCCAGACTACGCGCAGCGAGGCCGGGTACCCGCAGGGTGGCCGAGGAAGACGGCCTCGCGAAGAGGAATGGCCCGACAATCCCAATAACTTTCCTGTCAGCCCGTGCCTTTGGCACGTGTCAGACGTTGTTGCCATAGGAAGAACCGGTCCACCTGGGGGAGGCCGCGTCAGCCGCGAGGAGGCTAAAGGCGATGCGCGTAGGAGCGTTTGTACTGGCGGCCCAGTTCCCGGGCCAGGGACAGGGAGAGGCACTGCACCGGGCGGTGCGGACCGCCGAGGTGGCCGAGGAGGCCGGGCTGGACTCGGTCTGGCTCGCCGAGCACCACTTCGTCCCGTACGGGGTCTGTCCCTCGGCGGTGACCCTGGCGGCCCTGCTGCTGGGCCGGACCCGGCGGCTGCGCGTGGGCACGGCGGTGAGCGTGCTGCCGAGCACGCACCCGGTGGCCCTCGGGGAGCAGGCGGCCCTGCTGCACCTGACTTCGGGCGGCCGTTTCACCCTCGGGGTGGGCCGCGGCGGGCCGTGGGTCGACCTGGAGGTGTTCGGGGGCGGCCTGGACGCGTACGAGAACGGCTTCCCGGAGGCCCTGGACCTGCTGCGGCGCTGGCTGACGCAGGCGCGGGTGGGAGCCGCCGGCGAGCGGTACGGCTTCCGCGAGGTGGCCGTCGTACCGCGGCCTTCGGAGGCCCTGGACGGGGACGGCGCGGGGCCGGAGGTGATCGTGGCGTGCACTTCTCCCGCGTCGGTACGGCTGGCCGCTCAGCGGGGGCTGCCGATGCTCCTCGGCATGCACTGCGGGGACGAGACCAAGGCGGAGATGGTCGCGCTGTGGCGCAGCACGGCGCTGGCGGCGGGCCACTCGCGGGATCAGGTGGCCGGCGCGGGGCACGTCTCCGCCGGGGTGTGCCAGCTCGCGGACCGCACGGCGGACGCCCGCGAGACCCTGCTCAAGGCGATGCCGGGCTGGCTCAAGCAGGGTTTGGACGCGCACGTGACGGTGGACGGACGCGCGCGCGCGATGCGGGATCCGGTCGCGTACACGGAACTGCTGTGCGACCTGCACCCGGTGGGCACCCCGGAGGTGGCGGCGGACCGGCTGGCGGCCACGTCGGCACGGACGGGCATCACGCGCTTCGCCCTCCTGACGGAAGGCTCCGGCGATCTCGCCGCGACGGAGGAGAACGTACGACGACTCGGCGTCGAGGTCCTGCCCCGCCTCGGCTGAGATCTACCGGACCTGCTCAGCAGTCCCGGAGTTCCGGCGACTGGTTGAGCAGCTGACCGCGGATCGAAGTGAACTTGGCCAGCCGGTCGTCCACCGAGGGGTCCAGCGGGAACACCGCAACCCGGTGACAGTTCTGGAAAGCCAGGCGCACTCCGAAGTGCCGCTGCAGGGCACCCCGTATCGCGTCACTCGCGAGGGCACGCAGCAGCTGCCCCCGCGCCTGCTCGTCGGGCGGCGGCGTCTGGTTGTCGGCGAACTGTCCGCCGTCCACCTTCAGCTGGGCCACCAGCGAGCTGATCATCTCCCATGCGTAGGGCAGGGAGGTCCGGACGCAGTCGACGAAAGCGGCTTCGTCGACCTCGCCTCGCTCGGCCTGTTCGAGTAGGGCCGGTGAGACGTCGAGCGACATGGGTTCTCCTCTCGCGACCCCGGCCGATTGGGTTGCCGGAGTCTTACGGGCAGGGAAGGAGATCGCGACGCAGAGTGCACGCTTCGCCACCTCCCGCTCACCACGGTAGGCGTCCCATGGGTGGCGCACCAGGAGAATGCGCATACAACGCGCCATCCGCGAAGGGGGCTTTCGGGGGCGAATCGCGTGGAGGCCCGTTGGTCGAGTAGCGTTGCCGACCATGCGTCTCGTCATTGCCCGCTGCTCCGTCGACTACGCGGGCCGGCTCACCGCCCATCTGCCCTCGGCACCCCGTCTGATCCTCGTGAAGGCCGACGGCAGTGTCTCGATCCACGCGGACGACCGGGCGTACAAACCGCTCAACTGGATGTCGCCCCCCTGCACCCTCAAGGAGGGGAGCGGTGATGACGCCGGGGTGTGGACGGTCATCAACAAGGCGGGCGAGAAGCTCATCATCACCATGGAGGAAGTCCTGCACGACTCCTCCCACGAGCTCGGCACCGACCCGGGGCTCATCAAGGACGGCGTCGAGGCGCACCTGCAGGAACTCCTCGCGGACCGCATCGAAACGCTGGGCGAGGGCTACACCCTGATCCGGCGCGAGTACATGACGGCGATCGGTCCGGTGGACATCCTCTGCCGGGACGCCTCCGGTGCGACGGTGGCCGTGGAGATCAAGCGGCGCGGCGAGATCGACGGCGTCGAGCAGCTGACCCGCTACTTGGAGCTGCTCAACCGCGATCCGCACCTGGCGCCGGTCCGGGGCATCTTCGCCGCCCAGGAGATCAAGCCGCAGGCCAAGGTGCTGGCGACGGACCGCGGGATGGACTGCGTGGTCCTGGACTACAACGCGCTGCGCGGCATCGAGGACGACAAGCTCCGCCTGTTCTGATCCCCGGCCCCGACCGGCCGCCCGGCCGACCGCCCACTGACGCAACGGCTCCGTCCCGAAGGACGGAGCCGTCGGCGTTCACGGGCCCGCGGGCGGGGAGGCGGCGGTCGCCGTGACCGCCTGGGTGGCCGTCGGCGTCGGCTCGGCGGTCTCGGTCGGCGTCGGAGTCGGCCCCGTGCTGGTCGGCGGGGGCGAAACGGACGACGGCGGCGGGGAGTTCGGCGGCGTCGGGGACGGGCGGCGGGACGGGGTGCGGCCCGGCGTGCGGCCGGGGGTCGGGGCGGCGGTGCTCTGTCCCGGCTGCACGGCCTCCGACGCCGGGGCGGAGGCCGGCGGCTCCGGTGCAGGATCGTTCCCGCCGGCGCTCGGCACGGTCGACGGGACCACGGCCGTCGGGGTCAGGGAGACCGCCGGGCTCTGCGCCGGCGGCGCGTCGTCCGAGGAACCCAGCGCCAGGGCCACGACCGTGCCCAGCGCCACCACCGTCAGCGCTCCCGCGCCGGCCAGCAGCACCAGCCGGCGCCGGCCCGCGTCCTTGGCCGGCGCGGGCGCCGGCTTGGGAAGGGCGGTGGGCGGGACCGGCTTCGGCGACAGCGGGAAGGCGTCCTCGAACACCTCCGACAGCGTCGTGGGCGGCTCCGAGCTCCGGGACACCGGCACCACCGGGGTCATCCGCGTCACCGCCTCGGCGGAGACGGGGCCCACCGGGATCACGGGGGCGACGCGGTTGGACGGGGTCCGCGCGAGGGACGCGGCCGACCGGTTCACAGCAGGGGCCGCAGGGACCGGCGAGGCCGCCGGGGCGACCGGGGTCACCGCCGTCACCGCCTCCGAAGCCGCCGCCAGGGCCGCCGGCGCCTCCAGCCTCAGCGGCGGCGACGGAGCCAGCTCTGCCGCCTCCCGGTCCACGACCAGCGCCAGCGCGCGCCGTCCGGCCACCGTGCCCCGCTTGTCCGCCAGCGCGCCCCGCAGCCCGATCGAGGTCTCCAGCTCGGCCCGCGCCCGGTCCAGGCGCCCCTCGCACAGGGCCAGCACGCCGAGCTCGTGGTGGAAGTACGCCTGCTCGGCGACCTCTCCCGCCTTGCGCGCGGCCTCCGCCCCGGAGCGCAGCACCCGCTCCCACGCCTCCCAGTGCAGCGAGCCCGCGAACGCCGGAGCCGCCGTCCGTGCCAGCAGCACCGCCGCCACCACGTCGGCGCCGGCCAGCGCCGCGAGGACCGCGTCGGCCTCGGCCGCGACCCGCTCCGGGGTCACCGAGGCGTGCCCGGTCCACCAGGCGTAGTGCCGGGCGGCCGTACGGGCCTCCTCCGCGGCGGTGTCCCCGTAGCCGACCTCCTCCAGCTGTCGCGCGACGCCGGCGGCCAGCCGGTAGCGCGTCCCGACGGGCGTCAGCAGCCCGCAGGCCAGCAGCTCGGGCACCGCCGTGTCGGCGTGGGTGTCCCCCACCAGCGCCGGCAGGTGCGCGTGGTGCGGCAGCTCCCCGCCGAGCGCGCAGGCGATCCGCAGGGCGGCCCGCGCCGACTCGCTGACCCGCGAGGCCAGCAGCTCGGCCGGGGCCGCGCCCTCGGCCAGCGTCGGCAGCGGCACCTGTGCGCGGTCGCGCGGGCGCTCGTCGAAGACGCCGGGCTCCTCCTCGTCGTCGTCCTCGACGGCGTGGTTGAGCTCGTCCCGCTGCCGCAGCAGCGCGGCGGCCTGCACGAAGCGCAGCGGCAGCCCCTCGGAGGCGAAGCGCAGGTCTCCCGCCCAGGCGGTCTCCTCGTCCGTCAGCGGCCGTCCCAGGCCCGCTTCGAGGAGGTCCACGCACTCGGTCTTGCCCAGCCCGCCGAGGAAGACCTCCTCGATGTGCGAGTCGTCGGAGGGGGACCGGGTGTCGGGGGTCGCAGCGAGCAGGTAGGCGCATTCGGGGGTGGCGCGCAGCAGCTCGTCGAGCGCGGCGCCGCCCATCTCCAGGTCGTCGAGGAGGACGACGGCGCCGATGTCCCGGACGCGGGCGAGGAGCTCGTCGCGCTCGGGGCGCTCCCCGGGAGCCTCGTACACGGTCGCGTAGAGCGTCTGGAGGAGTTCGGAGGGCTGCTGGTGCCCGTACCCGGAGAGCCGTACGACGCCGTCGGGCGCGAGGCCCGCGCACCGGGCGGCGACCGCGTCGAGCAGCACGCTGCGCCCGGATCCCGAAGGTCCGGTCAGCCGTACGGACCGGCCCCGGGCCAGCAGGCGGACGAGGCGCTCCTGCTCCTCCTCGCGGGCGAGCAGCGGCCGTACGGGGCCGGCGGGGCCCGGCAGGGCGGGCGGCCGTGCGGCGGTGTCCCGGGCGGTGCGGGCGGCCGCGTCGCGCTTGGCGGGGCGGCTCCGCTCGGTGCCGGGGCGGAGCGGCTCGATCTCGCTGCCGTCGACCGGGTTGACGGTGAGGGTGAAGTCGCCTGCGGTCAGGGTGACGACCCGCGCGGGGCCGTGTGGCATGGGTGCGGAGGCCGGGGAGGTCCCGGACGTCGGGGAGGTCCCGGAGGTCGCCGTGGGCGCGGCGGTCGCTCCGGACGGGGCCGGAGCCTGCCCGGATCCGGGCACGGACGGCGTGGAGCCGCCTGCGGGCTGCCGCCCGTCCTGCCCGGTCTGCCCCTGTATTCGGTCCATGATCCAGTCCCCCCGATCGCGGGCCGAGCGCCTCGCCGTCGTACCGCCCGGCCTCGGCGCACCCGCGGTCGCTCCTGGTCCGGTTTCCGCCCGAACCCTAGACCGTGGCCGGTCGTGCGGGAAACCGCAGGGGTGCGATCACCACCGGACCGTTACGTTTCCGCAGGAAATGCAAAGGTCAGCGGCTTGCCCGTTCAGACGCGGGGCAGGGACTCTGCTTCCAGGCCGCCCTCGATCGCGAGGATCCGGTGCAGCCGGGTCGCGACGAGCAGCCGCTGCATCTGCGGCGGCACCCCGCGCAGGACGAGGCGCCGGCCGGTCCGGCCGGCCCGCCGGTGCGCGCCCATGATCACGCCGAGGCCGGTCGCGTCCCAGGAGTCGAGCCCGGTGAGGTCGAGCACGAGGTCGCCGTGGCCGTCGTCGAGCGCGGTGTGGAGGGCCGTACGGGCGTCCGCCGCGCTGCGCACGTCGAGGCGGCCCCCGACAGCGAGTTCGGCGTGGTCGCCCCTGATGTGCATGTGTACTCCCGGCAGTGCAGTACTGCGTACGTATGGTCCGACTGGTCCGTGGTCGGCAACTCTCACTTGAACTGACTGCCCCACGGGCAGGGAAGTTGCCGACCGTGAGCGAACCGATACCTAATTCACCCTGAGGGGTGAACCAATATTCGAACGGTGGCGCTCGGCGGCCGGCCCGGGCCTCAGTGCTTGTAGAAGCCCTGCCCGCTCTTGCGGCCGATGTCACCGGCGTCCACCATCCGGCGCATCAGCTCCGGCGGCGCGAACTTCTCGTCCTGCGACTCGGTGTAGATGTTGCTGGTGGCGTGCAGCAGGATGTCGACGCCCGTGAGGTCGGCGGTGGCCAGCGGCCCCATCGCGTGGCCGAAGCCCAGCTTGCAGGCGATGTCGATGTCCTCGGCGGAGGCCACGCCCGACTCGTAGAGCTTGGCGGCCTCGACGACCAGCGCGGAGATCAGACGGGTGGTCACGAAACCGGCGACGTCGCGGTTGACGACGATGCAGGTCTTGCCGACGGACTCGGCGAACGCCCGCGTGGTGGCGAGGGTTTCGTCGCTCGTCTTGTAGCCGCGCACGAGCTCGCACAGCTGCATCATGGGGACGGGCGAGAAGAAGTGCGCGCCGACGACCCGCTCCGGACGCTCCGTCACGGCCGCGATCTTGGTGATCGGGATGGCGGAGGTGTTGGAGGCGAGGATGGCGTCCTCACGCACGATCTTGTCGAGGGCGCGGAAGATCTCGTGCTTGATCTCGATCTTCTCGAAGACGGCCTCCACGACGATGTCCACGTCGGCCACCGCGTCGAGGTCGGTGGTCGTCGTGATGCGCGCCAGCGCCGCCTCGGCGTCCTCGGCCGTCATCTTCCCCTTGGAGACGAACTTGTCGTACGAGGCCTTGATCCCGTCCGTGCCACGGGTCAGCGCGGCGTCGGTGACATCGCGCAGCACGACGTCCCAACCCGCCTGAGCGGAGACCTGAGCGATCCCGGAACCCATCAGTCCGGCACCGATGACGGCGAGCTTCCCAGCCACTGCACACCCCACGTTCTTCAAATGACCAGTCTCGAATACGGCACGGCCTCGTAGCCACTCCGGCGGAGACTAGCGCCCGGGCGGTGCGGTGTGACCGCGAAGTAACACGCGTCACGTCTCAGATGACGGACATCACACCGGTACGGCCCAGCACCCCTGCCCAGCCCTCCAGTTCGCCCGTCCTCCGGCTCGCCGCCGCCGGGGGCGGTCCGTCTACGCTGGCCGCATGGTGAACCTCACGCGCATCTACACCCGTACCGGCGACTCGGGCACGACCGCCCTCGGCGACATGAGCCGCACGGCCAAGACCGATCTGCGGATCTCCGCGTACGCCGACGCCAACGAGGCCAACGCGGCCATCGGGACGGCCATCGCGCTCGGCGGGCTGCCGGCGGAGGTCGTGAAGGTCCTGGTCCGCGTGCAGAACGACCTGTTCGACGTGGGCGCGGACCTGTGCACCCCGGTGGTCGAGAAGCCGGAGTACCCGCCGCTTCGGGTGGAGCAGTTCTACGTCGACAAGCTGGAGGCGGACTGCGACCACTTCCTGGAGCAGGTGGAGAAGCTGCGCAGCTTCATCCTCCCGGGGGGCACCCCCGGCGCGGCCCTGCTCCACCAGGCCTGCACGGTGGTCCGGCGCGCCGAGCGCTCGACGTGGGCGGCGCTGGAGGTGCACGGCGAGGTGATGAACCCGCTGACCGCCACCTATCTGAACCGTCTCTCCGACCTGCTGTTCATCCTGGCCCGGGTGGCCAACAAGGAGGTCGGGGACGTGCTGTGGGTGCCGGGCGGCGAACGGTAGCGCGCGGGGCGCCGCCGGCCGCCACCCGGCCCCGTGGCGCTATCGCTCGGTCTTCGCCAGTACGGGCCGCTCCTCCACGCCCGCAGGGGCCTTTTTCAGCCAGATCGTGTAAGCGACGGCGACCAGGGCGTGGATGCCGACCGCCCGCAGGGCGCCGAACTGCCACGCCTGGAGCGAGCTGACGTCGCCCGCGTCGCCGACGTACCAGATGGCCACCTGGAGCAGGCCGAGGGCGACCGCGGCGGCGACGAGGGTACGGACCCACAGCTTCCACTCGTGCACGGCCCGCGCCTTCCCGTACCCGGCGCCGGCCGGCTTGGGGCCCCCGGCCAGCCGGTGCGCGGCGTGCCCGTCGAGCCACTTGATCGTGTAGTGGCCGTAGGCGACGGTGTAGCCGATGTAGAGCGCGGCCAGACCGTGCTTCCAGTCCGGCTCGGCGCCGTTCTTCAGGTCGAGCGTGGTGACCACCAGCAGCACCAGCTCCATCAGGGGCTCGCACAGCAGGACCGCCGCCCCCAGCCTGGGCATCTTCGCGAGGTACCGCAGGCCCAGACCGGCCGCCAGCAGCACCCAGAAGCCGACCTCACAGGCGATGATCAGCGCGACGATCACGGGACTCTCCGTCCGCTAGGTTTCAGGTTCCCTCCCAGACTCCCGTCCCGCCGGGCCGGTCGCGTCGTCGCCGCTGACGACCTGTGCCTGCATCCTTCGATGTAGCCGCACGTCGGCCGCTCCGCCGACGTACGCGGCCCGCGCACCCTGTTGGATGGGACCGTGACCACGAAGAGCCTGCGCCCCCACCGCGACGACGTCCTGCTGGCGGTGTTCAGCGTGCTCGCGGGCCTGGTGTTCTGGTCGCTCGGGGTCTACAGCAGCGGCAACCGGCACCTCCTGCCCGACTGGGCCGCCCTGGTCCCCCTCGTGGCCCTCGGTTCGATGGAGCTGCTGCGCCGCACCATGCCGTCCGTGACCCTGATCGTCGGCACCCTCGGGGTGATCGCCGACCAGTTCACGGTCGGCAGCCTCGCCACCGTCGTGATCTTCACCGACCTGATGTACGCCGCCGTCGTGTACGGGAAACCGTCCATGGCCCGCCGGCTCCCGGTCAGCACCGGGCTGATCACGGTCATCGTCACCATCGCCTCGGTGGCCTGGCTTCGCACCCCGCAGGCCCTGCTGATCGGCGTGGTCACCGGCATCGTGAGCTTCGCCCCGGCGCTGACCGGCGCCACGCTGCGCAACCACCGCGAGGCCGCCGTGGCCGCCCGGCTGCGCGCCGAGCAGACCGCGCTGCTGGCCGAGATGGACCGCAGCCAGGCCGTGGTCGCCGAACGCGCCCGGATGGCCCGCGAGCTGCACGACATGGTGGCCAACCACCTGTCCGCCATCGCGATCCACTCCACGGCCGCGCTCTCCATCGACACGGCCGCCACCAGCCGCGAGGCGCTCGGGGTGATCCGCGAGAACAGCGTGCAGGGCCTGGCCGAGATGCGCCGCCTGATCGGGCTGCTGCGGGAGGCCGGGGCGGGGCAGGAGCCGGTCGCCGTGCCCTCGCTGGACGGTCTGGACGCCCTGGTCGGACAGGCGAGGACCAACGGCTCGGCGAGCGGGCTGGACTTCGTGCTCCACGACGAGCGGCCGCCCGGGGAGCAGACGGCGGCCCCGGTGGAGCTGGCGGCGTACCGGATCGTCCAGGAGTCGCTGACCAATGCGCTCAAGCACGCCGCCCCGGGCACGGTCACGATCCGCGTGGCGCACACGGACGGGCTGCTGACCGTGGGGGTGGACTCGCCCTACGGGGACCGGCCGGGCCCCCGCGCCCCCGGCTCCGGGGCCGGGCTGATCGGCATGCGGGAGCGGACGGAACTGCTGGGCGGAGCGTTCACGGCGGGCCGGTCCGGCGCGGTGTGGCAGGTACGGGCGACACTGCCCGCGGAGGAGAAGGCGGTGGAGGCATGACCATCCGGGTGGTGGTGGCGGAGGATCAGGGCGCGGTGCGGGCCGGGCTGGTGCTCATCCTGCGCAGCGCGGGGGACATCGAGGTGGTCGGCGAGGCCGGCGACGGGGAGGAGGCGGTCCGCCTGGCCCGGGAGCTGCGGCCGGACCTCGTCCTCATGGACGTGCAGATGCCCAGGCTGGACGGGGTGTCCGCGACGCGCGAGGTGGTCGCGGAGGGGCTGGCCGATGTCCTGGTGCTGACCACCTTCGACCTCGACGAGTACGTCTTCGGGGCGTTGCGCGCCGGGGCCGCGGGCTTCCTCCTGAAGAACGCGGACGCGGCGGAGCTGATCGCGGCGGTACGGACGGTCGCGCGCGGGGAGGGCCTGATCGCCCCGGCGGTGACCAGGCGGCTGATCGCCGAGTTCGCCGCCCCCCGGCCGGCGCGGGCGACCCCGGCGCCGGAGACGGCCGCGGCGGTGGCCTCCCTGACCCCGCGGGAGCGGGAGGTGCTGAGCGCGCTGGGCGAGGGCCTGTCGAACGCGGAGATCGCCGAGCGGCTGGAGATGGCGGAGGCGACGGCGAAGACCCACGTCAGCCGCCTGCTCGGCAAGCTGGAGCTGCGCAGTCGACTCCAAGCCGCGGTGCTGGCCCAGGAGTTGGGGATATAGCCCCGACCCCGGGCGGCACCTCGCGTACCGGTCTGGACCTCTTGACGGTTGGTCCAGACCTTTCTACGCTCGCCGCAACACTGTGGTGAGCGTGCCATGACAAAGCGTGCTCACGGGCGGCGCAGGTCCCACCCCCATGTCGAGGTCCCCCACGACCGAGACGGACCTACGGAGGATCACCCTTGAGCACAGCATCCCCACCCCGCACCAGGCGCACCCGGTTCTTCACCCGCGTCGCGGCGATCGTGGCCGCGCTCGCCCTGCCCGTCACCGGGCTCGTCGTGCTCGCCGCCCCGGCCCAGGCGGCCGCCGCCGCGACCGCGACGTACACCAAGGTCTCCGACTGGGGCACCGGCTTCGAGGGCAAGTGGGTGGTGAAGAACACCGGCACCACCACCCTCACCAGCTGGACCGTGGAGTGGGACTACCCGGCCGGCACCTCGGTCACCTCGGCCTGGGACGCCACCGTCACCAGCTCGGGCACCCACTGGACGGCCAAGAACGTCGGCTGGAACGGCACCCTCGCCCCCGGCGCGACCGCCAGCTTCGGCTTCAACGGCGCCGGCAGCGGCTCCCCCGGCGGCTGCAAGATCAACGGCGCCTCCTGCGACGGCGGCACCCAGCCCGGCGACGCTCCCCCCTCGGCTCCCGGCACCCCCACCGCGAGCAACGTCGCCGACACCTCGCTCACCCTGAGCTGGTCCCCCGCCACCGACGACAAGGGCGTCAAGAACTACGACGTCTACCGGGGCTCCGCCAAGATCGCCACCGTCACCGGCACCGGCTACGCGGACTCGGGCCTGACCAAGGGCACCACGTACACCTACAGCGTCACCGCCCGTGACACCGCCGACCAGACCGGCCCCTCCTCCGGCACGGTCTCGGTGACGACCACCGGCGGCGTCATTCCCCCGGACCCGGGCGGCAAGGTCAAGCTCGGCTACTTCACCGAGTGGGGCGTCTACGGGCGCAACTACCACGTGAAGAACCTGGTCACCTCGGGTACGGCCGGCAAGATCACCCACATCAACTACGCCTTCGGCAACGTCCAGAACGGCCAGTGCACCATCGGTGACGCCTACGCCGACTACGACAAGGCCTACACCGCCGACCAGAGCGTCGACGGCGTCGCCGACACCTGGGACCAGCCACTGCGCGGCAACTTCAACCAGCTGCGCAAGCTGAAGAAGGCCTATCCGCACATCAAGATCCTGTGGTCCTTCGGCGGCTGGACCTGGTCAGGCGGATTCCCGCAGGCCGCGGCCAACCCGACCGCCTTCGCCCAGTCCTGCTACAACCTGGTCGAGGACCCGCGCTGGGCCGACGTCTTCGACGGCATCGACCTGGACTGGGAGTACCCGAACGCCTGCGGACTGTCCTGTGACACCAGCGGCGCCGCCGCCTTCAAGAACCTGATGCAGGCGACCCGGGCCAAGTTCGGCGCGAACAACCTGGTCACCGCGGCCATCACCGCCGACGCCTCCAGCGGCGGCAAGATCGACGCGGCCGACTACGGCGGCGCCGCGCAGTACGTCGACTTCTACAACGTGATGACGTACGACTTCTTCGGCGCCTGGGCGGCGCAGGGCCCGACGGCCCCGCACTCCCCGCTCACCTCGTACGCGGGCATCCCGCAGGCCGGGTTCAACTCGGCCGACGCCATCGCCAAGCTCAAGGCCAAGGGCGTCCCCGGCGCCAAGCTCAACCTCGGCATCGGCTTCTACGGCCGCGGCTGGACCGGCGTCACCCAGGCGACCCCCGGCGGCACCGCCACCGGACCGGCACCGGGCACGTACGAGCAGGGCATCGAGGACTACAAGGTGCTCAAGACCAGCTGCCCGGCCACCGGCACGATCGCCGGTACGGCCTACGCCAAGTGCGGCAGCAACTGGTGGAGCTACGACACCCCCGCGACCATCGCCGGGAAGATGACCTGGGCCAAGCAGCAGGGCCTCAAGGGAGCCTTCTTCTGGGAGTTCAGCGGCGACACCACCAACGGTGAGCTCGCGAACGCCATCCACACCGGGCTGCAGTAGGAAAGACGGAAGCCGGGGAGACGGGTCCGCCCCCGTCTCCCCGGCTTCTTCACGTCCTGAAGGCCCTCAGGCCACGTTCACCTCCCCCAGACTTCGTCCGGGGGGACCCCCACTCAACGGGAAAGGAATTTAGGCAACATTCACCCGTTGCCCGGGAGGCGCCGCCTCCAGCCAGGCCAGGAAGCCGGTCAGCGCGTCCTCGCTCATCGCCAGCTCCAGGCGCGTCCCGCGGTGGACACAGCCGAGCACGACGGCGTCGGAGAGCAGGGCCAGCTCCTCCTCGCCCTCCGGGGCGCGGCGGGCCACGACCTCGATGGAGGAACGCTCCAGCAGCCGGCGCGGCCGGTGGGAGTACGAGAACACCCGGAACCACTCGATCCGGTCACCGCTGTAGCGCGCGACCCCGTACACCCAGCCCTTGCCGGAGACGTCGGGCTTGTCGGCCACGCCCCAGCGCATGCTGCAGTCGAAGGTTCCGCCGGACCGCTGGATGAGCCTGCGGCGCAGTCCGAAGACAAACAACCCGATCACCACCAGGGCTACGACCAGGCCGCTCACAAGCAGAGCGAGGAGCATCTTCACCGACCTCCTCGCTCATCGAATACGCATGAGAAAAAAACAGACCTGCATCGCCACAGCCGCGACCCGGTCTGGAAAATTCCAGAACGGACCGCGGCTGAGGTCTGCCGAGCCCCGGCGGTCGCCCCCCGGGTACTCAGCGGTTCAAACTCCGACGGGCGTTCAGCCCGTTACGGCGCGCAGCCGGACATCAGCGCGACGCTCGGCGGCGGCATCGGCCTCCGCCTTCGCGCGCTCCAGTGCCCGCTCCGCACGCTGGACGTCAATCTCGTCCGCGAGCTCGGCGATCTCGGCCAGCAGGGACAGCTTGTTGTCCGCGAACGAGATGAAACCGCCGTGCACCGCGGCGACGACAGTGCTGCCCTCGCTGGTGCGGATGGTCACAGGGCCCGATTCCAGCACACCGAGAAGCGGCTGGTGACCGGGCATGACGCCGATGTCGCCGGACGTGGTGCGGGCGACAACAAGGGTGGCCTCGCCGGACCAGACATTGCGGTCCGCCGCGACCAGCTCGACGTGCAGCTCAGCAGCCAAGGTGGCTCCTCGGGTCACCACCCGGCGGGTCGGCCGGGTGTTGGGTCAAATTCTAATGGGCGTGGGGAGAGGGACGGGACACACCCGCCCCTCTCCCGTGAAACCTTCGAGCCGGATGCGCCCCGCGAGGGGCGCGCCGGATCAGGAGACGCCCAGCTCCTTGGCGTTGGCCTTCAGGTCCTCGATGCCACCGCACAGGAAGAACGCCTGCTCGGGGAAGTGGTCGTAGTCACCGTCGCAGATCGCGTTGAACGCGGTGATCGACTCGTCGAGCGGAACGTCCGAACCGTCCACACCGGTGAACTGCTTCGCCACGTGGGTGTTCTGCGACAGGAAGCGCTCGACGCGACGGGCACGGTGGACAACGAGCTTGTCCTCCTCGCCCAGCTCGTCGATACCGAGGATCGCGATGATGTCCTGGAGGTCCTTGTACTTCTGCAGGATCCCCTTGACGCGCATCGCCGTGGCGTAGTGGTCCGCCGTGATGTACCGCGGGTCGAGGATGCGGGACGTCGAGTCCAGCGGGTCCACGGCCGGGTAGATGCCCTTCTCGGAGATCGGACGGGAGAGAACCGTCGTCGCGTCGAGGTGGGCGAAGGTGGTCGCCGGCGCCGGGTCGGTCAGGTCGTCCGCGGGGACGTAGATCGCCTGCATCGAGGTGATCGAGTGACCACGGGTCGAGGTGATGCGCTCCTGCAGCAGACCCATCTCGTCAGCCAGGTTCGGCTGGTAACCCACTGCGGACGGCATGCGGCCGAGCAGCGTGGAGACCTCGGAACCGGCCTGGGTGTAACGGAAGATGTTGTCGATGAAGAAGAGCACGTCCTGCTTCTGCACATCGCGGAAGTACTCCGCCATGGTCAGACCGGCCAGCGCGACGCGAAGACGCGTGCCCGGGGGCTCGTCCATCTGGCCGAAGACAAGCGCCGTCTTGTCGATGACGCCCGAGTCGGCCATTTCCTCGATGAGGTCGTTGCCCTCACGGGTACGCTCACCGACGCCCGCGAAGACCGACACGCCGTCGTGGTTGTTGGCGACGCGGTAGATCATTTCCTGGATCAGAACGGTCTTGCCGACACCGGCACCACCGAACAGACCGATCTTTCCACCCTTGACGTACGGGGTGAGAAGGTCGATGACCTTGACGCCGGTCTCGAACATCTCGGTCTTCGACTCGAGCTCGTCGAAGCGGGGCGCCTTGCGG
Organism: Streptomyces sp. NPDC090045; assembly: GCF_044747975.1. Taxonomy (NCBI): domain Bacteria; kingdom Bacillati; phylum Actinomycetota; class Actinomycetes; order Kitasatosporales; family Streptomycetaceae; genus Streptomyces; species Streptomyces sp. NPDC090045. The sequence continues at coordinate 188,835 of NZ_JBIVFA010000007.1, forward strand.
TGGATCGGCCAGCGCTCGGTGACGTTGGCGTTCTCCTCCGGGTAGTTCAGCACCTCACCGAGGGTGTTGAACACCTTGCCCTTGGTGAAGTCACCGACGGGGACGGTGATGCCCTCGCCCGTGTCGGTCACCGGGGCCTGGCGGACCAGACCGTCGGTCGGCTGCATCGAGATGGTACGGACGAGGCCGTCACCCAGGTGCTGCGCGACCTCGAGGGTCAGGGTCTTGAGCTTGCCGTCCTCGGCCGGGTCGGTGACCTGGACCTTGAGGGCGTTGTAGATCTCGGGCATGGCGTCGACGGGGAACTCCACGTCGACGACCGGGCCGATGACCCGGGCGACGCGGCCCGTGGCGGCGGCCGTCTCAACAGTGGTCGTCATTACTTGTCACTCCCCGCGGTCGCGTCAGCCATGGCGCTCGCGCCACCGACGATCTCGCTGATTTCCTGGGTGATTTCGGCCTGGCGGGCCGCGTTGGCAAGCCGGGAGAGGCTCTTGATGAGGTCTCCGGCGTTGTCGGTCGCCGCCTTCATCGCACGGCGGCGGGCGGCGTGCTCGGAAGCGGCCGACTGCAGCAGTGCGTTGTAGATACGGCTCTCGACGTAGCGCGGCAGCAGGGCGTCGAGGACGTCCTCCGCCGACGGCTCGAAGTCGAACAGCGGAAGGATCTCGCCCTTCGTGCCGGTCTCCTCCGCAGCCTGGTCGAGGCTGAGCGGCAGCATCCGGCCGTCGACCGGGTTCTGCGTCATCATCGACACGAATTCCGTGTAGACGATGTGCAGCTCGTCGACGCCGCCCTCGGCCGTCTCCGTCTGGATGGCTTCGATCAGCGGCCCGGCGACGCGCTTGGCGTCGGCGTAGGCCGGGCTGTCGGTGAAGCCGGTCCACGAATCCGCGACCTTGCGCTCGCGGAAGCCGTAGTAGGCCAGACCCTTGCGGCCGACGATGTAGGTGTCGACGTCCTTGCCCTCAGCGCGCAGCCGCTCGGTGAGCCGCTCCGCCTGCTTGATGGCGTTCGAGGAGTAGCCGCCGGCCAGACCGCGGTCGCTCGTGATGAGCAGGATCGCGGCACGGGTCGGCGTCTCGACCTCGGTGGTCAGGGCGTGCTTGGTGTTCGAGCCGGTCGCGACCGCGGTCACCGCACGGGTGAGCTCGGTCGCGTACGGCATCGATGCCGCCACCTTGCGCTGCGCCTTGACGATGCGCGAGGCGGCGATCATCTCCATCGCCTTGGTGATCTTCTTGGTCGCCGTGATGGCACGGATGCGACGCTTGTAGACCCGGAGCTGCGCTCCCATGAGTCAGGTCCCTTCCGTCGTCACTTGGAGACGTTGACGGCCGGTGCGTCCTCGCCCAGGAGCTTGCCGTCCGAGGTCTCGAACTGGCGCTTGAAGCCGGCGATGGCGTCAGCGATCGACGTCAGCGTGTCGTCCGACATCTTGCCGCCCTCGGCGATGGAGGTGAGGAGGTCCTTGCGCTCGCGGCGCAGGTGCTCCAGCAGCTCCGACTCGAAGCGACGGATGTCGTTGACCGGGACGTCGTCCATCTTGCCGGTGGTGCCGGCCCAGACGGAGACGACCTGCTCCTCGACGGGCATCGGCTGGTACTGGCCCTGCTTCAGCAGCTCGACCAGGCGCTTGCCGCGCTCCAGCGAAGCCTTCGAAGCGGCGTCCAGGTCGGAACCGAAGGCGGCGAACGCCTCCAGCTCACGGTACTGGGCAAGGTCCAGGCGCAGACGGCCGGAAACCTGCTTCATGGCCTTGTGCTGGGCGGAGCCACCGACGCGGGAGACCGAGATACCGACGTTCAGCGCCGGGCGCTGGCCCGCGTTGAACAGGTCGGACTCCAGGAAGCACTGGCCGTCGGTGATGGAAATGACGTTGGTCGGGATGAACGCCGACACGTCGTTCGCCTTGGTCTCGACGATCGGCAGACCGGTCATCGAACCGGCGCCCATGTCGTCGGACAGCTTCGCGCAGCGCTCCAGCAGACGGGAGTGCAGGTAGAAGACGTCGCCCGGGTACGCCTCACGGCCCGGCGGGCGGCGCAGCAGCAGCGACACGGCGCGGTAGGCGTCGGCCTGCTTCGACAGGTCGTCGAAGATGATCAGGACGTGCTTGCCGGCGTACATCCAGTGCTGGCCGATGGCGGAACCGGTGTACGGCGCCAGGTACTTGAAGCCGGCCGGGTCGGACGCCGGGGCGGCGACGATCGTCGTGTACTCGAGCGCGCCCGCGTCTTCCAGCGCGCCGCGGACCGACGCGATGGTCGAGCCCTTCTGGCCGATGGCGACGTAGATGCAGCGGACCTGCTTGTTCACGTCACCGGAGCGCCAGTTGTCGCGCTGGTTGATGATCGTGTCGACGGCCAGGGCGGTCTTACCCGTCTGACGGTCGCCGATGATCAGCTGACGCTGGCCACGGCCGACGGGGACCATCGCGTCGATGGCCTTGTAGCCGGTCTGCATCGGCTCGTGGACCGACTTGCGGACCATGACGCCGGGGGCCTGCAGCTCGAGGGCGCGGCGGCCTTCGGTCGCGATCTCGCCGAGACCGTCGATCGGGTTGCCGAGCGGGTCGACGACGCGGCCGAGGTAGCCCTCGCCGACGCCGACGGAGAGCACCTCACCGGTGCGCTGCACCGGCTGGCCCTCCTCGATACCGCTGAACTCGCCGAGGACGACCGCACCGATCTCGCGCTCCTCGAGGTTGAGGGCGAGACCGAGGGTGCCGTCCTCGAACTTCAGCAGCTCGTTCGCCATGGCGGAGGGCAGGCCCTCCACCTTCGCGATGCCGTCGCCGGCAACGCTGACCGTTCCGACCTCCTCGCGCGAGGCCGCGTCCGGCTGGTACGACTGGACAAAGTTCTCCAGTGCGTCCCGGATCTCCTCCGGCCGGATCGTGAGCTCCGCCATCTGGGTTCCCTGCTCTCCTTGTTGGGCCTGAAGCTTCTTAGGGGTCTGGGGGCGACCCCCAGGAATCTTCTGCAAGTTCTGCACGGCCCAACCGGGCCGCTAGGAATGCTTTGTACTTTTGGTGGCTGGTCAGCCGGCCATGCGGCGGGACGCCTCTGCGAGGCGGTCCGCGATGGTGCCGTCGATGACCTCGTCGCCGACTCGCACCGAGATCCCGCCGAGGACCTCGGGGTCCACGTCGAGGTTCAGGTGCATCTGGCGGCCGTACAGCTTGGCCAGCACCGCGCCGAGACGCGTCTTCTGCACGTCGCTGAGCGGAACCGCGCTGGTCACGGTGGCGACCATGCGGTCACGGCGCTCGGCGGCGAGCTTGGAAAGGGACTCGAGTCCCGCTTCCAGGCTACGTCCACGCGGGTGCGTGACGAGACGGATCACCAGGCGCTCGGTGACGGCGTTCACCTTGCCGCCGAGCAGGCCGCGCAGCAGCTCGCTCTTGGCGGAGGCGGTCGCCGCGCGGTCGGTCAGCGCGGAGCGCAGCTCGGTGCTCGAGGAGACGATCCGGCCGAACCGGAACACCTCGTCCTCGACGTTGTCGAGCGCGCCGCCCTGCTGGGCCGCCGTGAGGTCGGCGGTGGCCGCCAGCTCCTCCAGCGCGTCCACCAGGTCGCGGGACTGCGACCAGCGGGACCGGACCATGCCGGACACCAGGTCGAGGGTCTCCCCGCCGACCTGGCCGCCGAGCAGCCGACCGGCCAGCTCGGCCTTGGCCTCGCCGGACTGCGCCGGGTCGGTGAGGACCCGACGCAGCGAGACCTCACGGTCGAGCAGCGCGGTGACGGCAGCCAGCTCACCGGCGAGCTTCGCCGCGTCGACGGACGTGTTGTCCGTCAGCGCGTCGAGACGCTCACGCGCGGAGGCCAGCGCCTCGCGGCTCGCTCCGTTCATCGGGCCGCCTCGGCCTTCTCCTCGAGCTCGCTGAGGAAACGGTCGATGGTGCGGCTCTGCCGGGCGTGGTCCTCAAGGGACTCGCCGACGAGCTTTCCGGCCAGGTCGGTGGCGAGCTTGCCCACGTCCTGACGCAGCGCCTGGGAAGCGGCCTTGCGGTCCGCCGCGATCTGGGCGTGGCCGGCAGCGATGATCTCCTCACGCTGCCGCTGGCCCTCTGCGCGCAGTTCTTCCTTGAGCGCAGTGCCCTGCTCCAGCGCTTCCTGGCGCAGGCGCGCGGCCTCGTGCCGGGCTTCGGCGAGCTGGGCCTTGTACTGCTCCAGGACGCTCTGGGCCTCGGTCTGGGCGGCTTCCGCCTTCTCGATACCGCCCTCGATCGCCTCGCGGCGCTCTTCCAGAACCTTGTTGATGTTCGGGAGGAGCTTCTTCGCGAGGAAACCGAAGACGATGACGAAGGCGATCAGACCGATGACGAGCTCGGGGATCGGCGGAACGAGGGGGTTCTCTCCACCCTCAGCCGCGAGAACCAGGAGGTTCACATCAGTGCCTTTCGTCGGTTCGGACTAGTGATCGCGGTTCGTCAGCTGTAGACGAACGGCATGACCAGACCGATGAGGGCGAGCGCCTCACAGAAGGCGAAGCCGAGGATCTGGTTGGCGCGGATCAGACCGGCAGCCTCGGGCTGACGGGCGAGGGCCTGCGTGCCGTTACCGAAGATGATGCCGACGCCGACGCCGGGGCCGATGGCCGCGAGACCGTAACCAACGGAGCTGAGGGAGCCGGTGACGGCGGCAAGGGTCTGGGACATGCCAGTTCTTCCTTCTCTTTCACGGACCGGTGGGGGTTGGCCACCGGACGAATACGGGGGGCTAAGCGGGGCGGGTCTGGCTCAGTGGTGCTCGGCGAGCGCGCCCTGGAGGAAGCTGCAGGCCAGGAGGACGAAGACGTACGCCTGGACAGCCTGGATGAAGAGCTCGAACGCGGTCATCACGATGACCATGACGAACGAGACGCCCGCGTACGCGATGCCGATCCCGTTCAGCAGGTACCAGCTGGCGATGGTGAACAGCAGCAGCAGGGTGTGACCGGCGAACATGTTCGCGAACAGTCGGACCGCGTGGGTGAAGGGGCGCACCAGGACGTTCGAGAAGAACTCGATGACCATGACGAGCGGAAGAACCGGGCCGAGCGACTTGTCGTAGCCGGTGAGGTTCTTGAAGCCGCCGACGAAGCCGTGACGCTTGAACGTCACGCTCATCCAGATCACGTAGACGATCAGCGCGAGGCCGGCCGGGTACGCGATGATCGCGGTCACCGGGAACTGGGCGAGCGGGATGATCGACCAGAGGTTCATGACCCAGACGAAGAAGAAGATGGAGACCATCAGGGGGACGTACTTCTCCCCCTCCTTCTTGCCGAGCGTCTCGTAGACGATGCCGCGGCGCACGAAGTCGTAGCCGGCCTCGGCAACCATCTGCAGCTTGCCCGGGACGACCTTCGGCTTCCGGAACGCAGCCCAGAAGAAGCCGACGATGATGACCGAGCCCAGCAGGGCCAGGAGCATCGTCTTGTTGAAGTACAGGTTGCTGTCCGCGTCGCCGAAGATCGGCTGGAACAGGAACGAGTGCAGGCCGGGAGCCGGGAAGCCACAACCGTCGAAGATGTGGCAGTCGGTCTCGAAGGCGAGCACCGTCGTCGGGTCAGCACTCACCGCGGGCTCCTTCAGCGTGGCGCATAGGTACGGCAACCTCGTTGTGTCGGCGCGGCGCACAGCCGCTGTTCGGCACTGGACTGGTGTTACGGATGATGGGGCGGCGATCAGGCATCGAGCCTCGCGATGGGACAGGCGTCAGCTCAGATGCCCGCGCCCGCAGTGCCGCAGTTGGCAGCACCGGACGATAGCAGGATCTCGAACGCCCACTTATCCCGGCCCTACCCTTCACGACTTCGGCCCCGGATTTTCGGGCTTGTCGCCCTTCACCGAGTCCGGTTCGACGTAAAGAATCTTGGCCTTCATATGAGCACGCGTCTGCGCGCCGATCCACACCAGGGTGGTGACGACGAGCGTGATGGCGAAGGCCTTGGGGTGGAACAGCGTGGTGTTCTTGAACACCGCGACAAAGACGAAAAGCAGCAGGATCTGGGCCGTGTAGAGCATGAGCCCCATGGCCTGGAAGAGGTGCGGGAGTGATTTCGCCGTGCGCTGCAGAACGACGAATCCGATGCCCATGAACAAAATCACGACCAGCGTCGCGACGACCGCCCCGACCGCACCCTTGCCGCCGACGACCAACGCGCTGATCACGGCGGCGAGAGCGCCGGCGACAGCCGTGGGTACGGCGGCTTGCAGGAGGGATCGGACGTCATCTGACCGCATGGCGGTTTGCTCCGCGTGGTGGTGGGGGCACGGGACTCGTACGGGACGAGCGTAAGCCCGGTCCGAGTTGGTTCCTCGGGCCAATGGACCGTCGCACTACGGTCCTTCGGCTCTGTCGCCGGGTTTAGTGAACGGTATCACAAACTATTTGATGAGAGCTTTACCTGCCAGGTGTGCCGACTGTCACACATGAGAGTGACCCTGCGCGTGTGTGCACGACACGGCATCGGAATGTCTGCTAGTGGGGCTTTGGGCACGAAACCGCCACCCCCGCGAACGAGCACGATCGAGGCTAGGCCACTCGCGCCCTTGACCACACACAGAGGCGTGGGCCCCCGCGTCCACACGGGGCCCACGCCGTCGAGCCGGTCGATCAGGTCAGCAACCGATGTTCTTGATGCCCGTTCCGGACGTCCACAGGGCACCGCCGTATCGGAAGGACTGCTGACGGTAGGCGCCGATGGAGAACTCCGGGTCACGGTTGGCCGCCACGGTGACACTGAAGCAGGCCGTGGAACCACAGTTGTTCTTGACCTCGACGAACTTGTCCGGCCAGTTGGTGTACCACCTCACGACCTCGACACACGACGCCGCCGCGACCGTCGGAGCCGAGGACACCTCGGCAGCGCCGGTGGCCGCCATGGCGGCCGGGCTGAGCGCGCTCAGGCATCCGAGCGCGGCGGCGGCGACTAAGCCAGATGTGATGGATTTACGCATGTGCGACTCCTCCAGGAATCAGCGAACCGGTCGGTCGCCGCAACTGCGGTGCGCGGCGACCCGTGGAACCAAACGCTAGTTCGCATGCCTGCCGGACCCCACAGACCGACCGGACATCTGCAGCACCACCACCCCCATTGGCCGATCGGACCCTTACGGGCCCGTGGCCGAGCAAGAGGGAACCTCAGCCTCCGAAACCCCACCTGCAACGCCGAGCCCCCGCACGAGGCAAAGGGATGCCCCACGCCATGAGAGTGATCTGGATCACGCCCGAGAATGAGCCTGGAATCGTGAGAATCGCAGGCCCGGAAGCACCATATGCCGGAAATTTCAGCGGGTGGATTCAGCCTTACGCCGGTCCGGGAAGCGCGAACGGGGGCCCACGGCGGTCGCTCCGTTGACGCCGGAGACGCCCGCCGCGATCGGCCTGGCGGGCTCCGGCTCCTTGCCCGAGACGTCCAGTGCGGCCGCTTCCGCGGCGGCCTCGGCCGCACGTGCGGCGTGCCGGTAGCGCGGCGGAACCAGACCCTCCGCCCAGCGCGGGGCGCGCGGGGTGAAGCGCGGCAGGAGCAGCAGGATCAGACCCACGGCGCTCAGCGCGGCGATCCCCAGCACGATCCACATCGTGGAGGAATGCACCGAATACGCCACCGTGCCGAAGGCGATCAGCCCCGACCAGAAGTACATGATCAGGACCGCGCGGCTGTGCGAATGCCCGAGCTCCAGGAGCCGGTGGTGCAGGTGCCCGCGGTCGGCCGCGAAGGGCGACTGGCCCTTCCACGTACGCCGCACGATGGCCAGGATCAGGTCCGCCATCGGGATCGCGATGACCGTCAGCGGCAGGATCAGCGGGATGTAGGCGGGGAGCATCGCGTGCGTCGCGTTGCGCTCACCGCCCGCGAAGAGGGCCAGGGCGTCCGGGTCCACCTGTCCGGTCAGCGAGATCGCGGAGGCGGCCAGCACCAGGCCGATGAGCATGGAGCCGGAGTCGCCCATGAAGATCCGCGCGGGGTGCATGTTGTGCGGCAGGAAGCCCAGGCACATGCCCATCAGGATGGCGGCGAAGAGGGTCGCGGGCGCGGCCGACTCGATGCCGTAGCCGAACCAGATCCGGTACGCGTAGAGGAAGAGCGCCGTGGCGGCGATGCAGACCATGCCGGCGGCCAGGCCGTCGAGGCCGTCCACGAAGTTCACGGCGTTGATGGTGATCACGACGAGGGCCACGGTGAGCAGGTTGCCCTGCCACTGGGTGAGCGGGACCGTGCCAATGCCCGGGACGGGGATCCACAGGATGGTCAGACCCTGCATGACCATCACGCCGGCGGAGATCATCTGCGCGCCGAGCTTGATCAGGGCGTCGAGCTCGAACTTGTCGTCGAGGACGCCGACGAGCCAGATCAGGGCGGCCCCGGAGAGCAGGGCGCGCGGTTCGTTCGACAGCTCGAAGACGCCGTTGAGGTTCCGCAGGTGGTCGGCGACCAGCAGGCCGGCGCACAGACCGCCGAACATGGCGATGCCGCCCAGCCGTGGCGTGGGCTCTCGGTGCACGTCGCGGGCACGGATCTCCGGCATGGCCCCGGCCGCGATCGCGAACTTCCGCACGGGCCCGGTCAGCAGGTAGGTCACCGCGACCGTGACGCAAAGCGTCAGCAGATATTCACGCACGGGCTGCCCCAGATGTATCGCCGGCCATCTCAGCCCCACACATTAGCTGCGATGTCCCCTCCCCCGAGGACGCGAGGGGGCCGCATCCCGGTTGCACTACGCCCCTCTTGTCCCACTTACTCCCCGTAAGGGGGAAATTCCAGTGCCAGCTCATTTACCTCCGTACGTGTCTTCGCGCCGTCCCCGCGCAGCCCGGCCGCGAACAGCGCCGCGATCCGGCGCATCTCCGCCTCCCCCATCCCCTGCGTGGTCACGGCCGCCGTTCCCAGCCGGACGCCCCGCTGGTCCCCGTACGGGAGGGCGCACGTGTCGAGCACGATCCCGGCGGCGGCCAGCCGGCCGCGCGCGGTCGGTCCGTCCATGCCCAGCGGCGCCGGATCGGCGGTGATCAGATGGGTGTCGGTACCGCCGGTGGTGATGGTGAACCCGTGCTCTTCGAGGGCGCCCGCGAGCACCCGGGCATTGGCGACGACCCGGTGGGCGTACGTGGTGAAGGCCGGCCGGGCCGCCTCGCCGAAGGCCACGGCCTTGGCGGCGATGGTGTGCATCTGGGCGCCGCCCTGGGTGAAGGGGAACACCGCCCGGTCGATGCGCTCGGCGAACTCGGCGCCGCACAGGACCATCCCGCCGCGCGGCCCGCGCAGCACCTTGTGCGTGGTCGCGCAGACCACGTCGGCGTAGGGCACGGGGCTGGGCGCGGCCCCGCCGGCCACCAGTCCGATCGGATGGGCGGCGTCGGCGATCAGGTAGGCCCCGACCTCGTCGGCGATCTCCCGGAAGGCCGAGTACTCGGGGTGGCGGGGGTAGGAGATGGATCCGCACACGATCGCCTTGGGCCGGTGCGCGCGGGCGAGGTCCTGCACCTGCTCGTAGTCGATGAGACCCGTCTCGGCGTCGACCCCGTACCCGACGAAGTCGAACCAGCGCCCGGAGAAGTTGACGGGCGAGCCGTGGGTGAGGTGCCCGCCGTACGGGAGCCCCATCGCCAGCACGGTGTCCCCGGGCCGCAGCAGGGCGGCGTACGCGGCCAGCACGGCGGAGGAGCCGGAGTGCGGCTGCACATTGGCGTGCTCGGCTCCGAACAGCGCCTTGGCCCGCTCCACGGCGACCTGTTCGGCCAGGTCTGCGTACTCGCAGCCGCCGTGGTACCGGTTTCCGGGGTATCCCTCGGCGTACTTGTTGGCGAGCGGCGATCCGAGCGTGGCGAGCACGGCGGCGGAGGTGAAGTTCTCGGCGGCGATCAGCTGCAGGCTGCCGGCCTGCCGCCGCCGCTCCCCGTCGAGCACGTCGGCCATCTGCGGGTCCTGCTGCCGCAGCAGGTCCGTGGGCGGGGTGATGACGCTCATGGCGCGACTCCAGGTGGTACCGGGTACCAGCCACTGTAGGCCTGCGCCCCGCACCGCGCCCTGCGGCACCGCCGGGGGCTCCTCCCGATCAGGCCCGGCCTACGCATCCGGCCCGGCCTGCACATCCGGCCCGGCCTGTACATCCAGCCCCGCCGGCGTTTGAGGCGCGGGGTCCGGGGCGGAGCCCCGATCTTTCAGCCCCGCCGGCGTTTGAGGCGCGGGGTCCGGGCGGAGCCCCGATCTTTCAGCCCCGCCGGCGTTTGAGGCGCGGGGCCGGGGGCGGAAGCCCGGCGGCCGGCCAGCAGGGTCAGCGGGAGGCCGTGACGCCCGTCAGGGCCGTGACCACGGGGTCCAGCGCCTGGTTGATCTCGTCGCCGATGGAGCGGAAGAAGGTGATCGGGGCCCCGTACGGGTCGTACACCTCGTCCGCGTCGGGCGAAGGGGCCAGCAGCCACCCCCGCAGCGCCGCGGCGGCCCGCACCAGCGCCCGCGCCCGCTCCGCCATGCCGTCGTCCAGCGGCGGCAGCGTGGCGGGATCTATCGCCCGCACCAGCCGGGTGAATTCCTTCAGCGTGAAGGTCCGCAGGCCGGCCGAGTGACCCATCGAGATGACCTGGGCCCGGTGGTCGCGCGTGGCGGTCAGGACCAGGTCGGCGCGTATGACGTGCTCGTCCAGCAGTTCCCGCCCGGTGAAGCCGGAGGCGTCGGCCCCGAAGTCCGCCAGTACGGCGGCCGCGTTGGCCTCCATCGGGGCGCCCTCGTGGCCCCAGGTACCCGCGCTCTCCACGATGAGGTCGCCGGTCACGATCCCGCCGAGCCGGTGCGACAGGGCGTGCCGCGTCAGCCGCTCGGTGATCGGCGAGCGGCACACGTTGCCGGTGCTGACGTGGAGTATGCGGAAACTTCCCCCAGCTATGCCACGCCCCTCAGGGCTCACGGGGCGACCTCGAGGTCCGGTACGACCTCCCGCAGCTGCTCGGCGGTGAGCGCACCCTCCCGCAGCAGGACGGGAACCTTCCCGGTGACGTCGACGATCGACGACGGCTGGATGCCGGGCGTCGGGCCGCCGTCCAGGTACACGGACACGGAGTCCCCGAGCATCTCGCGCGCCGCGTCGCAGTCCTCCGGCGCCGGGTGCCCGGACAGGTTGGCCGAGGACACCGCCATCGGACCGACCTCCGTCAGCAGCTCGATCGCGACGGGGTGCAGGGGCATGCGGACGGCGACCGTGCCGTCGGTGTCGCCCAGGTCCCACGCCAGGGACGGCTGGTGCTTGGCGACCAGGGTCAGCGCGCCCGGCCAGAAGGCGTCGACGAGCTCCCACGCCTGCTCGGAGAAGTCCGTGACGAGGCCGTGCAGGGTGTTCGGGGAGCCGATGAGCACCGGAGTGGGCATGCCGCGGCCCCGCCCCTTGGCGGCGAGCAGGTCGTGGACGGCCTCCGGGCTGAAGGCGTCCGCGCCGATCCCGTACAGGGTGTCGGTGGGCAGCACGACGAGCTCGCCGCGGCGCACGGCGGATGCGGCTTCACGCAGACCCGTCTTACGGTCCGTCGCGTCGTTGCAGTCGTATCGCCGGGCCATCAGCGGGCCTCCTCGTGCAGCTGGGGGGTGGCGGAAATCGTCGCGCCCGTCACGGCAGTGCCTTGCGCGCGGTCGCGAAGCGGGGGCGGTTGTTGAGGTCCGGGTGGTCGGCCGCGTCGGCCCAGCCCCGTTCCTCGGCGAAGATCCACGGGACCTGGCCGCCCTGGGTGTCGGCGTGCTCGATGACGACGATGCCGCCGGGCCGCAGCAGCCGGTGGGCGGTGCGTTCGATGCCGCGGATGGTGTCCAGGCCGTCCTCGCCGGAGAAGAGCGCCATCTCCGGGTCGTGGTCGCGGGCCTCGGGTGCGACGTACTCCCACTCGGTGAGCGGGATGTACGGCGGGTTGGAGATGACCAGGTCGACCTGGCCGTCGAGCTCCGGCAGGGCGCTCAGGGCGTCGCCCTGGTGCACGGTGACCCGGGAGCCCTCGGCGTTCTTGCGGGTCCACCGCAGCGCGTCCTCGGACAGCTCGACGGCGTGCACGCGCGAGCGCGGCACCTCCTGCGCCATGGCCAGCGCGATGGCGCCGGAACCGGTGCACAGGTCCACGATCATGGGCTCGACCACGTCCATCGCCCGGACGGCGTGTATGGCCCAGTCGACGACCGACTCGGTCTCGGGCCGTGGCACGAAGACCCCGGGTCCGACCTGGAGCTCCAGGTACCGGAAGAAGGCGCGGCCGGTGATGTGCTGGAGCGGCTCGCGCGCCTCGCGGCGGGCGACGGCCTCCCAGTAGCGGGCGTCGAAGTCCGCGTCCTTGACGTGGTGCAGTTCCCCCCGTTTGACGCCGTGCACGAAGGCCGCGAGCTCCTCCGCGTCGAAACGCGGTGAGGGCACGCCGGCGGCGGCCAGCCGCTGGGTGGCCTGGGCCACCTCGGCAAGCAGCAAGTTCACGCTGGTCCTCCGGGCTGCTGTCGAACGGGGGGTGAAGCAGGGATCAGGGTCAGTGCGCGGCCGCGAGCTTGGCTGCGGAGTCGGTGTCCACGCAGGCCTGGATGACCGGGTCGAGGTCGCCGTCGAGCACCTGGTCCAAGTTGTACGCCTTGAAACCGGTCCGGTGGTCCGAGATCCGGTTTTCCGGGTAGTTGTACGTACGGATCTTCTCGGAGCGGTCCACGCTGCGCACCTGGCTGCGGCGCACGTCGGAGGCCTCCTGCTCGGCGGCCTCCTGGGCGGCGGCCAGCAGGCGCGAGCGCAGGATGCGCATGGCCTGCTCCTTGTTCTGGAGCTGGCTCTTCTCGTTCTGGCAGGAGGCGACCACACCGGTCGGGATGTGCGTGATGCGCACGGCCGAGTCGGTGGTGTTGACGGACTGGCCGCCGGGGCCGGACGAGCGGTACACGTCGATGCGGAGGTCGTTCATGTTGATCTCGACCTCGACCTCCTCGGCCTCCGGGGTGACGAGCACGCCGGCTGCGGAGGTGTGGATGCGGCCCTGGGACTCGGTGGCCGGAACCCGCTGGACGCGGTGCACGCCGCCTTCGTACTTCAGGCGGGCCCACACGCCCTGGCCGGGCTCGGTGGCGCCGTTGCCGCCCTTGGTGCGGACGGAGACCTGGACGTCCTTGTAGCCGCCGAGCTCGGACTCGGTGGCGTCGATGATCTCGGTCTTCCAGCCCACCCGCTCGGCGTAGCGCAGGTACATGCGCAGCAGGTCGCCGGCGAACAGCGCCGACTCGTCGCCGCCCGCGCCCGCCTTGACCTCGAGGAGCACGTCCTTGTCGTCGCTGGGGTCGCGCGGGACCAGCAGCAGGCGGAGCTTCTCGGTGAGCTCCTCGCGCTGCTGGGTCAGCTCCTTGACCTCGGCGGCGAAGTCCGGGTCGTCGGCCGCGAACTCCTTGGCCGTCTCGATGTCCTCGGCCGACTGCTTCCAGGCACGGAAGGTCGCGATGATCGGGGTCAGCTCCGCGTAGCGCTTGTTCAGCTTGCGCGCGTTGGCCTGATCGGAGTGGACCGAAGGGTCGGCGAGCTTCTTCTCAAGATCGGCGTGTTCGCCGACCAATTCCTCGACCGCCTCGAACATCGGGGGCTCCTGTGGTGAAAGTACGAACGGGGTGACTTGGCGAGACGACGACAAAGGCGCCGGTCCGGCCGCCCCCGAGTGGACAGGGGGCGGCCGGAGACCGGCGCCTGGGTCGCGCTACTTCTTGGCCGCACCCTTGCCGAAGCGCGCCTCGAAGCGGGCCACGCGGCCACCGGTGTCGAGGATCTTCTGCTTGCCCGTGTAGAACGGGTGGCACTCGGAGCAGACCTCGGCTCGGATGGAGCCCTCGGTCAGGGTGCTACGGGTGGTGAACGACGCGCCACAGGTGCAGCTGACCTGGGTCTCGACGTACTCGGGGTGAACATCGCGCTTCAAGGTGTCTCCTAGATTCGGGAGGGCGCCGGGTCGCAGGAGCCGAATTGCGCACTGCGTGAACCGGGGCCGACAGACCAGTCTGCCAGGACCGGGCTGCCTGTCAAAATTCTGAGGACGCCTCCCTCAACGGAGGGGGGCCGGCATCTATTCCGCACCCCCGCGCAATCCGTCCGGGAGCCGCCTGAGCAGGGGCTCCCTACTGGACGATGCCGCCGGCCGTGCCCTTGTCCCCCATGGACTTCTCGGTGGCCTCGGCCGGGATCGGCCGGTCCGCGAGCAGTGCGTCCCAGACCAGCTTCGACTCCTTCGTCAGCGGGGCGACGCGGTCGGCGTCGCGCGGGTCCACGGTCACCGGCAGGGTGATCATGTGCATGTTCTGGGCCTCGATGCCCTGCAGGCCCTGGGCGAAGCCCATGAGGGACTTCACGTCGCCGAGCGCCTTGTCGGTCGTGAGGGCCTTGGTCCCGGAGTCGGCGAGGTCGACCAGCCGCTTGGGGTTGTCGAACAGCCCGACGCTCTTGACCTGCTTGATCAGTGCCTTGATGAAGGCCTGCTGGAGCTGTATTCGGCCCAGGTCGCTGCCGTCGCCGACGCTCTTGCGGGTACGGACGAGGCCGAGGGCCTGTTCGCCGTTGAGGTGGTTCGGGCCGGCCGCGAGCTCGAGGTGGCTGGCGCCGTCCTTGATCGGCTTGGTGGTGGTCACGTCGACGCCGCCGAGGTTGTCGATGATCTTCTTGAAGCCCGTGAAGTCGACCTCGATGTAGTGGTCCATGCGGATCCCCGACATCTTCTCGACGGTCTTGACCGCGCAGGCGGCCCCGCCGATGGTGTAGGCCTCGTTGAACTGCTTGCGCGGGCCGCCGGGGTCGGTCCGGCCCTTGCCGGTGGGGCATTCGGGACGGGCCGTCATGGTGTCGCGGGGTATCGATATGACGCTGGCCTGCTTGTGGCCCTCGTACAGGTGGACGATCATCGCGGTGTCCGAGCGGGCGGAGCCGCCGTCGTCCTGGCCGTACTCGCCGTTGGCGCCGCCCCGGGAGTCGGAGCCGAGGACGAGGATGTCCATCGAGCCGTTGTCGACGTTCTGCGGGCGGTCGGTGCCGAGCGCCTGGTCGATGTCGACGGTCTTCAGATTGCCGTTCAGCTTGAAGTAGAAGTAGCCGAGGCCCGCACCCCCCAGCAGGACCACCCCCGCGGCGCTCCACGCGGCGATGACGAGAGCCTTGCGGCGCTTCGCCGGTTTGCGTCGGCGCCGGCCCGCGGCACGCCGGCCGCGGCCCTTGCTGTCCTCGGTCATGCTCTCCTCAGTCCTGAGTCGGTCCCCTGGTCCGTTCAGGCCCGCGTCCACCGCGGGCTCCTCTCACACAGACGGGTGAACGCCTTCCAGGGTTCCAGGGGCGGGTGTGTCGAAGCCCGCACCGGAGCCCGTGCAACCGCGCGTGGAGCCCCGTGGAAGCCCCGTACAGCACACAGCAGCCCCCGCCGCGGGTGCGGCGGGGGCTGCTGTGGTGATGCGCGTGCCGGACGTCGGACGCCCGGCGCCGGACCTCAGTCGTCGTTCTTGCCCGACGGGGTCGTCTTCGCGATCTGCATCAGGAACTCGGCGTTCGACTTCGTCTGCTTCATCTTGTCGAGAAGCAGCTCGATCGCCTGCTGCGAGTCGAGCGCGTGCAGCACCCGGCGCAGCTTCCAGACGATGGCGAGCTCCTCCGCGTTGAGGAGGATCTCCTCCTTGCGGGTGCCCGACGGGTCGACGTCGACGGCCGGGAAGATGCGCTTGTCGGCGAGCTTCCGGTCGAGCTTGAGCTCCATGTTGCCGGTGCCCTTGAACTCCTCGAAGATCACCTCGTCCATGCGCGAGCCGGTGTCGACGAGCGCGGTGGCCAGGATGGTCAGCGAGCCGCCGTCCTCGATGTTGCGCGCGGCACCGAAGAAGCGCTTCGGCGGGTACAGCGCGGTCGAGTCGACACCACCGGACAGGATGCGTCCGGAGGCGGGCGCCGCGAGGTTGTACGCGCGGCCCAGACGGGTGATGGAGTCCAGCAGGACGACCACGTCGTGACCCAGCTCGACGAGACGCTTGGCGCGCTCGATGGCCAGCTCGGCGACGGTGGTGTGGTCCTCGGCCGGGCGGTCGAAGGTCGAGGAGATGACCTCGCCCTTGACCGACCGCTGCATGTCGGTGACCTCTTCCGGACGCTCGTCGACCAGGACGACCATCAGGTGGCACTCGGGGTTGTTCGTGGTGATCGCGTTGGCGATCGCCTGCATGATCATGGTCTTGCCGGTCTTCGGCGGGGCCACGATCAGACCGCGCTGGCCCTTTCCGATCGGCGACACGAGGTCGATGATGCGGGTGGTCAGCACGCCCGGGTCGGTCTCCAGGCGCAGACGGTCCTGCGGGTACAGGGGCGTCAGCTTCTGGAACTCCGGTCGGCCGCGGCCGGATTCGGGCGCCATGCCGTTCACCGAGTCGAGGCGGACGAGGGCGTTGAACTTCTCGCGGCGCTCGCCGTCCTTGGGCTGGCGCACGGCACCCGTGGTGTGGTCACCCTTGCGCAGACCCGCCTTGCGGACCTGGGCGAGGGAGACGTACACGTCGTTGGGGCCGGGCAGGTAGCCCGAGGTCCGGATGAACGCGTAGTTGTCGAGGATGTCGAGGATGCCCGCGACGGGGATCAGCACGTCGTCGTCGGCGACCTGCGGCTCGTTCGGGGCGAACTCGTCACGGCCGCGACGGCCACGGCGGTCGCGGTAGCGGCCGCGGCGGCCACGGCGGCCGCTCTCGTCGTCGAAGTCGTCCTGCGGACCGTTGTCCTGGCGGTCCTGACGGCCCTGCTGACCCTGCTGACCCTGACCCTGGCCACGGCCGCCCTGCTGCTGGCGGTCCGGGCGGTCGGCGCGGTCCTGACGGCCGCCCTGTCCGCCCTGGCCACCCTGCGCGCCCTGACCCTGGCCGGCCTGGCCCTGGTCGTCGGCCTTGGCACCGCGGTCACGGCGGTCACGCTGACGGTCACCGCGCTCGCCGCGCTCGGCGCGGTCACGGCGGTCGCGACGGCCGCGGCCCTCGCCGTCCTGGCCCTGCGCCTGGCCGGCGGAGACCGCCGTGGCGTCGGCCTTGACCTCGGGCTGCGCGGGGGCGGAGGTCACGGTCTCGGTCTTCTGCTCGACCTGCACGGCGACGGGGGCCGAGGCCTCCGGGCTGCCGGAGGGGGCCGTGGCCCGACGGCGGCGGCGCTCGCCGACCGGCGCGTCGTCGCTGGCCGGCTGACCCGGGATCTCGATCTGCGCCTGCGCGGCAGGCTTCTCGGCGGGCGCCTCGGCGGCGGCCTCACCCGTGCGGGCCTTGCTGGTGGCGCGGCGCTTCGGCTTGGCCTCGGCGGTGTCTGCGGCGGCGGAGGCCGCGGCCTTGGGGGCGCCGCTGCCCGCCTGCGCCTCCTTGATGACCTCGATCAGCTGGCTCTTGCGCATCCGCGCGGTGCCCCTGATCCCGAGGCCCGACGCGACCTGCTGCAGCTCGGCCAGGACCATGCCGTCAAGGCCGGTGCCGGTGCGTCGACGCTTGGGTGCGGCGCCCGCGGCGGGGGCACTGGTGTCGACAGAGGTGTCGGCAGCGCCCATCAGATCGGTGGTGTCGCTCACGAAGGGTCCTTCCCTGGAGCGGACGTCGGCCTGTCTGGCTCGGCGACCGGTTGTGCTGTCCGACAACAGTCCTAGGTGTGGACCGTGCCGGGGCGGTGGTCCGCCGATAGAGATACGGCGGAAGAAACGTGCATGGGTGGTTCCGGCGAGAAGCCCCCGAGCTGAAAGCGTGGGAATGTCACGCCGATTCCGGAGCGTGCTCGAAACTGCTGGAAGTGATCAAAGCAGTCGGGGAGGCTCCCGGAAGAAATGTGGTCCCGGATGGGGACACTGAGCACCGAGCCATGGCGGCTTCCGATGCGCACTTGAGACTAACACTACCGGATCCAATAGATATTCCCCCTCTCAATCACCGGCAATCGCGCCCTTCCGCGCGGGCGGCCTGCCCGGGCCGCCCGCCCCTGACCGGCTGTGCATTCCAGAAGAACGGCCCTAGCCGCCCTGGGTGCCCAGCGGAAGTACGCTCGCGCCCGCGGCGTCGAGTGCGAGCCGGTTGGCCGCCCATCCCTCGCCCGCGAGCTGCGCGACCTTGTCGGCCGCGCCGTTGTCGACCAGCGCGAGGACCGTGGGGCCCGCGCCGGAGATGACCGCGGGGATCCCGTCCGCCCGCAGCCGGTTCACAAGTGCGACGCTCTCGGGCATCGCCGGGGACCGGTACTCCTGGTGGAGCCGGTCTTCGGTGGCCGGCAGCAGCAGCTCGGGACGCCTGGTCAGGGCTTCCACGAGCAGGCCGGCGCGGCCCGCGTTGGCGGCCGCGTCCACGTGCGGGACGGTGCGCGGCAGCAGGCCGCGCGCGGTCTCCGTCAGGACCGGCTTGGAAGGTACGAAGACCACCGGAACGATGGATTCGGCAGGCTCCATCCGGATCGCCTTGGCACTGCCCCCGTCCATCCACGCCAGGGTGAATCCGCCGAGCAGACAGGCGGCGACGTTGTCGGGGTGTCCCTCGATCTCGGTGGCGAGCTCCAGCAGCGCCGCGTCGTCGAGCCTGGCCTCGCCGCCTATGGTCACGGCGCGGGCGGCGACGATGCCGGCGCAGATCGCGGCGGACGAGGAGCCGAGGCCCCGGCCGTGCGGGATCCGGTTGGCACAGACGACCTCGAGGCCGCGCGGCTGTCCGCCCAGCAGGTCGAAGGCGGTGCGCATGGAGCGTACGAGCAGGTGGCTCTCGTCCCGCGGGAGGGTGTCGGCGCCCTCACCCGCGATGTCGATGTTCAGGCCGGAGTCGGCCACCCGGACGACTACGTCGTCGTAGAGCCCCAGGGCCAGGCCCAGGGCGTCGAAACCCGGGCCGAGATTGGCACTGCTGGCGGGGACGCGCACCCGTACGGCGGCGGCGCGGAACGCTGGACCGGCCATCGTCCGATGACACTCCTTGTGACTGTGCGAGATCTTCGCTCTTCGCTGGCTCGCTGCGAATGTACTGGAGAACGTACGACACCCGAAGGCCCTCGGGGCAGCACCGCAGTCATATGCGCGGTGGCGGATGTAAGTACAGCGTATCGAAGGAAGGTTCTCTCGCGACATAGGGCGCACAGGAGGCGCACGATGCGTGTCGCGGACTTCGACGGCTTCGGCCGCACTTTTGTCGTCGTACGGGGTGAGTTGCCGGGTTCCGGAGGGCTTCGGGAGCCCTCCGGAACCGGCTCACACGTGGTGTGCGTTACTCCCGGGACCGGTGGGGACCGGCGTGGACCAGCCGCGGTCCGGACCCGGGCGGGCCCGGACCACGCGCCGGACGGGACTAGACCAGGCCGAGACGGATGGCGGCGGCCTCGGCGTCCACCGGAACGGTGACCGGCTGCGGTGCGCCGGCGATCGCCCAGTCGGGGTCCTTCAGGCCGTTGCCGGTGACGGTGCACACGATCTTCTGGCCGGGGTCCACCAGGCCCAGCTCGGCGGCCTTGAGCAGGCCGGCCACCGAGGCGGCCGAGGCGGGCTCGACGAAGACGCCCTCCTGCGCGGCCAACAGCCGGTAGGCGGCGAGGATCTGGCGGTCCGTCACCTCGTCGATGAAGCCGCCCGACTCGTCGCGCGCGGCCAGCGCGTAGTCCCAGGAGGCCGGGTTGCCGATCCGGATCGCGGTGGCGATGGTGTGCGGCTCCTTGACGACCTCGCCGCGCACGATCGGTGCGGAGCCGGAGGCCTGGAAACCCCACACGCGGGGCGTACGGGTGGACAGGCCGTCGGCCTTGTACTCCTTGAAGCCCCTCCAGTACGCCGTGATGTTGCCGGCGTTGCCGACGGGCAGCACGTGGATGTCGGGGGCGTCGCCGAGCGCGTCCACGATCTCGAACGCGGCCGTCTTCTGGCCCTCGATGCGTACCGGGTTGACCGAATTGACCAGCGCGACCGGGTAGTTGTCGGAGAGCGCGCGGGCCAGGTTCAGGCAGTCGTCGAAGTTGCCGTCCACCTGCAGGATCTTGGCGCCGTGCACGAGGGCCTGGCCCATCTTGCCGAGCGCGATCTTGCCGCGCGGCACGAGCACCGCGCAGACCATCCCGGCGCGCACCGCGTACGCGGCGGCGGAGGCCGAAGTGTTGCCGGTGGAGGCGCAGATGACCGCCTTGGCGCCCTCCTCCTTGGCCTTGGTGATCGCCATGGTCATGCCGCGGTCCTTGAAGGACCCGGTGGGGTTCGCCCCCTCGACCTTCAGGTGGACCTCGCAGCCGGTGCGCTCGGAGAGCACCTGCGCGGGAACGAGGGGAGTGCCGCCCTCGCGGAGCGTCACCACGGGAGTCGTGTCCGTCACCGGCAGGCGGTCCCGGTACTCCTCGATGATGCCGCGCCACTGGTGGGTGCGATTGCTGCTCATGGGTCCTTACTCCCCTTCAACACGCATGATGCTGGCGACACCGCGGACGGTGTCCAGCTTCCGCAGTGCCTCGACGGTCCCGGAGAGGGCGGCGTCGGGCGCGCGGTGAGTGACGACGACGAGGGAGGCCTCGCCGTCCTTGCCCTGCTGGCGGACCGTGTCGATGGAGACACCGTGCTCCGCGAACGTGGTCGCCACCTGGGCGAGAACGCCCGGCTTGTCCGCCACATCGAGGCTGATGTGGTAGCGGGTGACGACATCGCCCATGGGGCTGACCGGCAGCTGGGTGTACGCGGACTCGCCGGGCCCCGTTGCCTCGGCGAGCTTGTTGCGGGCGACGGCGACGAGGTCGCCGAGGACCGCGGACGCGGTCGGCGCGCCGCCCGCGCCGGGCCCGTAGAACATGAGCCGCCCGGCGGCCTCCGCCTCGACGAAGACGGCGTTGTACGCCTCCCGGACGGAGGCGAGCGGGTGGGTGAGCGGGATCATCGCCGGGTGGACGCGGGCGGTGACGGACTCGCCGTCGGCGGCGCGCTCCAGGATGGCGAGGAGCTTGATGGTGCAGCCCATCCGCTTGGCGGAGGCGAAGTCGGCGGCGCTGACCTCGGTCATGCCCTCGCGGTACACGTCGTCGAGGCGGACGCGGGTGTGGAAGGCGATGCCGGCCAGGATCGCGGCCTTGGCGGCGGCGTCGTAGCCCTCGACGTCGGCGGTCGGGTCGGCTTCGGCGTACCCGAGGGCGGTGGCCTCGTCGAGCGCCTCCTGGTAGCCGGCGCCGGTCGAGTCCATCTTGTCGAGGATGAAGTTCGTCGTGCCGTTGACGATGCCCATCACCCGGTTGATCTTGTCGCCCGCGAGGGACTCGCGCATCGGGCGGACCAGCGGGATGGCGCCGGCGACGGCGGCCTCGTAGTACAGGTCCAGCCCGTGCTGCTCGGCCGCGGCGTGCAGCGCGGCGCCGTCCTGGGCGAGCAGCGCCTTGTTCGCGGAGACCACGGAGATGCCGTGCTCGAAGGCGGTGGTGATCAGCGTACGGGCGGGCTCGATGCCGCCGATGACCTCGATGGCGATGTCGATGTCGCCGCGTTTGAGGAGGGCGGTCGCATCGGTGGTGACCAGGGACGGGTCGATGCCCTCGCGCACCTTCGAGGGGCGGCGTACGGCCACGCCGGCGAGCTCCACGGGCGCGCCGATCCTCTGCGTGAGGTCGTCGGCGTGCGTCGTCATGATGCGAGCCACCTCTGAGCCGACCACTCCACAGCCCAGCAGCGCCACCTTCAGCGGACGCGTACGCATCATTCGACCTACGCCTTTCGATCTTCCATCAGTACCCGTGCGGGCGGTTTGCCCGCCGGGTGGAACAAGTCTCACTCAATGGACAGCAGTTTCCATCCTCGGTCCATTCAGTGAGACACCTATTTCATCATCCGAGGTCGAGGCGCAGGAGATCTTCCTCCGTCTCGCGGCGGACGATCACTCGGGCCTGTCCGTCACGCACGGCGACGACGGGCGGGCGGAGCGCGTGGTTGTAGTTGCTGGCCATGGAGCGGCAGTACGCGCCGGTGGCCGGGACGGCGAGCAGGTCGCCGGGGGCCAGGTCGGCGGGGAGGAAGGCGTCCTTCACGACGATGTCGCCGCTCTCGCAGTGCTTGCCGACGACGCGTACGAGCATGGGCTCGGCGTCGGACGTGCGGGAGACGAGGTTGACGGAGTACTCGGCGTCGTACAGCGCGGTGCGGATGTTGTCGGACATCCCGCCGTCGACGCTCACGTACGTACGGAGTCCTTCGAGGGGCTTGATCGTCCCCACCTCGTAGAGCGTGAAGGCGGTCGGGCCGACGATGGCCCGGCCGGGCTCGACGGAGATCCGCGGGGCGCGCAGCCCGGCGCTCTCGCACTCCCGGGCGACGATCTCGGTGAGCGCCTTGGCGATCTCGTGGGGCTCGCGCGGGTCGTCGCCCGAGGTGTAGGCGATGCCGAGCCCGCCGCCGAGGTCGATCTCGGGCAGCTCCACCCCGTGCTCGTCGCGCACGGCGGCGAGCAGCCGGACGACGCGCTTGGCGGAGACCTCGAAGCCGGCCATGTCGAAGATCTGCGACCCGATGTGGGAGTGGACGCCGAGCAGCTCCAGCGAGTCGTGGCCGAGCGCGCGCCGCACCGCCTCGGCGGCGGACCCGTCCGCGACGGCGATCCCGAACTTCTGGTCCTCGTGCGCGGTGGCGATGAACTCGTGCGTGTGCGCCTCCACCCCGACGGTCACGCGGATCTGCACGGGCTGGCGTACGCCCAGCTCACGGGCGATGTGCGCGACGCGGGCGATCTCCTGGAAGGAGTCGAGGACGATCCGCCCGACCCCGGCCCCGACGGCCCTGCGGATCTCGCCCTCGGACTTGTTGTTGCCGTGGAAGGCGATCCGCTCCGCGGGCATCCCGGCGGCGAGCGCGGTCGTCAGCTCCCCGCCGGAGCACACGTCGACGTTCAGCCCCTCCTCCTTCAGCCACTTCACGACGGCCTTGGAGAGGAACGCCTTGCCGGCGTAGAAGACGTCGGCGTCGGGACCGAAGGCGTGCGCCCAGGCCCGGCACCGCGCCCGGAAGTCCTCTTCGTCGAGGAAGTACGCGGGCGTCCCGAACTCCTCCGCGAGCCTGGTCACTTCGATGCCGCCGACGGAGACGACGCCGTCACCGCCCCGCGTGACGGTCCGCGCCCAGACCTTCTCGTCCAGCGCGTTCAGGTCGGCGGGCGGCGGGGAGTAGTGCCCCTCGGGCAGGACGTCGGCGTGGCGGGGTCCGGCGGGGTGCGCGGAGCGGCTCATCGGTATCTCTCTTCGCAGGTCACAGTCGTTCAGGTGCGTCTATGCCGAGCAGGGCCAGGCCACCGGCCAGCACCGTCCCGGCGGCTTCGGCAAGAGCCAGCCGGGCACGGTGGGCGGCCGAGGGTTTCTCGTCCCCCTGGGGCAGTACGCGGTACTGGAAGTCGAGCAGCGCGTCCGCCACCTCGACGAGGTGCCTGGCGAGCCGTTCGGGCGCGCGGTGGTGCGCGGCGGCTTCGAGGGCGAGGGGGTGGTCGGCGAGGGCGCGCAGCAGGGCGGGCGCGTCGGTCACGTCCCCGCTCTCGGGGTGGAACCCCAGCTGGTCGGCGTTCCTGAGCAGGGCCCGGCTGCGGGCGTGGGCGTACCGCACCCGGAAGAATTCGTTCCCCTCGCCCTGGAGGAGCAGTCCCTCGGAGAAGACGGGGGTCTCGCGGGCCGGCACGGCGAGCATCCGCCAGTGCGCCGCCGCGGCCCCGTACCGTTCGACGACGTCGGAGTCCCGCTTGGCGAGGGGGGCGACGGGCAGCACCTCGGGCAGGTCGCGCTCGGTACCGCCCTGGGCGCACACGAGCCGCAGGACGCTGCGGCGTACGACGCGCTCGCGCAGCCCGAGCCCGGTCTCGTCGGCGAGGGCGGCGGCCATGGCCCCGCCCCGTACGTCCCGGATGGCGACGTCGTGGAGGACGGCGTCCAGGACGACGGCGGGGGCCGACGGCGGCGGCAGCACGAAGTTGAGGAACCCGGCTCCCGTGACCTCGACGCGCTCGATGCCCGGCTCGGCCGCGAGCCGGCGGGCCAGTACGTCCGCCACGTCACGGGGCGGGCGGCCGGCTGCCCTGGCGATCTGGAAGGCGACGGGGGTGGCGTAGTCGCCCACCCCACCGGGCCGCGTCCGCTCGACGACGACCCGCTGCGGCACGACCCCTTCCGCCCCGCCCTCCTGCAGCTCCCCGTCGGCGACGGCACAGCGCACGGCGCGTACGACGCAAGGGGAGAGGTCTGCGGGGGTCACGGGACCAGCCTAGGGGAGACGTCCCGTCATCCCACGAAGGGTTTCGCCATGTGAACAGAGCGCCCACGACGGAGGGCGACAGAACGGGAGGCCGACAGCCACGAAGAATGCGAACGCATCTACCCCCTCCCCCTCCCGGCGGGGGTCCCCTTCCTCCCGTCGCGCCGGTCCTTGCGCTCGACCAGCCGCCGCACGATGCGCACCAGCTCGGCGGGCTCGAAGGGCTTCGCGAGGAAGGCGTCCACCCCGGCCTCGATCCCGGCCTCCACCTCCTGCTGGGTGCAGGCACTGACGATGGCCACGGGAACGTCCCTGGTCCGCGGATCGGCCCGCAACTGCGCGGCCGCACCGAACCCGTCCAACCGCGGCATGACCACATCAAGGGTGATCACATCGGGACAGACGCGGTGCACGACGTCCAGACACTCGGCACCATCGTTCGCGGTCACGACCTCGAAGCCCTCCAGCTCGAGATTGACCTTGATCAGCTGCCGGATGACCTTGTTGTCGTCGACAACAAGCACCCGGCCTGAGACGCCTGGCACAACTCGAGAGTAGGTCGAGCCGGGCCCCCGCGTCCGGGTTTTTGCCACTTCCACCCCCTGCGGGCGACCCACTCCCTCCTCCCCCGCAAACCCGTTCCTGATCACCCCACGGAAGCTGGTAGTGTTCAACCCGTCGCCGCAACACAAACGACGCGCCCCCGTAGCTCAGGGGATAGAGCAACGGCCTCCGGAGCCGTGTGCGCAGGTTCGAATCCTGCCGGGGGCACTTCGCAGGAAGTGCCCAAAGACCCCGCCATCAGCGCCTTCGCTGAGACGGGGTCTTCGCGTATGCGCAGCCAACTGCCGTGCTGTGCAGCCATATGACAGCCTCTGCGGCCTATTCGCGGCCCAGACGTCGCCAGAACTGCGCAGGTCAACTGTCAACCGCGGAAATGAGAAAGCCCCCCAGGATTCGCGCAGGCGGCTCGGACCACAGCGGCTCGCTCCGCACCCACCCGTCCTCGCGGGGCCACTCCGCGATACGACGGTTGCCGACCTCCTGCCAGCCGTCCAAACGCTTGGGCGTGCCGACCCAAGAGGACCTCCACACGGCTACCTCGGTCTGATCTACGCCAGCGTTAAGCCGCCTGCAGCGTTAGTGGACCCGAAGGCATCGGCGTGATCCCGGAGCACCGCAATCAGCTGAGGCGGATTCGGCACCTGGCGGACCTCCTCGGCAGGCCTGTCCTCGGCACGCGACCGTCGTGGCTCTCGCACGAATCGATCCACTGCTTGCCGACGCTGGGCCGGGACCTGTGCAGCCACAGCCTTACCCCACCCAGCGGACGGGAGAGTAGGGTCCGGCCGCGCCAGGCCCTCGGATTCGGCCAGCCGTCGCTGGGCACCGCCCTTGACCTGGGCATCCCGTACGGCGGTGCGTTCGGGTCCCGCAAAACCCATGTGCGCCGGCTCGAAGCGCCGCTGCCGGTCGGCGCCAGCGCGGAGCAGCCGGGTCGGATCCACGGCCCCATCGACCTCGGAGCCCCGGACCCCAACGGAGACGGTCACGGCCGTCTGCGCGGAGATCCTGAGCATACGGACCTCCGGGACTCAGAGGTAAGGCATTCGGTCTAGTCGCCTGCCGGGGCGATGACCGCCGCATCACGTCCGTGCCATGCCCCGCTCTCCCACCACAGCACCGACACGCCGAAGGCACCCTCCACTGCTGCGACCGCCCAGGGCTCGACCGGTGGGGCAGCGCAGACCAGAAAGCTGCGATCCACCACACGGTCGAGTGTGAAGCGGATCTCGGCCGTGCGGGCCGCCGCATCTCGGAGGTCCGCGTAGGTCGCGTGCTCGACGTGGAGCACCTCGAACAGTTGCGTGCTGCCGCCATCGGTTCGCATGACGTCGGCCGTACTCCCCTGCTCGGGTTCCCCGACTTCCCAGAGCTGGGCGAGAAGCTTGTGGCGCAGCCGCTCGTGAACAGGCTGCTTCCTGTCGGTCTCGACCGCGGTACGGAGGAAGTCGTCCAGGTCGGAGGCCGCCTCGGCCACGGGACGGACGGACTGCGTGGGAATCATGGAAGAAGGCACATCCCCGGGGCTGGGAACCACGGCTGGGCGAGGCACGGGGCTCTTGCAAGGGCCGATGGGTACGGGCAGGGGCTCGTGATGGACAACGCTCAGCGATTGGGTGCAGCGTGTGAGCGCGACGTACAGGCTACGCATTCCCGAGCGGGTGCGGCCGGCTATCGCGGCCGGCTCCACGACCACCACGTGATCGAATTCGATTCCCTTCGCCTCATGCGGTTCCAGGAGCGGAACGTCTGCTGTCACCCCCGTCTTGATGAGCTCCGCCCCGATGCTCCTCAGAAGCCCGCTGTCGGCGGGCGCGATGACGGCTGTCGAGCGACCGTCCTGCACGGTGACGGTCGCGGCCACAGATCGGGCGACGGCCTCCGCCAGCTCGTCACGGGCGTCAACGCTCCGCACCTGTACGGATTTCCCTCGCGTCGGGCGGACGGACAGTGCCGCCGGGACGCGAGGAGCCGCTGCCCGAGCCAACGGCTCTACGAATTCAGCGACTTCCGGTGGCAACCTGAACCCCACATGGAGTACCTCCACCGTCCACGGCGCCCCGGCGGTCAGCAGCGCCGCGAGCTCGCGCCATGACAGGTACTCGTGCGGCCCGGCAGCCTGTGCCAGGTCACCGAGGATGGTCATGGAGCCAGTGGGGCATCGGCGGGCCAGCGCGCGGGCCTCCATCGGCGTGAGGTCCTGAGCCTCGTCGACCACGATGTGCGCGTACGTACGTC
Source organism: Streptomyces sp. NPDC090045 (assembly GCF_044747975.1). Taxonomy (NCBI): domain Bacteria; kingdom Bacillati; phylum Actinomycetota; class Actinomycetes; order Kitasatosporales; family Streptomycetaceae; genus Streptomyces; species Streptomyces sp. NPDC090045. The sequence goes on from NZ_JBIVFA010000007.1 coordinate 215,822, forward strand.
GGTCGCCCGCGCCGTTGAGCAGCCAGTCCAGTTCGTCCAGGCAGACGAGGTCGACGGTGTCCCACTCCGCCTTTGCGGCCCTCGGCCGGCGAAGGGCAGATCCCTCCTCCGCGGTCAGCAGCGGGCCGGCCGCTTCGAGCAGCTTCGGGCTGTCGAGGAGACGCTCGTAGACATCAGTCGTATTGAGCCTCGGCCACACCCGTTGGATGAATGCGGCCACCTCCTTGCTCGCCAGGATGTCCTGGGGCGTCGCTCCAGGGACGGAGAGCAAGAGCTTGCCTGCGACCCTGAGGCGAAACCGGCCCTGGCGGACATTGAAAGGAGCCGACTCGTAGAGTGCTTCACGGGCAACATCGAGCAGCGTGTCGGCGTCGGCCTGATGCATGCGGCCCTTGCACATGAAGCGGAATACCGCTTCTGGCTCATCACCGTCCGCCAGCAGACCGGCCACCCGTGACCGGGTGGGCCGACAATTGGCTTCTACTGCACGCCGAAGGACATCTGCCATCCGGTCGTCGGCCTTCACGAACCGCGCCTCGGGTGAGTGGCTCGTCGTCGGAGCCACTCTGCGGTCGCCGTTGAGGAGTCGCTGGAGCGTGATGGTCGTCACGTCCCCACCCCCGAGGGCGGGCAATACCCGACCGGCGTAGTCAAGAAATCCCTGATGCGGGCCGACGACGAGAACTTGGTCCGCCGCGCAATGCTTATTGTCGAGGAGCCACATGACCCGGTAGAGGCCGACCGCCGTCTTGCCAGTGCCGGGGCCGCCTTGGATGACGAGGGCGCCTGATCGTCGGTGTGCCACCAGCAGCAGCTGCTCCCGTTGCACCGTCTCGACGATGTCGCGCAGCGTTCCGTCGCGGGGCAGGTCCAGATCATCCAGCAGCAGGGACTCGAGCGAGGGCGTCACACCTTCTACCGAACCCTCTGAGGTGGCTTTCGACTCCGCCGACTCCTCGCCGGCTGCATCCGGCGTTGCCTCCGCGATGGCGGTGGGATTCTCCACCACCATCCCTTGGTCGAGTCCTTCGTCGTACTGCCGGAGCCGCAGCTCGTCGAAGCATCCCGTCACTTCGTCCGGTTTGCGGGGCTTGAACTGTAGTTTCCGGCGTAGGAGCAGTTCACCAGGATCGTCCTCGGTCGCCAGCCGCCAGTCGACGACCTTCTGCGTCGCGGAAGAGAGGACGACCAGATCGCGCACGTCGCTCCACACCGCCTGGCGTCCGACTAGAAACGAGTCGCCCGTCCGAGTGCTCACCCGCATGATCACCAACGGCTCGTCGTCGGAGCCGAGTCCGGCACCGGCACGCGCCGAACCCGGTGCCGGCATTTCGTTCTGCACGCGGTACGTGACGTCGTCGGCAACATCCGCGGCCCGGCGCGCCTCGAGACTGCTGTATGCGAGGTTTACGTTCTCCTGCTCACGCGCGATGATCGCGCGACGCCGGGTACCCGCCATACGTGGCGCTCCTGATCATGGTCTGAACTGCGCAACATCGTCCGGGATCGATCTTGGTGGAGACTGCGGCCCGCGCGCGGCGCCTCCAGACATCCGATGCCGAATCGCTACAGACCCTGTTGGGCCAGCAACCGGTGGTATTCGACGTACTCCTCGCCTATCGCGTGCTGGGGATGACGCCGTAGGTCGAACAGGGCCTTTCCGTCCCGGGTGCGCTTCACGGTCCAGTCGACGTCGATGTAGATGGCCAGCCTGTCGAACTGGGCGTGGTGATTGGGACACAAGCACAGCAGGTTCGCCAGCCTGTCGGGGCCGTCGTGCGGAGCGCCGATCCCTTGGATGTGCGCGGCTTCGCTGTGATAGCCGGCCAGGACCTCCAGCGGCTCGGAACAAACCTGGCAGATGGCACCGTGCATGGCCTTGACCCTCCGGACCAGCTCCTGGTCCCGCTCCGGGCGCGTCCCGCTGGTCGGACGGCGGTTCACCGGTCCCGCCGAGCCTGCGTCGGCCTCTTCTTCGCCCGTGGCGCCGCTCGCGCTCAGATATCCACCGAGTCCGGCGCGGGCGAGGAGGCGGGCGCGGTCCACATCACCGAAGTAGGTGGCGTGCAGCACGTTGATCGCCTCGGCACGCATCCGGGGTCCGCGCAGCAGCCGCGCAGCCTCGGCCACGAATCCGGCCTTGGCCCCGGCCTCCCGCAGAGCCCCTGGGCCGACATCCATACCGTCCGCAACACCCTCCACCTCCCACACCCCACTGCTGCGCAGATGGCAGAAGGGGTAGTGGGGAGTGGCCCGGGAGCCGGGACGTCCGAACTCGCCCAGGAGAGGCCCAACCTCCCGCTCGAAGAGCTCCCAGGGCGCAAGCCGGTCCTCCTTGGCAGCCACCCGACCGATGGCCCAGAGCAGCGCCAGGGGCTTGTGCCGGGAAGGGCCCTGCGGCTGGGTGGAGGTGCGCAATGTGCGGAGTGCTCGCAGTAGCTCCCGACGGCCCAGCCTGGGCAACCTGGGAGTGGGCAGCATGACGGCTTCCGGCTCCCGCACGGGTGGAATCTCGACTCGGTCGAGCAGGCGGAGTCGATCGGATGCCGAGACCAGCATGAGGCTCCACAGCTTGGTCGGCGTACCCACCTCGGCCAGAAGCGGCATGGCGTCCGACCTGAACTCGAGCACATCGCCCAGGGCGACGATGTGCTCCCAGGTGGCCTCGTCGTCGTTCTCCCCCCAGACCTTCCGCGCCAGGGCTCGATTCCGGAAGATCCCCCGGACGGTGGCCCTGGCGATGAAGCTCTTCTCTGCGTAGAACAGGACTTCATCACCAACCCTGCGGCCGCGGAGGGCTTTCGCCTTCTCGTTGTTGGCGGCCTTCGGCGGCGTCGCGCCCCATAGTCGGGCCACACCGTCGGGAAAGATCCGGTGGAGTTCAGCCGCGTTCTCCCCGAGAACGTCCTCGTAATCCGACAGCTGAATGCCGTTCTGGACCGAGTGCCGAAAGTGTTGCGGCCCCCGCACCCTCGGCGTGCCGCGTGGCTGCAGGAGCCACTGCACCCCGCCCTCCTCGGCAGCTTCACCTTCGGACTGTCCCACCCCACGAACCATCATGATGATCAGACTATTTGGTAGGTCTGACACGCGCGGCGGCCCTGATCGATTCTCATCGACAGGACCCCTTCCGGGACCACACCCGTTACGATTTGAGCCAAGGCTTACTCCCCCGAACAGCGACAAAATCATCAAAACCGGCACAAAGAGGGATCACATATGCGGGACGGCCGGTGGGTAACGGTCACCGAATCCGAGTTTCCGCATGAGCGACGGGGCCTGGAGGCCATTCGTGGGCAGCTCCGGGACCATGATCCTTGGCGCGCCTGGTCGAACTTCACCTTCACCGCCGCCAGCGGGCACGTCCGCGAAGTGGATCTCCTCGTCGTCGCCCCCGGCGGCGTCTACCTGATCGAGCTCAAGGACTGGCACGGCTCGGTCGAGTCCCGCAACGGCACCTGGCTGCAGACCCAGCCTGGCGGACGGCAGCTCGCCCACAGCAACCCCCTGCACCTGGCCAACAAAAAGGCCAAAGAGCTCGCCGGACTACTCAGGCCCCAGGTCGACCGGGTGTGGGTGTCAGAAGCGGTCTGCTTCACCGACTCCTCCCTACGCAACCGCCTGCCCGCCCACGATCAGCACGGCGTGCACACCGTGTCCCAGCTCATCACGATGCTGGAAAAGCCTCCGACGGAGGAACGCCGTCGCATCGACGCCCCCAAGTCGCGCGAGATCGCGACCGCCCTCGAGCGCATCGGCATCGCTCGCAGCGATGCTGAGTTCAAGGTCGGCCCGTACCTGCTGAACAGGAAATCCTTCGACTCGGGTCCCACCTGGGCCGACTACCTGGCCCGGCACACCGACCTGCCCGAGGCGGCCCGCATCCGGGTATACCTGCGCGAACGCGGGGCTGGCTCCGAGCTCCGCGCCTCCGTCGAGCGGGCGGCCCGGCGCGAGGCTGCCGTCCTGCGCCGCTTCCGTCACCCTGGGGTCGTCCAGCTCAAGCAGTACGACCCCACCGGTCACTCGGCCGGGCCCGCGCTGATCTTCGACTACGACCCGCGCACCCTCCGCCTGGACGAGTACCTCATCCAGTACGGCGACCGGCTGGACGTACTGACCCGTATGGCCCTCGTCCGCCAGCTCGCCGAGACCCTGCGCTCGGCGCACGGCCGCAAGCTCTACCACCGCACTCTCGCCGCCCGCGCGATCCACGTGATGCCAGGCGGCCGGGCACCGCGCAAGGACGCCGAGGAGTCCGGCTGGCTCACCCCGCACCTGCAGATCTCGGACTGGCAGGTCGCGGTGCAGCGCAGCTCCGAGCAGAGCGGCAGCGCCGGCGGCGGCGAGCGGTTCGCCCCTACGACGTTCTCCCTGGCCGGCGGGCACATCGCCGAGGGCGCCGACCCCTATCTGGCGCCCGAGCTGACCGCCCCCAAGGCCGATCCCGTCGCACTCGACGTGTACGGCCTCGGCGTCCTCACGTACCTACTGGCCACCGGTAAGGCGCCGGCTGCCAGCCAGGCCGAGCTGATGGCCCGCTTCGAAGCGGGCGAGGGTCTGCGCCCCAGCGCGGTGGCCGACGGACTCTCGGAGTACATCGACGAGCTCGTGCAGGCGGCGACCGCTTACAAGGCCAGCGTCCGGCTGCCGTCCGTGGACGACTTCCTGGAGATGCTGGAAGTCGTCGAGGAGTCCCTTACCGAGCCCTCGCCGAGCGCCCAGCCGGTCGTCCGCCCGATAGCTGCGCCGGAACCGGACAAGGACCCGCTGGAGGCCGTGGCCGGCGATGTCCTGGCCGGGCGCTGGAGGGTCCACCGGCGCCTCGGTACCGGTTCCACGAGCCGCGCTTTCCTCGTACACGACCTCACTGCAGGCCCGGACGTGCGTTTCGCCAAGACCCTCGCCGTGCTCAAGGTCGCCGTGTCCGAGCGCAGCAACGCGGTGCTGCGGCGCGAGGCCGAGGTCATGTCGAGCCTGCGCCCCGATTCCCGGGTCATCCGGCTGATCGACCCGGAGCCGCAGGAGATCGGCGGCCGGACGGTCCTCGTCATGGAGTACGTCGGTGACGAGCGCGAGGTCGGAAGCGACCCGGCAGAGCCCGGCGCGTCCAAGAACCGCCGCCGCGAGGAGACGGTCGCCCGCCAGCTGCGCGAATTCGGCCGGCTGTCGGTCGACCAGCTCGAGGCGTACGGCGACTACCTGTTCGGTGCGGTCGACTTCCTCGAGGGCGAGGGCGTCTGGCACCGTGACATCAAGCCGGACAACATCGCGATCCGGATCCGTCCCAACCGCACGCGTGAGCTCGTACTGATCGACTTCTCCCTCGCCGGGTACCCGGTGAAGGAGACCGAAGCGGGTACGGACGGCTACCTGGACCCATTCATCGGCACGCTCACCGACCGCTCGGTCTACGACGCGCACGCGGAGCGGTACGCAGTGGCCGTCACCCTGCACGAGATGGCCTCCCGCGAGCTGCCCGTGTGGGGCGGCGGCAAGGTCGTGGCCCGGCAGACCGACGCGAAGGAGGAGCCGTACCCGACGATCGCTGCGGACGCCTTCGACCCGGCGGTCAAGGACGGACTGGTGGCCTTCTTCCGCAAGGCCCTGCACCGGGATGCGGCGGAGCGCTTCGCCGACCTCAAGCCGATGCGGGACGCCTGGAAGAAGATCTTCCTGGCGATGGACGAGGCGAAGCCCTCCACCAAGCGGTCGCGGCACGAGCCCTCCGGGGCGGGCGCCTCCGCCGATGCCGCGATCGCCGAGGCCGAGGACGAGACGGCTGAGGAGCAGCGCGAACGCCGCGCCGCCCAGGCGGACCGCGACACGTTGATCTCCGGTGCCGGGCTGAGCCCGGCCGCCGAGTCCTTCGTGTACAGCCTGCAGGTGAACACGGTCGGCGAGCTGCTCGACTACAGCCAGCGGACCCTGGTCAACGCACCGGGCCTCGGCGCGAAGACCCGTAAGGAAGTTCTCGGCCGCATCAAGCAATGGCGGCAGAAGCTGACCGCCCAGCCGGCCGCGCCGCTCACGCCTGAGGGCCGGAAGGCCGCGAAGGAGGAGCTGTCGGCCGCGGAGGCCGCCGTCGCCGTGGCTGCTGCCGAGGGCGGGGCGGCGAACGAGCTCACCGCGCGTGCCCTGCGAACGGTCAGTCTCGACACGCTCGCCACCCTCTTCGTGCCGGAGCTGAAGAAGGACGGTTCGAACCGCAACGAGTGCGACATGGTGCGCCTCCTGCTGCGACTGCCGGACGAGCGGGGCGCCATGCCCGAGATCGGGGTCTGGCCCAAGCAGAAGGACGTCGCGGAGGCCCTGCATCTCTCGGCGGGCCGCATCCCGCAGATGCTGAAGGTCCAGCGCGGCCGGTGGAAGCGCCATCCTGCGGTGCAGGCGCTGCGCGGCGAGATCCTGGAGCTGCTGGGCGAGCGAGGCCGGATCGCCTCGACCGCCGAGATCGCGGACGCGCTGGCCGTGCGGCGTGGCACCGAGTTCCAGGAGCGCAAGCTGCGCCGGGCCATGGGCCTGGCGGCGGTGCGTGCCGTCGTCGAGGTCGAGCAGCTCATCCCGGACGAGAGCCACTTCCGCAACTCCCCCAACCGGGACGCGACGGACGAGGGCATGCGCGGCGGCCTGCTGGCCCTGGAGGTCATGGACGAGGACGACCCGGAGACCCCGTCGGCCCCCGGCCTGCTGGACTACGCCCAGCGGCTGGGCAAGCAGGCCGACCGTCTTGCAAAGCTGGACACGCTGCCGACCGCGGCCACGGTGCTGGGCGCGCTGGGCGACGTACCGCTGCCGAGCGGGCTGGTGGAGTGGGACGACCGCCGTACGGTGGAGCTGGCGGCGGCGGCCTCGGCCGATGCGGCGGCGACGCCGCGGCTGGAGCTCTACCCGCGGCAGCTCCCGCTGGTGCGGGCGCTGCGTCTGACGCAGGCGGGCCTGGTCCGACTGATCCCGGGGGTTCCGTGGGAGCGTCAGCCCGGTCTGACCGGGGACGAGATCCACGAGCGGGTACGGGCCCGGTTCCCGGAGCTGCTGGACGCGAAGGGCGGCCACTCTCTGCCGACGGCCGGCCCGCTGACGAAGGCGCTGCGGGATGCCGGCTTCGACCTGGAGCTCTCCACCCGGGCCGGCACCCGGACCGTGCGGTACTTGCCGCGGAAGCGCCAGGACGCCTCAACGTTCATCTCGCTGGGCAACCAGCGGCAGCCGACGGCGGTGCTCTCGGCGCACAAGTACGCAGACGACCCGCAGCTCGCGGAGGCGTTCACGTCGGAGGAGCGGCTCCTGTCGTCGGCGCAGCGGGACGGCTTCCGGGTGTTGACGGTCCGGATGAGCCGTACGCAGGATGCGGTGCGGTCGCTGGTCGCGGAGCGTTTCGGGGCGCAGCCGGTGTCGGTGACCGAGTTGTTCCTGGACGCCCTGCACAAGCTGGTGGATCCGCGTCCGAAGCCTTCGTGGGAGACGATCCTGCGGGCGGATGCGGCGGAGCCGGGTTCGAAGGCCGCGCTGAAGTTCGCGGAGTACGCGCGTACGGCGTGGGGTGCGGTCGAGCCGCGGCTGGCGGAGCGGCTGGCGGCCGATGTGCGGCTCCCGCTGCTACTGACGGATGCGGGTGCCCTGGCCCGGTACGACGCGATGAGCGTGCTGGACCGGCTGGCGGAGCGAGCCCGGGGCGGCGGGCGCGGTCTGTGGCTGCTGTGCCCGCAGGGCGACCCCGCACGGGCGCCGCGGCTGGGGACGACGTCCGTGCCGTATCAGGCCGGGCTGGGTGAGTGGATTTCGCTGCCGGATGCGTGGGTGGACAACCTGCACAGGTCCGGGGCGCGAGTTTCTGTTGATGCTGTTGGTGCTGGTGAAGGGGATGTGGCGCAGTGATCGACCGCAAGGCGTTGTTGGCTGACCTGATCAAGCAGGTCAAGGCGGTCGAGGCGGACCTCGCCGAGCAGGTGAAGGACGGCGAGGCCATCCTGAGGCCGCTGAAGGCTGAGTACGCGAAGGCGGCGAAGGCCGATGCGGGCGGTACGCCGGAGTGGCCGGTCTGGGTGGACTCCCGCGCCGCGGAGATGCAGGAGGACCAGGCGGACCGAGTCCGGCTGGCCCAGTCGGGTGCGGGGCGGCTGCGCGCCGAGTACGACCGCGCGCGGGAGCTGGGGCGCACGGCGGCGACCTGGAACGCCTGGCTGGACGAGCGGGTCACGCAGGTCGCGGTGGCGTGGGTGCTGGGCACGGTGTTCGTCCGCTTCTGCGAGGACAACCGGCTCATCCCGGACCCGTACCTGACGGGTGCGGAGCCGGAGCGGCGCGACCTGGCGGAGGCTCGGTACGCGCAGTACGTCGAGGAGACCCCGAACCCGACGTTCCGTGGGTGGCTGGAGCGTGCCTTCGCGGAGCTGGGGTCGGGCGAAGCCGGCAAGCTGCTGTTCAACCCGCGCCGGAACCCTCTGTACCAGATCCCGCTGTCGCATGACGGTGCGCGGAAACTGGTGGAGTTCTGGCGCGAGCGCGACGACGCGGATGTGCTGGTGCATGACTTCACCGACCCCTTGAACGAGGACGGCACGGAGGGCTGGGACACCCGGTTCCTGGGCGACCTGTACCAGGACCTGTCGGAGGCGGCGCGGAAGACCTATGCGCTGCTGCAGACGCCGGAGTTCGTGGAGGAGTTCATCCTCGACCGGACGATGGACCCGGTGGTACGGGAGATGGGCGGCCGTGTCGGCGAGCTGAAGATGATCGACCCCACGTGCGGGTCGGGCCACTTTGTCCTGGGCGCGTTCCGACGGATGGTGCGGCTGCTGGCGGAGAAACAGCCGGGCATGGAGCTGCACGAGCGCGTCCGGACCTCGCTGAACGCGGTGCACGGCGTAGACGTCAACCCGTTCGCCGTGGCCATCGCCCGGTTCCGACTGCTGATGGCAGCGATGGCGGCGGCAAACATCCGCACGCTGGCGGAGGCGGGCCGCTACGACTGGCCGGTGCACCTGGCGGTGGGCGACTCGCTGATCAAGGCCCGGCAGCTTGAGTTCGGCTTGCGCGGTGGGACTGGGCAGGGCGAGCTGGAGCTCGTCGCTGAGCAGCGGGATGAGCTGGCCGAGTTCTCTTACGCCACGGAGGACGTGCACGAGCACAAGGGGATCCTGGATCAGGGCCGGTATGACGTGGTCGTGGGAAACCCGCCGTACATCCAAGTCGACGATGTCAATCTCAACAAACTGTATCGAGAACTGTACAAGTCGTGCACGGGAACATACGCCCTCTCGATCCCCTTCGCTGAGCGATTTTTCCAACTAGGCAAGGCAGGGGATTCACACGGTCGCGGCTATGGGATGGTCGGCCAAATTACTTCGAATTCTTTCGCGAAGCGTGAATTCGGGACGAAACTCATCGAAGAGTACTTCGCACATAAGGTTGAACTTGCAGAGGTGATTGACACTTCTGGAGCGTACATTCCAGGACACGGCACGCCGACGGTGATTTTGGTGGGTCGACGGCGATTTGGGCGCGAGCGAGAGGGGACGATCCGGGCCGTTCGGAGCATCCAGGGAGAGCCCGCCGCACCCAAAGAAGGCGCCACCGGATTTGTCTGGAATGCCATCTTGGAGCAGATCGACAAACCCGGCTCAACGAGTAAATGGGTGTCAGTAGACGATCTCGAGCGCTCTCGATATTTCGGAAAGCAGCCGTGGATCTTGAGCGACGGCGGACTCGAGATGACCGAAAGGCTCAATGCGGCCACGCCCCTCCGACTGGCCCACAAGACGGACAGTATTGGACGTACCACGAAATCAGGGGCTGACGATGTGTTCTTCCTGCCCGATACCTCTACGGCCGCACGCCTGTCGCTTCTCGACAACGTACGCGAGCTGGTCACTGGGACGAGTGTTCGGGATTTCGAAATTACAGATACCGTTACCCTCTGCAATCCCTACACCGACAGCTCTAATAACAGCCCGCTGCCAGAAACGTCCCGGCTAGTCTCGCGACACCTGTGGATGGCTCGCACCATACTCAGAGGGCGAAAGCTTTTCGGGAAGACGATCACAGCGCACGGCCGCCCCTGGTACGCGCATCTCGAGTGCTATCCCAAGAAGCTGACGACACGCATCGGCATCACTTTTCCTTTCGTAGCAACGCACAATCACTTCGCACTCGACCGCGAGGCACGACTGTTCGGTAGTACCGCCCCGGTGATCAGGCTGCATTCTGGCGCAACCGAGGAGAATCACATCCGCCTCCTTGGGCTCCTCAATAGTTCCACCGCCTGCTTCTGGCTCAAGATGGTGAGCTATCCCAAGGGTGGCGACCCTGTGGGCGGCGATGGTGCACGCGTCAGTATCCATCCGTGGTCAGACCGCTACGAGTTCACTGGCACCAAGCTCGAGGGCTTTCCCCTTCCTGCCGCTTACCCCACGGCCATAGCAGCAACCCTTGACGCCCTCGCGCAGCAAATTGCCAGCAGCGGCCTTCCCGCTTCTGCTCCAACAGACCCTGCGACCCTCCGGCAAGCGCGCACCGAGTGGGAGTCGACTCGCGCCACGATGATCGCGCTGCAAGAGGAATTGGACTGGCAGGTCTACTCGCTCTACAACCTGCACTCCGAGGATCTGCGCGCGCCCGAGTCAGATGTCCCCGAACTGGCACTTGGGGAGCGGGCGTTTGAGATCGTGCTTGCGCGACGGGTTGAGGCTGGCGAGGCTTCCGGTGAGTGGTTCAAGCGGCACGGGTCGACTCCCATCACCAAGATCCCCACCCACTGGCCGGACTCCTACAAGGCCGTCGTCCAGAAGCGCATTGACATCATCGAGACCAGCCGCGCCATAGGCATGGTCGAGCGGCCCGAGTACAAGCGCCGATGGGCAACCGAGGGCTGGGACGTTCTCCAGGAGCGCGCCCTGAAATCCTGGCTGCTCGACCGCATCGAGAACCGGGACCATTGGTTCGACGAGAACGGTCAGCCAGCCATCGTCGCCCTGCACCAGCTCACCGACGTACTCTCCCGCGACGAGGACTTCGTATCGGTTGCCGAGATCTACGCTCCCCGCAAGGAGCTCTCAGCCGTCGTCTCCGATCTCCTCGCTGACGAGCATGTCCCCTTCCTCGCCGCCCTGCGCTACAGGCCCGCCGCCCTCAAGAAGCGCGCGGACTGGGAGCACGTCTGGGACCTCCAGCGACAGGAGGACGCCGCCACAGAGGAGTCCGAGAAGCGGAAGATCCGGGACTCGATCCCGGTGCCTCCGAAGTACGCCTCGGCCGACTTCCTCAAGGCTTCCTACTGGAAGGCCCGCGGCAAGCTCGACGTGCCCAAGGAGCGCTTCATCTCCTACGCGACCGGCGCGATTTCCGGCACGCCTACCCTCTTCGGCTGGGCCGGCTGGGATCACCGGGAACAGGCCCAGGCACTGTCGACGTACTTCACCAACCACGACGAGCTGTCCGCCGAGGAACTCACCCCGCTCCTCGCCGGCCTCCTCGAGCTCCAGCCCTGGCTCACCCAGTGGCACGACGAGTTCGACGGCCTCTACGGTGGCTCGCCCGCAGCCTTCTTCGAGGGCTACCGCTCGGCCAAGCAGGGCGAGCACGGGCTGACCGACGACGACCTCCGCGCGTGGCGGCCCCCGGCCGCCGTGCGCGGGGCTCGGAAGAAGGCCAAGGGCTGATCAATCCGGTGTGTCCTCCCCACCACTTCGTGGGGAGGACACACCGTGGCACCGCACCTCCAGCGGTTCTGCGGCGGGCACCCGGAGCGGTGGGCCCTCGTCGAGACCCAGTCCGCCCGTTACGTATCGCTCCGCCCGCACACTTCGCACCGTGTGCCACTCGCCCCACACCCGCACCAACTGACCCGTCCGGACTGTGACCGCCGCCATTTCCGTCGTTTCCGGTCCGGCTCGAAGGTCCGGCGCCTTCAGCTCCGCCCAGATCGTCTTCCCGATGCCTCCCGCGCGGGGACTGACGCCCCAGCAATGCGCCAGCGCGTCCACGATCAGCAAGCCACGACCTCCCGTGTCGTCCGGCTCCGGCGATCGCAGCTCGGGCCGCCCTTCCCCCGCATCGCTGACCTCCAGCCGGAGCAAGCCGTCGGCCGTCGAGTGCGCGATCCGCACACCCACCTGCCGGTCACTCGGCACCCGCACACGTAGCGCGTTGGTCAGTAGTTCCGAGAGAACGAGCTCGGCGGTCTCTAGGGCCTCCTGACCTGCGCCCCCAGTCTCCAATCACTGCGTGCAGCGCCGCCCGAGCTCTCGGCACGCTGCGCGGACGGCGGGACAGCCGAAATGAGACTTCATTGAGTGTGGCCATGGTGCAACCCCCTGAGAGTCGGCGAGCCACCGGCACCCGACGGCCGGTGCCATGGCCAGCAGAATGGACCGGCATCGCGCGAATCTGCAACGTTGCAGATCGACTTCAGCTTAATCTTCGCCCTTTCGAGTTAAGCGAGCCCTCTGACGGCAGCGACTCTGCTAGACGTGTTGACATGCCGACGAAGAGCACGACCACCAGCCCGTCAACCGTCCTCGGGCGCCAACTTGGCGACGAACTACGTTGTTTGCGCGAAGCGGCAAGCCTGACGACCACCGATGCCGCAGAGGCTCTGGACTGCACCAAGGGCAAGATCAGCCGTATCGAGAACGGCCGCGTGGCCGTGCGACTGCCCGATCTGACCGCGATGTTGCACGCCTATCGGGTGTCCGACACAGAGACACAAGCCAGGCTCGGCATGCTGGCCCGAAAGGCCAATCGGCGCCGCAGCGAAGGCTGGTGGAACCAGTACGGCCCGGTTCTCGCCGACACATATCGCGACTACATCGCGCTGGAGGCCATGGCGGGATCAATCCGCACCTTCCAGGCGCAGCTCATCCCCGGCCTCCTCCAAACCCCCGACTACGTCCGGGCCGTTACGGTCGCCTCGCGGCAATGGCAGACCGGCGGCGAGATCGAGCAGTTCGTGCAGGTGCGGCTTGCCCGGCAGGAGCGCCTCAGCGGGGACTCTCCGTTGCACCTCTGGGCCGTCCTGTCCGAGGGCGTGCTCCTCCAGCAGGTGGGTGGAGGCGACGTCATGCGCGCACAGCTGGAGCACATGCTCGCCGCCTCCGAGGCACCCAACGTGACTGTCCAAGTGCTGCCGTTCTCACGCGGGGCCCATGCGAGTATGTTCGGCCCGTACGTAGTGCTGGGCTTCCGCGAGGAGGGGGCGCTGGACGTAGTGCTGGCGGACAACCCGACCGGATCCATCTGGCTGGAGCGGGAAGCCGAGGTCTCCCGCTACCAGGAGCTTTTCAATGCCGCACGAACCTCTGCGCTCTCCCCAACGGAATCCCGTGCCGTCATCGAGCGTAGGGCCAAGGAGCACAGAACATGATCAACGGACGCCGCAGCATGCCCGATCTGACTGGTGCAAGGTGGCGCACGAGCACATTCAGCGGCGGCAACAACGAGTGCGTCCAGGTCGCCGACAACGTCCCCCACCTCGTCCCCGTCCGCGACAGCAAGCGTCCCGCCGGCCCCGTGATCGGGTTCACGCCCGACGCCTGGCGCTCCTTCGTGGCACACCTCGGCACCTGAGCCGCCCGTAGACGCCGGTGTCACACCACCCACCAGTTACGATCGAGGGTGGGCCGCAGGCCGTCACCGCTGCAACACCGGTCGACCGACACTCCCCGGCGTCACGCACGCACCACGCGTGACATCCGGTGCGCTGCCGCCCGCGCCAGGACGACGACGTACGCACCGCCGGACAACAGGAGACGCGAGACAGACATGGCTTCGACCGCCGCCACGGCCCCCATGCTCCGCGACGTCATCGACATCAAGACGTCGATCTCGACCTCCGACTTCGTCCTGAAGCTTGCCGAGGCGGTCACTCCCGCAGGCACCGAGCGCGCGCTGCGCGACTACGTCGTCACCGAGCGACTTCTCGAGAACTTCGACGACGCCCTCGGATACATCAAGGCTGCCCTCGACGGGCACACCTCGAAGGCCGCCTACCTCCACGGTTCCTTCGGTTCCGGTAAGTCGCACTTCATGGCGGTCCTGCACGCCCTCCTCCGTCGCGACCCGGCCGCCCTCTCCCGTACCGACTTCGATCCGATACTCGCCAAGCACGAGTGGCTCAGCGTGGACCGCAAGCGGTTCCTGCTCGTCCCGTACCACATGCTCGGCGCGAAGTCTCTGGAGCAGCGTGTCCTCGGCGGGTACGTCACTCACCTGAAGAAGCTGCACCCCGAGGCCCCCACCCCGCAGGTCTACCGGACCGACTCGCTCTTCGCCGACATCCGCTCCCACCGGGTGCGGATGGGCGACGAGGCGTTCATCAAGGGGCTGGCCGGAGCCGACGAGGACAGCACGACCACAACCGACGACGGCGATGACTGGGGCGACGCCTTCGCCTGGACGCCCGAGCTACTCAACACCGCCCTCGACGCCGAGGAGCTGGACGGCAGCGAGGACAACCTCAACCTCGTCAGCCCCTCCACCCCCTCCGAACTGCGCGCCAAGCTCGTGCACGACGCGAGCGTCACCTGGTTCCCCGGCTTCACCCAGAACGCCGGCGAGGACGAGCACGGCTTCATCTCCCTCGACGCCGGCCTCGCCGTGATCGCCGAGCACGCGAAGTCCCTCGGCTACGACGGCCTGATCCTCTTCATGGACGAGCTGATCCTCTGGCTCGCCAACCGCATCCACGACGACAAGTTCATCTCCCGCGAAGTCGACAAGATCACCAACTTCGTCGAAGGAGCTGACGCCCGCCGCGCCATCCCGATCGTGTCCTTCATCGCCCGCCAGCGCGACCTGCGCGAGCTGGTCGGCGAGGAGACCTCTGGCGTGGCCGAGGCCGCGATCCAGGCCAGCCTGAACCTGGCCTCCGGCCGGTTCGACAAGATCACGCTGGAGGACCGCAACCTCCCGCAGATCGCCCATGCCCGCCTCCTCAAGCCCAAGGACGCCGAGGCGGCCGCCAAGCTCGACGCGGCCTTCGCGAAGATCAAGCGGGTCGGTCCGCAGGTCTGGGACGTCCTGCTCGGCTCCGACGAGGGCACCACCGGTGCGGACGAGGACTCGTTCCGGCTGACCTACCCCTTCTCCCCAGCCTTCATGGACACCCTCGTCCACATCTCCTCCGCGCTTCAGCGCTCCCGTACCGGTCTGAAGCTGATGGGCCAGCTCCTCGCCGATCACCGGGACGACGCGACCCTCGACCAGCTCATCCCCCTCGGCGACCTGTACCCCGTGATCGCGGACGGCGGAGACAAGCCCTTCGTGGACAGCCTGAAGGCCGAGTTCAAGGCGGCCGACAAGCTGTACCGCAGCAAGCTGCGTCCCCACCTGCTCGCCACCTACGACGTCACCGAAGAGGACATCGAGCGCTACCGCCACCGGCCGGAGAGCGTTACCGACCGGGAGCTCCTCAGCCGCTGCAAGGGCTTCATCGGCGATGACCGGCTTATCTGCACGCTGCTGCTGTCCTCCCTCGCGCCCAGCGTGCCCGCCCTGCGCGATCTGACGATCCGCCGCCTCGGCGCGCTGAACCACGGCTCCGTGGTGTCGCCCATCCCGGGCGCCGAGGTCGGGGTCATCAAGGCCAAGGTCGACGAGTGGGCCGCCCGCTTCGCCGAGATCAAGGCGACCGGTACGAAGGCCAACCCCGGCGTACGGCTCGAGCTGGCCGGCGTCGACGTCGACTCGGTCATCGCCAACGCCAACATCAACAACAACCGGTCCAACCGCCAGGCCCTCGCCAAGCGGCTGCTCGCCGAAGAACTCGGGCTGAACCGTCTGGACCAGATGGGCGCCGACGAGCTCCGGCTGATCTGGCGCGGCTCCAACCGGACGGCCGAGGTGGTTTTCCTCAACCTCGCCGACCCGGAGACGCCGGATCACGAGTTCGCCCCCAGCCAGGAAGGCCTGTGGCGGTTCGTCATCGACCTCCCCTACGACGAGGGCGCCTACCAGCCGCGCGACGACTCCAACCGCATGCAGAAGCTCCGCGAACGGCCCGGCGTACCGGCGCGGACGGTGGCCTGGATCCCCACCCACCTCTCGACCGCCCGCTACCAGGACTTCCAGCGCCTCGTCACGATCGACTACGCGCTCGCCGACCAGCGCCGATTCGACACCCAGTACGCCCAGCACCTCAACGCCGACAACCGGGCGCGCGCCAAGGGGCTCCTCGAAGGCCAGCGAGAAGCGCTCACCAAGACGGTCAAGGCCGCCTTCAAGCAGGCCTACGGCTGCGCGCAGAAGACCTCCGCCGACGTCGACGTGTCCTTCAACGACCACTTCGAGTCGCTGATCGAGATCCCTGAGCTGCGCGTATCGATCGGGCAGACGCTGGGCGACGGAGCCCGGCACATCGCCGCGAAGCTGCTGGGCCAGCAGTACCCGGCCCATCCCGACCTCGACCCCGACGACACCAAGACGGCCGTGAAGCCGTCGGACGCGAAGACCGTCTTCGGCTACATCCGGGCCGCTGTCGAGGCAGGCGACCGGCAGGCCGAGATCCCCGCCAAGGACCGCACCGTGATGCGGCGCATCGGCGTGCCTCTGGGCCTCGGGCAGCAGAAGGAGGCGTACTTCCGGCTGTCCACCCGCTGGGTGGAGCACTTCGCGCTGGAGGCCAAGACCAGCGGCGGTCCCGGCGACCTGAGTGTCGTCCAGCTGACCGACTGGATCGACCGGCCCGAGCCGATGGGACTGGACACCTTCCTCGCCAACCTCGTCATCGCCTCGTACGCGGAGATGGACGACCGGGTGTGGGTCCGGGGCGGATCCCCGCTCGACCCCTCCCCCGGGCCGCTGGAGATCAAGCCGGTCGACGGCCTGAGGTCCCAGCCGCTGCCTGACGTGGAGACCTGGGAAGAGGCCGGGCGGCGGTACTGGGAGATCTTCGGCGACAAGCCGCCGACGCTGCGGCGCGGCCGGATGGTCAGCCAGTTCTCCCGGCAGATCAACGCACAGGTGCGGCGCTACGAGGAAGACACCATCGCGCTCGTCACCGAGCTGGAGAAGCACTCCGTGCTGCTCGGGCTGGACGGGACCGACGAGAACGGCCGACTCGCCATCGCCCGGCGCTCCCGCGATCTCCTCGACCATCTGAAGGGGCTCGAGCTCGGACCCGCGGGCGGCACCGCCCAGGCAAAGAAGATCATCACGGCCTTCGCCGGCTTCGACCTCGGCCAGGTTTCCCCCAGCCGCTACGGCGCTTCGATCAAGCAGGCCGGTACCGTGGCCGACTCGTTGGCCCGGGCCGCCTGGGACATGCTGAAGCTGGCTCCCAAGTACGGAGCCCAGGGCGAGGCCGTCCTCGAGACGCTCCGCGGCGCCGCGCAGGCCGACCAGCGCACCTCGAACCTCAAGGACGCCCTGCTCGAGGCACGTCGCGCGATCGTCAGCGTGATCGACCGCAGCGAGACCGCTGCCGCTCCTGCCCGCCAGCCGCAGGCTCCGGTGCAGCCCGCCATCGGGTTCCCCGCCGGCCCCAATGAGATCGACCTCAACACCGAGACCAGCCATCCGCCGGTCCCGACCTCGCACCCCGCACCCGGAAAGGCCTCCCGCCGCTCCGGCGGCGGGCGCACCAAGGCTGCCCAGGCCGCCGCCCAGCTGCGCGCCGAACTGGCCGAGCTGCTCGCCTCCGAGCCCGACGCCACCGTCGAAATCACCTGGCGGGTGGTGGAGTGACCCCGCCCGCCGCCGACACCACCACCAGCGCGGTACGCCTCAACAGCGCCACGATCATGCAGTACCTGGCCTCCCAGGCCAGCCGCCTCAAGCCCGGCAAGCGGCGGACGGTGCTGCTGCGGGCTGCAGCCGTGTGGGAGGGTCCGTCCGAGCTGACCTGGGGGGACGCCCGGAAGGCTGAGATCCGTATCGCACCCTCCGCGCTCGCCGTGTACGAGCTGGTACTCGGACACCTCGCGCCGGAAGCCACCGGCCCCGAGGTGCTCGTCGTACTGACCGACCGCGAAGAGGCCGAGCTCGGCCCCGACGCGCTGGCCAAAGTGCACCGGCAGCGGATCAACGCGGTCGACACCTGGGACGTCGTCCGCGAATCCTTCGCCGCCCGGGGCACGGACGTGCGGCTGCTCGAGGACAACTGGGCCGCGGAGTCCCTGCTGGACGCGACCCCGCCCGGCGGCTGGCCCGCCCTGGCCGGCGGCATGCTGTCCCGGCGCGGAGCGCTGACCGCCCTCGCCCTCCGCCGGCTCGGCATCGGCCGCTACGACCCCGACCTCGACGAGTCGGAAGCACGCGACGCCGACGACGTCCTGGACGTGCCGGCCCTGTTGAGCTGGTCCCTCGTACCCGGCGGTCCGGAGCGCTTCCTGGCACTGCGCGAACCCGAGCGGGACGGCCTGACCCGGTTCCTCGGCAGCGACGACCAGGCAGGCGAGGCCGGACAGGCGCTGTTCGCGCTCGTCAAGGCCGAACACGGCCCGGACGCGGTCGCCTTCGGTCTCCTGTGCGCGGCCCTCTGGGAGCACGCCGACCCGGATGCGGACGCCGATGTCTATCGGGCGCGCGGCCGTGCCGAGCGCTGGTTCGGCGAGGACTTCGAGGTACGCGGTGACGCCTTCGACTCTCTCGCCGAGAAGTTCGGGCGGGCTTGCGAGGCCTTCGTCTCCGGACTGCTGATCGCCGGTCGTACGGGCTCACCGGAAAGCGAGGGATCAGCGGCAACGGCACGCCGGCTGCACGGCATCGTCCTCGACCGCGCGGCAACCCTGGTCCAGCAGTTCGGCGCCGAGATGGCAGAGCGCAGGAGTCCGCTGCTGCGAGCCGGACTGGAAGCACGGTTCGCGGCGGTCGGCGAGGCCCTGCTCTCGGGTTCCCCGAAGCAGACGAGCGCTGCGCTGAAGACGCTCAACGCCCACCACCTGGCCCCTGGTACGGACGAACAGATCCGCATCGGCCGGGCGGAGATGGCGCTGCGGCTCACGCAGTGGCTGGCCACCGCTCCGGGCAGCGCGTCGCCGACCGTGCCCGCGGCACTCAGCCGTCACGTGACGGAGACCGGCTGGGTGGACATGGCGCTGGAACACGTCCAGGCCGGCGGGGATCCGGATCCGGTGCTGAAGTCCTCGTACGACCGACTGTGCGCGTCGGTACGCAGCGCGCGGCGCGAGATCGACCGGGAGTTCGCCGTCGCGCTGGCCGCGTGGACCGAGAGCGGCCGGGACCCCGGATCGATGCTCACCGTGGAGACGTTCCTGCCGCGGGTGGTGGCGCCCCTGGCGAAATCGGGCAAGCAGCGTGTCCTGCTGCTGGTACTCGACGGCATGAGCGTCGCGATCGCTGCCGAGCTGGGTGAAGAGCTGCGCCGGCACTGGGCCGAGTACGATCCGCTGCCCGGCACCGGCGACGAGCCCCAGCGCCGCGCGATGGCGGCCGCTCTTCCCACTATCACCGCGGTGTCCCGGACCTCGCTGTTCGCGGCCCGGCTGATGCGAGGCGCCCAGGCCCAGGAGAAACAGCTGTTCCCGACTCACCGGTTCTGGGGGGACAACAAGGCGGCGGTGTTCCACAAGGACGACCTGCGGGCCGACACCGGAGGCGAGTGGCTGGGGCCCGAGCTCCTCGATGCGCTTTCGAGCGAACGCACGCACGTGGCCGTCGTCCTCAACACGGTCGACGACAGGCTGTCGAGCGAGCAGAAACTGGGTGACGGCGCCTGGCGGCTTTCCGACATAGGAGCCCTGCGGGTCCTGCTGCGGCAGGCGGCCACCCAAGGCCGGGCCGTGCTCCTCACCAGCGACCACGGCCACGTCGTCGACCGGTACGGGGTCCGGGTCCACACTGCCGGTGCGGAATCTGCGCGGCATCGCACCCCTGGGGAGCCGGTGTCCGATGTCGAAGTGCGTCTGGCCGGTCCCAGGGTGGTGGCTCCGGAGCCGGGCGGCGAGATCGTCGCACTCTGGGATCCGGATGCACGCTACAGCGCTCAGCGGGCCGGATACCACGGCGGCGCGGCACTGGCCGAGTTCACGATTCCGGTGCTGGCGTTCCTGCCGTTCGGGGCGACCCCGCCCCAGGGCTGGCGGGAACTCGGCAACCAGCAGCCGCCCTGGTGGCATCTGGGCGCCCATGCCCCTGCACAGCAGCTGCCGGCGATGCTCGCCCCTGCCCAGGCAGCGGCGAGGAAGCCGGCCAAGCGCACCAAGGCAGAGGCTGAACTGGCCAAGAGCCACGACTCACTGTTCGACGTGGCGCCGGTGCCTGACACCACCGGCGAAGCCCTGTTCGGGGTCGCACCCATCTCCCCGGACGAAGCGCTGGTGAGCGCGCTGCTGGCATCCGAGATCTTCGGGTCCCAGGTGGAGATGCTGGCTCGCAAGCCGGATCTCGTACGGGTGGAGCAGGCCGTACGGGCGCTGATCGACGCGCGCGGCACGCTGCCGATGACAGCCCTGGCGCAACGGGTGAATCTGCCGGCCTCGCGCCGGGTCGAGGGCTTCGCAGCGGTGCTGCGTCAGCTGCTCAACTACGACGGTGTTCAGGTGCTGGAGACGCTGCCGGACGGGCGGACCCTGCGGCTGAGCACCGCGCGACTGCGGGAGCAGTTCGAGCTGGGGTGAGCGCGTGGGGTCGCCTGTGATCCGGCGACCCCACGCGCCTCAGATGTCCTGCACGTAGTGGCGGAGGAGCAGGCAGAACTTCTCCAGTTCGTCGTGCAGTTCGCCGGACAGCGGCTGCGGGTGGAAGTGTGCGACCTTGTTGCGGATGATGCGTACGCGATCGAGCTTTCGTACGAACTGGACCCGGTCCTCCCAGGGCCACTGAAGTGCGAGCCAGTTCTGATCGGCTTGGGGGCGGAGCGACTCCTTCCGCTGCTGGCCATCGAGAAGGATCACGTAGTCGCCGAACTGCAGGTCAGAAATCTGTCCGGTCTTGCGGTTGTTGGGCTGGATGGCGCGGATGGCATCGGGGCCGACAGCTTTCCCGAGGCATTTACGCAGCCGCATCTCAATCTCACCGATCAGGAAGAACGGCCTCGCGGTCGCCGCAAAGCGCTCTGTGATGTCCGCGGCCGTGACGATCCCGCGAATCGTTCCGTCGTTGCCGCGGATCAACGCATACCCCTGCTCACTGACCATCGGCAGCAGGGAGAAGAAGTCCTGGTTGTCTTGCGCAACAGCCCAGTGGGCAGGAGGCTCGGACGCATTAGCCACGGTCGGCGGCAGGCCGAACTCGTACATCCTGGCCACCGACCTCCAGGTGACCACTCCGTGCAGAATGTTCTGCCCCTCGATGATGGGCACCTGCGAGAAGTTGTTGTGCCGCATCAAGTGCGTGACGGTTTCGAGCGAAGCGCTGGGAGGCTGGGCCATCAGCCCGCCGCCGGGCGGGAGTACGTCGCCGATGCTCAGAGGACGCTGCGGCAGCAGGCCCTCCGCTGTGTCCTCAAGGTCGGCGTCGGCGTCCGACTCGTCACTGTCCTGGACCACGGTCACCGGGGTGCCCAAAGCCTGGACGAACACCTCGGCGTGATGGCCGCAGGTCGCGAAGTACGGGACGGTCGACAGGCCGGCCGCGTTCAGCGCCGCCTCGACAGCCAGCACGGTGGACGGGTCACGGCGGCGGGCACCGAACAGTGCGAGGAGATCCAGGACCGGAAGCTCCTTGCCCTTGAGGTCCCGGAGCTGCTGCTGGGAAGGGGTGCTGGGCATGTCAGTTCTCACCGCCCCAGCCACCGCGGAAGACCGTCCCCTTGCCCATCGCCTGCCGGACCAGGTCCAGCAGCTGCTTCGCCCGGTTCTCGTAGAACAGGTCGAAGTCCATTTTGTGCAGGGTGGCTGGGTCAATCAGGTGGGTGGCGATGACATCGTCGAACCACTCCTCACGCAGCCCGGATTCGAGCTGCAGTGCAGTGAGGTACGAAGCCGGCGGTCCGATCATGCTGCGGCTAGCCCGGAAGGACAACGGCGTCTTGTTGACGATGGAGTTGGTCTTCTTGCTGTGCTGGCCGGTCGCCCACGTCTTGGGGAAGATCTGCCTGACGTCGACGCTCTGAGCCACGATCTTGTCAGCGTTCAGCGGGGCTTCGGTGAAACACCAGTCCACCGCCCCCTGCTTGATCAGGAGCGCGTAAATGCCTTTGTAAGCAGCGCTGTTGCGCGTGGTGAGGGTGTCGAGTCGCTCGTTGAGGAACGCGGCCTCCCTGACCGTGTCTGGGATGACGCCCGGTTCCCGTCGGATCCACCCGACGAGCTGTTCCACATCCCGGGTCATGCGCCGCTCGATGGACGCGCCGTACATCTCGCCCAGGACGCCGTTCCAGTACCACTGGGCGATCTTCTCTTCGCCGTCCGCGGTATCCGTGCTTTCGCCGACGATGGCGCGTACGGCCGCCAGCGGCACGAGCTGCGGGCGGTACGGCAGATCGCCGCCCCGCACGATGCACTGGCCCTGCAGGAACGAGCCGACCCAGGCGAAGGCCTCGGCAATGCGCGGTGCCAGCCGCCGGAAGTCGGCCAGCGGCAGTTCCAGCAGGTCGCGTCGCTTGCAGGAGAGGGAGGAGCCCAGGCCGGCCTGCTTCCGCTCCCAGGTGCGCAGCAGTGCCACCGCCTGCAGGAAGTCGCTGCTGCTCAGGCCATCGTCCAGGCCTGCTTCGAGGTTGCCGAGCACCGGATGGCGCGAGGCGAGGTCCGTCTTGATCCGCAGCCATTCCGCGGGCAGTTGGTAGTAGTCGTTGAACTCGTCCACGTGAGCCTGGTCGCCTGCGTAGGTGGCGGTGAGCAGCTCGAACACGTTCAGCGGTACACCACCCGTGTTCACCCGCTCGAACACGGCGCAGACCGCACCCATGGTGGTCGTGGCCGGCAGGTTAATCATGGGAACGTTGAATGCCTGGACGTGATTGAGGACGAGGTCCTCGAACTGCGACCAGTGGTCCCAGTTGGAGCCGTCGAGCTGGACGTACGCCCGGTGCCACGCATTGACGCGTTTCGTGTCGAAGACCACGTTCAGCGGAAAGTACCCCGCCCGGCACTCCTTCTCCGTCGTACTCAGGTCTAGTACGCCGCGGCCGAGGCCGTCCGCCTTGAGGATGCGGTCCTCCGGGACGGAAACGATCGCCTCGTCACGCTCCGAGGGTGCACCGATCGCCTTGGCGATGTCGATGTAGTACCAGCGCTTCAGCGGCTTGTTGCGGTCGTCGACGGTCTCCACCGGCTGATCGCGGTAGAGCGCCTGGAAGAGCGAGGTGAGTCGCTGCTGCCCGTCCAGCAGGAGCAGATCGGGCATGCCCGAATCCTCGTTGGCGCCACTGAGCGGGCGGGTCCGGAATTGCGGTGCACCTCCCGTCTGCAGCGTCATCGCGACACCCAACGGGTAGTCGAGCGTCACCGTGGCGATGAGCGCTTTGATGCGCTCATCCTCCCATTTCCACTCGCGCTGAAAGTCCGGAAGCTGCAGGGCTCCGGACGCGATCTTCTTCAGAAGATCCTTGAGCGTAGGACTGTCGAGTGACACGCTGGCCTTCCCCCACCTGGTGCATTAGTCGTGCAGTTCGCAATTGCACCAACGTGATCACGCCACAGTCAACCGGCATTCCGGACTGCCTCAGGACGACAGTGAAGGATTCCAGCCACTCTCCCGCCACCCACTATGCGGGCTCCGTCCCCTGACCCTCGTGCCCAATGAAACACTGGTCAGGTGAGCACCGACCAGCCGATCCGCCCAGCCACTGTGAGCGCCGCCCGCCGCCGGGACGTCATCGACGCACTGCGCCGCGGCGCCGTACCCGAGAGCGGGCTCGACCTACTGGCGACCGGACTGGACCGGTTCGAGTCCGCCCTCGACGGCGAGCTCGAGGCCGTGTCCTCCGGCGCCTCGGTCTTCAAGGCGGTGCGCGGCGAGTATGGGTCCGGGAAGACCTTCTTCACCCGCTGGCTGGGCGAGCGGGCCAAGCGGCGCAATTTCGCAGTCGCCGAGATCCAGGTCTCCGAGACCGAGACTCCCCTGCACAAGCTGGAAACGGTGTACCGGCGGCTGACCGAGCGGCTGGCCACGCCTGGTTTCCCGCCCAGCGCCCTGCGCCCCGTCGTGGACGCGTGGTTCTACGCGCTCGAGGAGGACGCACTCGCCGCAGGTGTATCCGACGAGGCGCTCTCCGACGCGGTGAACCGGCTCACCACGGCGCGGCTCGCCGAGGTGTCCCGGCACGCGCCCTCCTTTGCCGCAGCACTGCGCGGCTATCGTCAGGCCCAGGACGAGGGCGACGAGGCCACCGCCGCTGCCGTGATGGCGTGGCTGGGCGGCCAGCCGCACGTTGCCGCATCTGCCCGCCGGGCGGCCGGCGTACGTGGCGACCTCGATCACTTCGGCGCATTCGGCTTCCTGCAAGGGCTGCTGACCGTGCTGCGCGATTCCGGCCACGCAGGGCTGTTCCTCGTATTGGACGAAGTGGAAACGCTCCAGCGGGTCCGCTCCGATGCCCGCGACAAGGCGCTCAACGCGCTGCGTCAGCTCATCGACGAGGTGCACTCGGGACGCTTCCCCGGTCTCTACCTCGTCATCACCGGCACTCCCGCCTTCTACGACGGCCAGCAGGGCGCGCAACGCCTGGCTCCCCTCGCCCAGCGGCTGGCCACAGACTTCACCACCGATCCCCGGTTCGACAACCCCCGCGCCGTGCAGCTCCGGCTGCCGGGCTTCACCCTGGAATCCCTGATCTCACTCGGGATCACCATCCGCGACCTGTACGCCGACGGCTCCACGGCGCCCGAGCGGATCGCCTCGAACGCCGACGACGCATACGTGGCTGACCTCGCCCGTGCGGTGGGGGGCTCGCTCGGCGGGAAGGTCGGCGTGGCTCCCCGGCTGTTCCTCAAGAAGCTCGTGGGCGATGTGCTGGACCGCATCGATCAGTTCGAGGACTTCGACCCGCGCAAGCACTACGCCCTCACCCTCAACGCATCGGAGATGAGCCCGGTGGAGCGCAACGCCGCGGCGGCCAGCGCCGACGATGTCGAGCTGGACCTGTCGTGACCAATGGCAGACAGGGCCACGACCCGCTGGATGCATTGCACTCCGGCCTTGTCCACCACATCGTCAACTCTCTAGGCTGGCCCGGCCTCCGGCCTCTCCAGGAGGAGTCGATCGCGCCACTCATGGAAGGCGCCGACGCCGTGCTGCTCGCGCCCACGGCCGGCGGAAAGACGGAGGCCGCGTCCTTTCCGCTGCTGTCCCGGATGGAGCTGGAGGGCTGGACCGGCACGTCAGTGCTGTATGTGTGCCCCCTCAAAGCGCTCCTGAACAATCTGCTGCCGCGGCTCGAGACCTACACCTCGTGGCTGGGACGGAGCGCTGCCCTCTGGCACGGAGACGTGGCCCAGTCACGACGCCGACGGATCCTGCGGGATCGTCCGGATGTCCTGCTGACCACCCCGGAGTCGCTCGAAGGGATGCTCGTCAGCGCGAACGTCGACCATCGGGCGTTCTTCTCGGGCCTCCAGGCGATCGTGGTCGACGAGGTGCACGCCTTCGCCGGCGATGACCGCGGCTGGCACCTGCTGGCCGTGCTGGAGCGGCTGGAGCGCGTCGTCGGGCGGCCGATCCAGCGCGTCGGCCTGTCGGCCACCGTGGGAAACCCCGAGGAGCTGTTGAGCTGGCTTCAGGGGTCGGCGTCCGGCAGACGGACTGCTCGGGTGGTTGCACCGCATCTCCGGGAGAAGACACCCGCATTGCCACCGCCCGGTGACGTGCAGCTCGACTACGTAGGGTCGCTGGCCAATGCCGCAACGGTCATCGCGGCGTTGCACCGAGGCGAGAAGCGGCTCGTGTTCTGCGAATCCCGGCGCCAGGTGGAGGAACTCGGATCCAGCCTGCGGGCAAAAGGGGTAACCACCTTCCTGTCCCATGCGTCACTGTCCGCAGACGAGCGGCGCCGCGCCGAAGAAGCCTTCGCCGAAGCACGCGACTGCGTGATCGTCTCCACCAGTACGCTGGAGCTCGGCATCGACGTCGGAGACCTGGACCGGGTCATCCAGATCGACGCCCCCGGCTCGGTGGCCTCCTTCCTGCAGCGCATAGGCCGTACCGGCCGTCGGCCCGGATCCTCGCGCAACTGCCTCTTCCTCGCGACCGACGGAAGCGGACTGCTGTCCGCAGCCGCCCTGCTGCTCCTGTGGAGCCGCGGCTGGGTCGAGCCGGTCACAGCGCCCCCCGAGCCCCGGCACATCGCCGCACAACAGATGCTCGCCCTGTGCTTGCAGGAGCATCGCATCGGCGACCGGCTGTGGCAGGAATGGTGGGGCGGACTCGGCCCCTTCGGTCCGTCCGCCGAACCGATCGTGCGCCACCTGGTCTCCGAGGGCTACCTCGACCAGGACGGAGGCATGCTCTTCATCGGCCCGGAGGCGGAAAAGCGGTTCGGATACCGGCACTTCATGGACCTCACTGCCGTCTTCACGGCGGCTCCCGAGTTCACCGTGATGTCCGGCCGCACAGAGATCGGTACGACGGACCCTGCACTCCTGACCGAGGAGGTCGTAGGCCCCAGGCGGCTCCTGCTGGCGGGGCGCAGCTGGCAGGTGACCTACATCGACTGGGCCCGGCGCCGGTGCTTCGTCGAACCGGTGGAAAGCGGCGGACGCGCCCGTTGGGGCGGCGTGGGCCTCGTGCGGGCGAGCTCGTACGAGCTGACACGCGCTGCCCGTGAGGTCGTACTCGGTACGACGCCCCCTGTCGCACTCACGCGACGTGCTGAGAGCGCCTTGTCGCAAGCCCGGGAGGAGGGGGCTGAGCTGGTTCACGCCGACGGGACTGTGATCGTGCGCGGCGGCAAGGACACCAGCGTGCGCTGGTGGACTTGGGCTGGCTACCGCGCCAACGTCACGCTGGCTGCAACGTTGTCCTCTGTCGCGGATCCGCTTCAGCGCCCCACCGGGACCTACCTCCGCCTACGTGAGGATGTCACCGCAGAGGAATGGCGAAAGGTGGCAGCCGAAGCCGCCGAGCACTTGTGTCTACCCTCCGTGGACCCTCGAGCGCTGTCAGGTCTGAAATTCAATGCCGCTCTGCCGGTGCGGCTCGCCGAGTCGACGTTGGCAGCCCGCCTGGCCAACCTCGACGGAGCGCTGGCAACGCTGCGCGAGCCCACACGGTTCACTAGGTTCGACGCCTGACTTTCGGCCGATGCAAAGGGGGCGCTTCGGATCGTCGATAGGCCCGCTCACGGACCAGGAGGCAGCGGCATTTTTCCCTCCGCTGCTTCGTCGTATGACCTCCATAGACAGGGACGCCGCGGGTGGGTTCGTCGTACTGGGGGTGAGCCTGGTCCGGGGTGGAGAGGCGGTGTCGGCCGCGTTCACCGAGGAGGTACGAGCCTGGTGCACGGTCTTCCTGTCGGACGGTCAGAGGCGGGGGCCGCGGAGGAGGTACGTCGTGAGGGCCGTTGTCGTGATGAGCACGGTGATGATCCACGCGTAGGAAACCGTGCCCGGGAGTAGGAGGAGGGACCAGGGTTCCACGTGGGCCTGGGGCTGGGTTCCGATCAGCCACATGATCATCGGAACGGCCACCGGGGGCATCCAGGCTGCCGCCGGCGGGAGGAGACAGGAGCCGTAGAAGGCCAGGCCGGTGAGGAGGAGCGTGTTCCGGAAGGCGACGGCCGGGTCGTTGGTTGCGCCGGTGAGGGCGAGGGCCGCTGCGAGGGCGAGGACCACTGCTGTGGTCGTCGCCCGGAGGCGGGCCGCCGTCGGGGTGATGCGTTCCTGTACCTCGGCCGCCGTGGCGAGGACGGAGGGCAGGAAGGCCGCGTAGAGCGCTGGGACCATCGGCCAGAGGGCGCCTTGCACGCCGTCTCGGGCCGGTACGTCGTACAGGCGCAGTGGGGTCGCGACCCAGAGCAGCGCGCACAGAACGGCCACGAGCGTCTGACGGCCGAGGCACCAGCGGCGGGCGTAGAGGAGGCTAGCCATCACAGGCGACCAGGCCCTGGAACGCGGCGCGCGCTACGGAGATCCGCTCGGGGGTGGTCCCAGAGGTGAGTCGACGGTCCAGGGCAGGGTCCTCATACGGGGCAACGCCTACGGCTTCGGCGAGCCAGTACCGGGCGTTGACGTGATTGCGTTCCATGACGCTGCCGGGCTCGATGGTGCAGTCGGAGCCGTAGTAGGTACCCAGGAACATGTCGAGCAGAAGTTCGCGGTCGCCCGTGACGGTGTCCGGGGAGAGCTGACCGGTGTTCGTCGTACTGCGCAGGGCGTCCTGGCGGAATGAGGCCGGGGCGGGGAGGTTCAGTTGCGCCATGGCCTGCACCAGGGGGGTGAGGCCGGCGCGGAGGTGGGGCTCGTACGAGCTGTAACCACGGCCGAGACAGATCTCGGGGTGGGTGCCGTGGCAGCGGACATCGCCCGGGCGGGCTTCGAGGTACAGAGGGTCGGCCGAAGCGAGGTGGCCTGCCGAGAATGCGCACAGCACGGCGGTGGCTGCTGCGGCTAGGAAGTGTCGCGGGCGTAGGCGGTGGAGGGCAGCGCTCCAGGCTCCGACGAGGAGCGCAAGGAGAGTGGCGGCCACGTAGAACGCGACCTGGGACGTCTGGGTGTCGGCCTTGGGCCTCAGCCCGACGAGCGAGCTGGTGGCTCCGCCGACCATCACGAACTCAGAGAGGTCGCCCGCGTACAGCAGGAGGAAGGCGAGGAACACGACGATCGCCGCCACCGGAGCCGCTACCTTGCCGCCGTCACCAGCAAGCCAGCCTGCCGTGAGGCCAACGGCGCAGGCGAGACCGAGGAGGGCGAGCGCGGGGAGAGGGGTGAGGAGTTCGGGGAGGCCGAGGGTGGGTGGGGTGCCACCCCAGGCCACCCGTCCGAGGACCAGGGCCAGCCCGAGGAGGAAGGCCCCGGAGGACCAGGCGAGAAGTGCCGCCCAAGCTGCCGCCAACATCGCAAGGGGGCGGTGGTGAGCGGAGAGGAAGGCGTCGGCTCGGGAGAGTCGATGGCCTTCCCAAGCGGCCACGCCCGCAAGCAGCGGGCCGAGCAACATCACGGTGAAGTTGTACTGATACACCGCCCACATGGGCTCGTACCGCCAGGCCATCGGGCGCAGGAGGGTGTTGAGGACCACGAGGAGAAGGAAGAAGGGGAAAGCGGTGCGGCCGAGCGACCGGCGCATGTGAAGAAGGGGAGCACTGGTGGTCATCGGGCACCTCCGCCGACGCGGTCGAGCACAGGCTGTTCCACAGGGCGACTTCCTGTGACAGTGCGGTTCAACGGCCACCGCCCTCAGCGCCCTCGGCAGAGCCACCGCCGCCGCTCAGGTTGCGTAGGGCCTGTTCCACCGAGCGGGCCGTCGCAGTGGTGGCACCCGCGTCGGCCCGAGCCATGAGTTGCGTGGGGGTGCCGTCGAAGACGATCCGGCCCTCGCGCAGTGAGACGATCCGGTCGGCCAACAGCTCGATGTCCTCCGTGTGGTGCGTGCTCAGGACGACGCAGCGGGTGCGGCCCATGCGGGCCAGGTACGCGCGCAGCTCGATGCGGTGTTCCACGTCGATGCCAGTCGTGGGCTCGTCCAGGAGGAGGACTGCGGGTTCGTGGACCACTGCCTGGGCGATGTGGGCACGCTGGCGGTTGCCTCCGGAGAGGCTGCGCAGACAGGCGTCGGCGACGTCGGTGAGGTTCAGGTCCTCGACCACGTGCTGGATGGCCTGCGCGCGCCGGCTTCGGGGCACACCGCGCAGCCACGCCGCATAGGTCACTGCTTCCCGGACGGTGAAGTGGCCTGGGAAGTCGGGTGCTTGGGGGAGGTATCCGACGGCCTCGCGGTGACGGCGGAGGCTCGTGCGCCGGTTCGGTCCCTGGTCGCCGAGGGACACCGACCCGGACGTCGGTCGCAGGAGGAGTGCGCAGGCCTTGAGGAAGGTCGTTTTGCCCGACCCGTTGGAACCGGTGAGGGCGGTGATGCCGGAGTGGAAAGAGAGCTCCGGGATGTCGAGGGCGGTCCTGGTCCGGTAGCGGACCACGAGACCGCGGACATCGAGCCGTGGGGCACCATCGCCATAGTCGGGGACAGGATCGACTTCGTCCGGCGTCCGGTCTCCACGCCGAGGAGGGTTGATCATCGAGATGTCCTCGGTGTCTCAGTAGTCGAACGTGGGGAGTGCCTGTGCCGAACAGGTATCGGGAATCGGCCAGCCGAGCTGCACGCAGGCCCGGGTGCCGCCTCGGACGGATTTCGCAGTGGCTTGGAGTGGGTGCTTCAGGTAGTGGGTGACGTAGTACGTGTGGTTGTGCTCGGGCGTGTTCAGCTGGTGAACCTCGGCACCGTTCTCGAAGTACCAGTTCCCCGTCGTGTAGACCGTGTTGCCGTCCGCAGCTAGGTCCTTCGACATGACCTTGTTCTTCGCGTTGATGTGTCGATCGTTGCGGAAGTCGCCGTACGCCGTCGCGCGGGGCTTGCCGTCGTAGGACACGGTGATGCTCCCCCAGCCCACGGCTGACGCGGAACCCGCCGTGACCGTGACGAGGAGGACCCCGCCGGCGGTCAGGGCAGCCGTTCGAGGGGTGGTGCGGAGCATGAACACACCTTTCGGAGCAGGGGTTTTGGGATGCCCGAGCATGCCATGCGGTATGTAGCCGTTTAGCCCAGATGGGACACCAAAGCCCCGATCAGCCCCGAACGGGTGACGCGAGCGTCAACGGGAGGGCGGACGTCGCGCCGCGTGAATTCACCGGGCCGGTGCGGACTGGAGGATTTCCGGTGGTCTGTACGAGGGAGGTGGGGCGGGGTCTGTGGGTTTGGGGGGTGGGTAGGGGTGAGGGGCGTGCTTAGGGTGGTTCTGAGGCCGCATAGTGCCGTTGACCTGGCGCTTTGCGGGGAGTGAGCTCGGAGTGGATGGGGCGGCACAGATGCGTGAGCTGGTGGAGACGGCGCGGCAGTGGGTGGCCGAGGGGCGGGCGGGGTATCTGGCCCGGCCCGTGACCGAGCAGGGGTTCGGGCCGCGGGATCCGGCCGGGGCCGTGCTCGTCGATGCGCGGGGGGAGTGTGTCGGCGCCCTGTACCGGGGGGTCTTCGACGCCGAGCTGATCGCCGAGGCCGGGGCCATGCGGCCCGGGGACACCGCGCGGGTGTGCGAGGTGTCCGTGCGCCTGGCCGAGGCCGTGGAGGCGAAGCTGACCTGCGGCGGGCAGGCCGAAGTGCTGCTCCAGCCGCTCTCGGCGATCCCGGCCGAGTGGTGGGAGCTGCTCGGCGAGGGGGTCGGGGTGGCGTTGGTGACCCGGCTGAACGAGGCTGCCGACCAGGCCTCCAGTGAGGTCGTACGGGCCACCGACGTACCGCACGACGACGCCGGGCGGCGGGCCGGCGAGCTGCTGGCCGTCCGGCGGCCCGGGCGGGACGCGCTGTACGGGCAGTCCGGGCTGGTGCTGGTCGAGGCGCATCCGTCGGCCCCGTACGTGCTGATCGGCGGCAGCGGCGAGCTGGCCGAGATCATCGAGCGGCAGGCGCTGCTGCTGGGCTGGGAGGCCGCGCTGGTCACCGGCCGGGAGGAGGCGGCCGGTCTGATCGAGGCGCGCCGGGACGCGGCGTGCGTGGTGATGCTGAGCCACGACGAGGAGTTCGACGTGCCGACGCTGCGGGCCGCGCTGGCGGCGGGGGTTCCGTACATCGGGGCGCTCGGGTCGAGGCGCACGACGGCGCGGCGGCGGGAGGGGCTGGTCTCCGCGGGGGTGAGCGAGGCCCAGCTGGCCCGCGTGCACGGGCCGATCGGCCTGGACCTCGGCGCCCGCACCCCGGCCGAGACGGCGCTGGCGATCTGCGCCGAGATCCTGGGCGTGCTGGGGGCCCGCAAGGCGGGGGCACTGCGGGATGCCGCTGGGCCCATCAACTCGTAGGACCACTCCAGGATCCGCCGCCGGAGTGGCCCTGGAGCGGCCTCTGGGGTCGCCTCCGGAGCCGCCCTTCGGTCCGTGCCTGGGTCCGCGCCTTCCCCGGCGGTGCGCGCCCCGGATGCCGTACGGCATCCGGGGCGGAAATGCGCGGATCTGGATGAAGTGAGTGAAACTGGGCAGCATGGACACGATCCTGAGCGTGGACGCGATCCTCCTCAACATCGCGTGGTTCCTGTTCGTCGGGCTGGTCGTCGTCGCCATGCTGCTCGGCGGATTCAAGCTGGGCCAGCGGGTGCGGGCGAAGGAACCGCCGCCGCCCACCACGGAGGAACAGCCGCACCTGCCCAACGGCGGCGCGGTCTACGAGGTCCGTGAGGAGCGGGATCCGGTGGAGATCCCCGAGGGCGGCCTGAGGCCGCACGAAATGCAGGGCTACGGAAACTTCGGCTCCACGACCTCCAGCCATCCCGACGATGTCAGGAAGGAACGCGAGTCCGGGTACGAGCAGCCCGAGGGACCGGGCCCGCACCCGCAGCCGGGGTCTCCCCCGGACGCGGGACGTGGAGCGCACGCCTGATCCGGCGATTCGGCAGTCCGAAAATCCGGCCGTCCTCTGGCCCGCGCCTCCCGCGCGGGTCAGAGGTCTGACCGCAGCCGGAGCACTTCCGGTGGCGGGTGCCGGGTCGAGGTGTGCCGGACCTCCGCCGTGAGCGGCGGGTCGAGCGGCCGGAAGGGGACCTCCCCGAGCCCGATCGCCGTCACCGTGGCCAGAGCCGGGGCGGTCGGGGTGGCCGGGGCCGCCGCCGCCCGCGAGGCCAGCTCCGCCGCCACCTCCGCGCGCAGCGCCGCCGTCAGCGGGCTCGACACCAGCGGGGTCTCGTCCCCGACCGGCAGCACGAGCACCAGGGCGAGCGGCCGGCGCGGGGTTCCGGTGTAGCCGACCACCGCCGCGTCGCGGACGTCCGTGTGCCGGAGCTTCTGCCAGCCGCGCCGCCCGGCCGGGTAGGCCTGGTCCAGCCGCTTCACGACGAGGCCCTCGATCCCGCTGGCGGGCAGGGTCTCGTACCAGGTGGCGGCCAGTTCCGGGTCGGTCGTCATCGGCACCGGCTGCAGCGGCGGCCCGAGCGGCAGGAGCAGGTCGACGAGGAGCGCCCGGCGGCGCTCGTACGGGCGTGCGCGCAGGTCGAGCCCGGCCAGCTCCAGCACGTCGAAGGCGGCGTACGAGGCCGGCAGGCTCTGGGCGAGTACGGCGGCCCGCGCGGGCGTGGCGGCCGCCCGCCGCTGGACGAGGGCGAAATCCGTGCGGCCGGCGTGCCAGACCACCACCTCGCCGTCGAGGACCGTCGCGGCGGGCAACAGCAGCGCGGCCGCGGCCAGGTCGGGGAAGGCGCTGGTCACGATGCGGCCGGAGCGCGCCTGGAGGACCACGTCCTCGGCCGTGCGCACGATCACCAGCCGGTGGCCGTCGAACTTCGGCTCGTACGCCAGGCCCGCCGCGCGCGGCAGGGTGCGTACGGCGGCGGCCAGCGCGACGCGGATCACGGCCGGCCCCCGGGCAGTCTCCCGGCCCGGTCCGGGTCGGTCAGCGGGGCGAAGAGGTCCCCGTCGCGCTCCAGCCGCGGCGCGATGTCGTCGGCGAGGAAGACCAGCCCGGCGGGGGTCCGGCAGGCCTCGACCTCCTCCCAGGACACGGGCGCCGACACGGTCGGCCGGGCCCGCGCGCGCAGGGTGTAGGGGGCGGCGGTGGTCTTGGCGGCGGCGTTCTGGCTGTGGTCGACGAAGACCTTGCCGGGGCGCAGGGCCTTGGCCATGCGGTGCACGACCAGGTCGGGGAGCTCGCGCTCGGCCTCCTGGGCGAGCTGCTTCGCGTACGCCGACACCTGCGCGGACGGGGTCGGCTCCAGCGGGACGGCCAGGTGCATGCCCTTGGAGCCGGAGGTCTTGGCGTAGGCGTGCAGGCCGTCGGCGGCGAGCCGTTCGCGCAGCCAGAGCGCGGCGGCGCAGCACTCGACGACGGTGGCGGGCGCGCCGGGGTCGAGGTCGAGGACCATCCGGTCGGCGACCGCGGGGCTGCCGGCGGGCCACTGGGGGGTGTGGAGCTCCACGACGAGGTTGGCGGCCCACATGAGGGAGGGCAGGTCGGCGATGACCACCTGCTCGGCGGACAGGTCGTCGGAGCGGGGCACGGGCGTGGTCTTCACCCAGATGGGTGTGCCGGGCGGCGGATTCTTGGTGAAGAAGAGCTGGCCGTCCGGTCCGTCGGGATAGCGCAGGAAGGACACCGGCCGGTCGTGGACGTGGGCGAGGAGCGGGCCCGCGACGGTGGCGTAGTAGTGGAGCACCTCGCCCTTGGTGAAGCCGGTCTCCGGGTACAGGACCTTGTCGAGATTGCTGAGCGCGATGCGACGGCCCTCCACCATGGTGATCGGCGTCATACGATGAGACTGCCACGAATCAGGAGGAACCGTGCGATCCATATGGAACGGGGCGATCTCCTTCGGCCTGGTCAGCATTCCGATCAAGCTCGTGAACGCCACCGAGAGCCACTCGATCTCCTTCCGCCAGATCCACCTCGGCGACGGCGGGCGGATCCGCTACCGCAAGGTGTGCGAGCTGGACGGCGAGGAGGTGCCGGGCGCCGAGATCGGCAAGGGGTACGAGGAGGCCGACGGGTCGGTCATCCCGATCACGGACGAGGACCTGGCGCAGCTGCCGCTGGCGACCGCGAAGACGATCGAGATCATGTCATTCGTACCCGCCGAGGAGATCGATCCGCTGCAGATGGACGCGGCGTACTACCTCGCGGCGAACGGGGCGACGGCGGCGAAGCCGTACACGCTCCTGCGGGAGGCGCTGAAGCGGAGCCGGAAGGTCGCGATCGCCAAGTACGCGCTGCGGGGGCGGGAGCGGCTGGGCATGCTGCGGGTCGTCGACGACGTGATCGCGATGCACGGGCTGCTGTGGCCGGACGAGATCCGGGCGCCGGAAGGGGTGGCGCCGGAGGTCACCGTGTCGGTGCGGGAGGCCGAACTCGACCTGGCGGACGCGCTGATGGCGACGCTGGGCGAGGTGGACATGGACTCGCTGCACGACGACTACCGCGAGGCGGTCGAGGCGATGATCGCGGCGAAGGCGGGGGGCGCGTTCGAGCCGACGGAGGCTGTGGTGGAGCCGGCCGGGGGGCAGGTGATCGACCTGATGGCGGCGTTGGAGAAGAGCGTGCGGGCGGCGAAGGCTTCCCGGGGGGAGGCGGGTGCCGGGGCCGAGGCTGGGGCCGGGGCCGGGGCCGGGGCCGGGGCCGAGGTGACGCCGATACGGAGCAAGGCGCGGGCGGGGGGTACGGGCGCGGCTGCGCCGAAGGCGGTGGGCGGGAAGAAGTCGACGGCGGCTTCGGCGAAGAAGACTGCGGCGGCGGCCGCGGCCGGGACGAAGAAGAAGGCGACCACGGGCAAGGCGGCGGGCAAGTCGGCTTCGGGCAAGACGGCTTCGGGTGCGGGTGGGTCCGCGACTGCGAAGAAGACGGGGGCGGCCGCGAAGAAGGCGGCGACGCCGCGGAAGCGGTCCTCGGCCTGAGGGGTGCGGGCCGGAGCCTGCGGCGCTTTGCTTCCCCTACCCGCCCCTTCCCGCAACTGGGGCTCCGCCCCAGACCCCGCGCCTCAAACGCCGGCGGGGCTGGTCTTGTGCGGCCCCGCCGGATCGCGCGGCCCCGGCAGGGGGCGCCTCAAACGCCGGCGGGGCTGGATTTGTGCGGCGCCGCTGATCGTGCGGCCCCGCGGGGGGCTGGATTTGTGCGGCCCAGCTGGATCGTGCGGCCCTGGTGGTTCAGGGGTTGGCGGTGAGCCAGGTGTTTGTGTTGCGGGCCTGGGTGAAGAGGGTTTCTATTTCTGGGGGTTTGAGGGTGGTGGGGGATCCCGTGAGGTCCGGGGTCGCCGTGGGGGGATGGAGGATGCGGATGTCGCGGACCGTGGGGGCCTTGTCGATGCGGGAGGCGTCGACGAGGGCCAGGGCCGGGGTGACCCGGGCGGTCAGGGCCTGGGAGGCGCGGGCCGCCGCGCGACGGATCCAGCGGGGGTCCGGGCGGGGTTCCGTGCGGCCCACCGTGAGCAGGAGGTCGCCGATCACCGCGCGCTGGCGCCGGCCCGGGATCGTACGCACGCAGAAGATCCCGGCCGGGCCGATGAGCAGGTGGTCGATGCTGCCGAGGCCCGGGAGCGGAACGCAGTGCAGGGTCCGCCAGCCGTCCGGCTCCAGGGCGTCGAAGGCGTCGCCCATCCGCTGCTGCGCGGCGAGGTCCTGGCGCAGCCGGTGCCGGGTGCGGGTGCCCGCCGAGCCGTGTTCCAGCTCGCCCAGCAGGGTCTCGCCGGGGCGGTTGGGGGCCAGGTCCGCGTCCGGCGGGAGGGCGAGGCGCCGCAGGTCGGCCGCCGTGGGGACCGGGGGCGGGCCGATCGAGACGGTCCCGCTCAGATAGGGGCGCAGCACCGCCAGGATCGCCTCGCGGTGGTCGTCCGCGAGCACGCTGATCCGGTTGGCCTGCCGGTCGTACCAGGCAACCGCCTGCCCGTCGGGCAGGTTGACGTACAGCCGGCCGCGGCCGGGCCGGCCGCTCGGCAGTACCTTGAGTCCGCGCATCGCCCTCACCCCCCGCCGTCCATGGGAGCAGCCGGAACGCCGCACCACAATCCCTCGGTTGTGTAACGACTCCGACGGAACGTTGCGACTTCGCTGTTACACGTCCGGGGCTCGGCCGCAACGGCCGCCGCCTACGTTGGTCACACCTGGACGCGCCAGGTCCCGACCAGCACCGAAGGGCTTCCCGTGAGCACCGTCAGCCGCCGCACCCTCGTTCGCGCCTCCGCCGTGACCGCATGTGCCGCGAGCCTGCTGGCGCTGCCCACCGCCGCCGCGCTGGCCGAAGGGGTGCCGGCGGCCTCGTCCGCGCACTCCGCGGCCCCGCCGCGGACCCTGGTCAAGAGCCTGACCCTCGCGGACGACGCGTCCACGGCGAGGGTCTACCGCATCGCCAAGGGCGCGTACCAGGCCGAGATCCTGACCGCCGACGGCGCCAGGGCGGCCACGCTCACCAGCCGTGACGGGGTCACCGACTTCGCCGCGGCCGGGGACCTGCACGCCGCGCTGGACTCCACCGGGCGGCTGACCTCCTGGGTCGGCGACAACGCCGCGCCGGGCGGTGGGCACGCCGTCGCGGGCGACGGGCACAAGACCGGTACGCGCAGCGGGCACGCGCTCCCCGCCTCGGCTCCGCAGCAGCCGTCCACGGACCGCCTCCGGGACCTCGCTTCCCGGCCCGCCGACGCGCCGCGCCTGAGTACGCTGGCCGACGGTCCGGGCGAGGGCGTGCTGCTGCTCGCGGCCGGCGGCGGGATCGCGGCCGTCGGCGCCGCCGGGCTCGGCTTCGCGATGCTGCGCCGCGGGCGCACGGACAGCTGACATCTCAAAAGGGGCGTACCTCCGCATATGGTTGACGAGATCGGACGTCGTCGTAGCGCGGACAGGAAGGCACGGGAAGCTGTGAACAGGCATCGCACGTCTCGCCGGTTCCGCTTCCGGTTCCCGTTCCGCGCCCTGCCGGCCCTGGCCC
Organism: Streptomyces sp. NPDC090045; assembly: GCF_044747975.1. Classification (NCBI taxonomy): domain Bacteria; kingdom Bacillati; phylum Actinomycetota; class Actinomycetes; order Kitasatosporales; family Streptomycetaceae; genus Streptomyces; species Streptomyces sp. NPDC090045. Next base: position 253,253 of record NZ_JBIVFA010000007.1, read on the forward strand.
TGCTTCCGCTGCTGGCCGGCTGCGGCGACACCGGCGGGCTCGTCGGCGCCGGCGCCACGCCGACCGCGAGCGGACCCGTCCACCTGTGGCCCGACCGTACGGGGGCGTCCGTACCGCCCGCCGATCCGGGCGGGGCCCCGCCCGAGTACGTCAAGGGGATCCCGCCCGTCCGCGACCAGGACGTGCACGGGGTCGACCCGGTGGCCCTCGTCCAGGCGGAGCTGCGGGCCCATCCGAACACCGCCGTCGGCGCCGACGGGATGCCGCCCGAGACCGCGGCCGCGATCAGGGCCTGCGGGAAGGATGAGGACGAGGGCGAGGGCACGGGGGCGGAGGCCGCGGCGTGTCCGGTGCTGACGCCGTACTACCGGGACCTCACGGGCAACGGCAAGGACGAGCTGATCGTCGGCATCGAGTTCCCCGACAAGATGATGTCCGTACGGGTGTACACCGCGGACCCCGACGGACGGCTCAACCGGATCATGGCGACCACGGAGACCGTCATCTCGGTGGAACTGGCCGGGCGGGACGTGGTCCTGCGGGTGCCCAGCGGGAACCGCGGCTACGAGCTGATCACCGCCTGGTCCTGGGACGAGAAGCAGCTCACCATGCTGCCGACGCGCGAGCAGATCGTACGGGTGCCCTCGGGTCCGCGGGACCCGTCGAACCGCGGGCCCGGGCCCGCGCCGGTCCGGCCATGAGATCGAAGCCGGAGCCGAGACCGGAGCGGGGGTCGAGACCGGAGCGGGGGCCGGAGCGGGGGCCGAGGCCGCGGCTGCCCGCCTGGACGGCCACGCTGACCTGGAAGTCGGCGTGCTTCATCGTGGTGATGTGCTGCTCGCTGGCGGCCGTGCTGGGTGTGCTCGTGCACGTGGAGGTGACCCGGCAGACGGTGGCCACGGCGCGCGAGAAGGCGCTCGGCAAACTGCACGACGTGTCGCGCGCGTACGAGGCGGGCGAGGCCCTGCCGCGCGACGCGGGGCTGGATCCCGAGGGGCTGCCGCCGGAGCTGCGGGCGCTCGCCCTCGGCGGGCAGCGGGGAACGGTCGTGGCCGACCACCGCGGCCGCGCCCTGATGTGGGCGGCGGCGCCGGCGGACGGCCGGGCGCTGGCGACCGCCGTCGACTACGGGCAGAGCGCGCGCACGATCAGCGGGCTCGACAACGCGATCATCGGCTCGTCCGTGCTGGCGATCGGCGGAACGCTGCTGGTCGGCGCCTTCGCGGTGACCCGCGTGACCCGGCGGCTGCACCAGACGGCCACGGTGGCGCGGCGGATCACCCAGGGCGACCTCGACGCGCGGGTGGACGACCCGCGGACGAAGGACCCCTCGCGGCACCAGGACGAGGTGGCGACGGTGGCCGGGGCGCTGGACACGATGGCGGCGAGCCTGCAGTCGAAGCTGGAGAGCGAGCGGCGGTTCACGGCGGACGTGGCGCACGAGCTGCGCACGCCGCTGACGGGGTTGCAGGCGGCTTCGGAACTGCTGCCGGAGAGCCGGCCGACGGAGCTGGTGCGCGAGCGGGTCCGGACGATGCGGCAGCTGACGGAGGACCTGCTGGAGATCTCCCGGCTGGACTCGGGCAGCGAGGCGGTGGAGACCGACCTGCACCAGCTGGGGCGGCTGGCCGGGCGGGTGGTGCGGGCGTCGGGGACGGACACGGAGGTGGTGATCGTCCGGGACGCCCACGTGGAGACGGACCGGCGCAGGCTGGAACGGGTGTTGGGGAACCTGGTGGCCAATGCCCACCGGCACGGCCGGCCGCCGGTGGTGCTGACGGTGGACGGGCCGGTGGTGACCGTACGGGACCACGGCGACGGCTTCCCCGACTACCTCCTGGCACACGGCCCGCAGCGTTTCCGCAGCGGCGGTGGCAAGGGGCACGGGCTGGGCCTGACGATCGCGGTCGGGCAGGCGACGGCGATCGGCGCGCGGCTGGAGTTCCGCCGGGCGGAGGGGGGCGGGGGGCTGGCGATCCTCTCACTGCCGGGCTCCTAGCCGGAGGCTCGGCGGGCGGGCGCGGCTCCCGTGCCGGGGCTCGGCGGGCGGGTCCAGCTCCCGTGCCGGGGCTCGGCGGGCGCGGGACGGCTCCCGTGCCGGGGCTCGGCGGGCGCGGGGCGGCTCCCGTGCCGGGGCTCGGCGGGCGCGGGGCGGTCGGAGGGGTGGGGCCGGGTGTGCTCCGGGGCGTCTCCTCGGGCGTCGAACGTGTCGGGGGGTCGGAGGGCCGGGGCACCTTGTGTTCGACGCCCTGCGGGGAGCGCCCCTGCACACACCCGACCCCGGCACACTTCAGCCCCGCCGGCGTTTGAGGGGTGGGGGTCTCCCCGGACGGAGTCTGGGGGAGGGTCCGGGCAGAGCCCGGCGGGGTTCGGGGCGGAGCCCCGGTCTTTGAGACGGGCCAAGCCGCCCCGCTGGGGAGGGGCGGAGGGGCGAGCTGCGTTGTTCGGCGCCCTGCGGGGACACCCGGTGTCAGGTGCGAGGGGGCTTCTTCCAGGGCCAGCGGGGCTTCGGCTTCTGGCCCGTCGGGCGGAATTCGTACTTCCAGCCCCTCTGGAGGCCCAGGCGCTTCGAGTAGCCCGCCGGGACGCGTTCGTACAGCAGCACCGTCGGCGGGCCGTCCGGCGTGGGGACGGGGATCTCGTACCACTTCGGGGGGTGGCCGGTCGTGCGGAGGAGGATCGGGAGGACCCGGCCGTCCATCGGGCCGCCCTCGAAGGGGGTCGGTTGGCTTCTCACCCCACCAGTGTCACAGCAGGTGGGCGGCCTCGGAGACCACGGGGATCACGCGGCGGGCCAGGACCCCGACCGGGCCGTCCGCCGATTCCAGCGCGAGCGCGGCGCGCGCGGCCGCCGCGGTTTCGGGGTCGGTGGCCGCGGTGGCCGTCAGCAGGGCGATGAACTGGTCCAGGAGCCAGTCCCGGAGGCGGTCGACCTCCGGCTGCTTGCCCTCGTCGATCCATATCAGGGAGGCCGCCTCGACCGCCGTGATCCACGTACGGACCATCATGCGCAGCCGGGGGCCGGGGGACGGGACGCCCAGGTGGACGAGGATCTGGTCGGCCGCGGCCCGGCGGATGCCGTCCACCGTCGCCGTGGTGCGGGAGGTCTCCACGACGCTGCCGCCCTGGAGGAGGGCGGCGAAGCCGGCGTCGTGTTCGTCGACGAAGGCGAGGTAGCGGTCCAGGGCCCGGGCCAGGCGCTGGGTCAGGGGTCCCTGCTGGGGTTCGGCGAAGCAGAGTTCGAGGAGGTCCGCCGCCGAGCGGAGGGCGGCCTCGTAGAGCTGCTGCTTGCCGCCCGGGAAGTAGCGGTAGACGAGCGGGCGCGAGACCCCGGCGGCCTCGGCGACGTCGTCGAGCGAGACCTCCTCCGGCGCCCGGTGCGCGAACAGCGAGAGGGCCGCGTCGAGGAGTTGGGCTCGCCGCTCCTCGACGCTGAGCCTGCGGTAGGCGCGTACGGTCATGACCGCAGGGTAGCCCGACCGTGACGGCCCGGGACCGGTCCGGGCGATCTCCGTGGCCCAGCGGCGCCCGGCCAGGGCCTAGGCCAGGAGTCCGGAGCTCTTCCACAGCCTCCGGCCGACCCCGCGCAGGACGCCGATGTCGTCGAGGAAGTCGGTGAGCCGCTTCGCGCCGGTCTGCATGACCTCGCGGCGGTGGCCGCTCGCCCTGACCTGGGCGACGGCTTCGCGGCGGTCCAGGCCGACGTTGTCGTAGACGGCCGGGTTCACGAAGGCGAGGGAGAACACGCGGGCGGCCTCGCCGCAGCTGATCCGGGTGAGCTCCTGCTCCCAGCGCGGGGCCGTCAGCATCTGGCGGCGCAGTTCCTCGCGGGCGTACCGGACGTGCCGGGCCTCCTCGATGACGTGGATCCGGGTGACCCCGCGGACCAGCGGCTGCACGCGCTCGTCCGGGAAGGTCAGGCGCTGCATCCAGTCGAGGATCTCCTCGCCGAGGAGGGTGCAGGCGAAGGAGCCGGGGGTGGTGGAGACGGTCTTCAGGATCCGGGCGAGGTTGTGGTTGAGGCGGGAGACCGGGTACTCGGGACTGCCGCTCTGCTTGATCATGCGGGCGAACATCATCGAGTGGCGGCACTCGTCGGCGATCTCGGTGAGGGCGTAGCGCACGTGATTGCTGGTCAGCGACTTGTCGTAGATGTGCCGGACCATCAGCTGCATCAGGATGATCTCGAACCAGATGCCGAGCGAGCCGAGCGCCGCCGCCTCGTGCCGGGAGAGGTCGATGCGCTGCTCCTCCCCCATCTTCTTCCAGAGCGGGGTGTCGTAGAGGGAGAGCAGTTCGGGCGGCCAGTAGTACTTGCCCTCGACCGCGGGGGCGTCCCAGTCGAGTTCCTTGTCGGGGTCGAAGGAGTGCTTGGCCGAGGATTCGAGCAGTCGCTCGGCGATCTGCTCCCGGTCCTTCAGCAGGCCGAGGGCGTCCCTGAGCGCGGCTCGTTCGGTCACGGTCGTCATGGTTTCGGACACCTCGTGGTCGAGTTACCGGCGGTCACTTCTTATGAGACTGCCTGTCAGCAAGGTCGTCAATCCCTCGCGCACGACTTGTTGACCCCGTGTCTACCAACGTGTGACCCTGCCAACCATCCGGTCCCGCACGGCAGTACGTGAGACGAGGAGGCGTCAATGTCGACGCACGAGCTCTACACCGAGGACCCGGGCGAAGCCGTCTGGCAGGTTCCCGCCTCCGGCTCCGCCCGCTTCAACTGGGAGTACGACGACGGCCGCGAGCGGCTCCTCGCCCTCTACCAGAAGGGCAAGGACAAGCAGTGGGACGGCGCCAAGCGCATCGACTGGGACATCGAGGTGGACCCGTACGATCCGCTCGGCACCCCCGACGAGTCGCTGACGCTCTACGGCACGCGGCACTGGGCCAAGCTCACCGAGAAGGACAAGGGCGAACTGCGCCGGCACTACAGCGCGTGGCAGTTCAGCCAGTTCCTGCACGGCGAACAGGGCGCGATGGTGTGCGCGGCGCGCATCGTGGAGTCGGTGCCGGACCTGGACGCGAAGTTCTACTCCGCCACGCAGACCATGGACGAGGCCCGGCACGCCGAGGTCTTCGGGCGCTTCCTGCACGAGAAGGTCGGGATGCTGTACCCGATCAACGGCAGCCTGCAGGAGCTGCTGGGCGACACCTTGCGCGACTCCCGCTGGGACATGCCGTACCTGGGCATGCAGGTGCTCATCGAGGGGCTGGCGCTCGCCGCCTTCGGCATGATCCGCGACACGACGGACAAGCCGCTGCCGAAGCAGATCCTGGCGTACGTGATGCAGGACGAGGCCCGGCACGTGGCGTTCGGGCGGATGGCGCTGCGGGACTACTACAAGCAGCTGACGGACGCCGAACTGCGCGAGCGCGAGGAGTTCGTGATCGAGGGCTGCCACCTGATGCGGGACCGGCTGCGCGGGGTGGAGGTGCTGGAGAACTTCGGCATCCCGAGGAAGGAGGCGGAGCGGTTCAGCGAGCAGTCGGAGTTCCTGCACCTGTTCCGGAAGCTGCTGTTCAGCCGGATCGTGCCGTGTGTGAAGGACATCGGGCTGTGGGGCGAGCGGCTCCAGCAGGCGTACGTGGACATGGGCGTCTTCGAGATGGGCGACTCCAACCTGGACCTGCTGATGAGCCAGGACGAGGAGATCGCCGAGGTCCTGGACCGCGAGCGCTTCGCGGCCGAGGAGGCGCGGCGGGTGGCGGAGGTGGAGGCGACGGTTCGCGATGGAGCCTCCGGCTAGGGCTGCGGGGGCCTCGGCCCGGGCGTGCGGCGGTTGTGGTGGGCCGGGCGCGTTCCGGGGCGTCTCCTCGGGCGTCGAACGTGTCGGGGGGTCGGAGGGCCGGGGCACCTTGCGTTCGACGCCCTGCGGGGAGCGCCCCTGCACACACCCGACCCGGCAGGGTCCGGAAGGGACGAGCTAGGGCTGGGGGGTCGGGGACAGGGCTGCTTCCATCACCGACCGGGCGATCGGTGCGGCCGCGCTGTTGCCGCTGATGTCGCCGCGGTCCGCCGCCGCGTCCTCGACCACCACCGCCACCGCGACCGCCGGCAGCGGCGCGCCTTCGGCCTTGGCCCAGGAGATGAACCAGGCGTACGGGGTGCCGGCGTTGCCGACGCCGTGCTGTGCGGTGCCGGTCTTGCCGCCGACCACCGCGCCCGGGATCGCCGCGTTCCGGCCCGTCCCGTTCTCCACCACCTTCACCATCAGTTCCTGCATCCGCAGCGCGGTGGCCGGGTTCATCGCCCGGCCCAGGCTGCGCCGGTCCCCGCGCCGGACCGGGGAGCCGTCGTCCTGGGTGGTGCGTTCCACCAGGTAGGGCGACACGAGCTCGCCGCCGTTGGCGACCGCCGCCGCCACCATCGCCATCTGGAGAGGGGTGGCCTTGGTGTTGAACTGGCCGATCGAGGACAGGGCCAGCTGGTCCTGGCTCATGTCGGTGTCGAAGGTCGACCGGGATACCCAGGAGGGCACGCGGAGCCCGTCGCCGTTGAACCCGAAGCGGCGGGCCGCCTCCACCATCGCGTTCAGCCCGACCTGTACACCGATCTTCGCCATCACCGTGTTGCAGGACCACTGCACCGCGTCGGCCATCGAGGCGTCCTCGCAGCCCGTGGCCGCGTTCGGCAGCAGGGTGCTGGTCCCGGGCAGCGGGTAGGGGTCGGGGGTGCGGGTCGGCGCGTCCACGTCGGTGACCACGCCCGCGTCGAGGGCGGCCGCCGCCGTCACGATCTTGAAGGTGGAGCCGGGCGGGTACGTCTCGCGGAGCGCCCGGTTGAGCATCGGCTTGGCCGGGTCCGCGTTCAGCCGCACCCAGGCCGCCTGCACCCGCGCGCCCGTCCCGGACAGCTCCGCCGGGTCGTACGAGGGGCTGCTGACCAGCGCGAGGATCCTCCCGGTGGCCGGCTCGACAGCGGCGACCGCCCCGCGCTTGCCCGCGAGCCCGGCGTACGCGGCCAGCTGCATGCCGGAGCGGACGGTGATGGCGGCGTTCCCGCCGGCCGGGCGGCCGCGGGCCAGGTCGTACCAGAGCGGGAAGGCCGAGAGGCCGGGGTCCGTGCCCGACAGGACCGCGTCCTCGGCGCGCTCCACGAAGCTGGTCCCGTACGTCTGGGAGGAGAAGCCGGTGACGGGCGCGTAGAGCGGGCCGTTCGTGTAGGTGCGCTCGTAGCGCAGCAGCTGGCCGCTGTCGCGGGAGCCGGTGACGGGCCGCCCGTCGACCAGGATGTCCCCGCGCGGCTTCGCGTAGCGCTCGATGGCGGGGCGTTTGTTGGCCGGGTTCGCGCCGTAGGCGGCGGACTCCCAGACCTGTACGCGGGCGATGTTGACCAGCAGGGCGACGAGCAGCAGGGCGCAGAAGTACGCGCACCAGCGGATGTAGCGGATCACCGGGCCCCCTCGTCGGCGGGGCGCGGTCTGCGGGCGCTGTCGCTCAGCCGGACGAGCAGCGCGACGATGATCCAGTTGGTGACGACGGAGGAGCCGCCCTGGGCGAGGAAGGGCATGGCCATGCCGGTGAGCGGGATCAGCCCGGTGACTCCGCCCGCGATGACGAACACCTGGAGGGCGACGATCGAGGCGAGCCCGGTGGCGAGCAGCCGGCCGAAGGGGTCGCGCAGCGCGAGGCCGGCGCGGAAGCCGCGGGCGACGAGGAGCCCGTAGAGGAGCAGGATCGCGGCGAGGCCGACGAGGCCGAGCTCCTCGCCGGCGGTGGCGAGGATGAAGTCCGACTTGGCGGCGAAGCCGATGAGGAAGGAGTGGCCGTGGCCGAGCCCGGCGCCGAGCAGGCCGCCGGCGCCGAAGGCGAAGAGGGACTGGGCGAGCTGGCCGGGGCCTTCGCCGCGTTCGATGGAGGCGAAAGGGTTCAGCCAGTCGTTGACGCGGCTGTGCACGTGCGGTTCGAAGGTCCCGACGGCGTACGCGCCGAGGGCGGCGAGCAGCAGTCCGATCGCGATCCAGCCGATCCGCCCGGTGGCGGTGAACAGCATGATCACGAACAGTCCGAAGAACAGCAGCGAGGTCCCCAGGTCCCGCTCCAGGACGAGCAGGCCGACGCTGAGCAGCCAGATCGCGAGGATCGGGCCGAGGACGCGGCCGGGGAGCAGGCGCAGCTTCCAGAAGAGCCGGCGGCCGGTGAGGGCGAGGGCGGTGCGGTTCGCGGCGAGGTAGGAGGCGAAGAAGACGGCGAGCAGGATCTTGGCGAACTCCCCCGGCTGGAAGGAGAGTCCGGCGAACCTGATCCAGATGTGCGCGCCGTTGACGGCGGGGAAGAAGACGGGGACCAGCATCAGCACGAGGGCGGCGGCCACCGACAGGTACGCGTAGCGCTGCAGCACACGGTGGTCGCGGAGCAGCGCGACGACGAGGACGAAGAGCGCCATCCCGAGGGCGGACCAGCGGAGCTGGTCCCCGGCGGTGAGGTGGCCGGGGGTGGTCGCGTCGAGGCGCTGGATGAAGACCAGCCCGAGACCGTTGAGCAGGACGGCGATCGGCAGCACGAGCGGGTCGGCGTACGGGGCCCTGAACCGGACGGCGAGGTGCGCGAGCAGGGCGGCGGCGCCGAGCCCGGCGGCGTACCGGCCGGCGAGGCGGGGAATGTGGCCGGTGGTGGCGAGGCCGACGTAGAGGTGGCCGAGGACGGAGACCAGGACGGCGCCGGCGAGGAGCGTCAGCTCGACGCCGCGGCGCTTGGGGGCGCCGGCGTCGGGGGGCGGGGGCGCGGGCTCCGTCACCTTCGCCGTCAGAGCGGTCATACGCGAAACGTAGCAAGCAGACGGATGGTATGTCCGCTTATGTCATAGTGTGCCGAAGAGTCGTCAAAAACGGTCACACGTGAGGAGCCGAGGCGTATGGGACCCGTGGAATTCATCGTCCTCGCCTTCCCGGAGGAGCAGCTCCGGGTCCCTGCGATCGAGGCCGTGATGGGGCTGCGCAAGGCGGGGGTGGTCCGGCTGATCGACGGGCTCGTGGCGACGAGGACCGCCTCGGGCGAGGTGCTCGCGGCGGAGTTCGACGAGTTCGTGGAGCTGCACGGCCTGCTGACGGGGCGGGACGTGGCACGGCTCATCGGACCGGAGGACGTGCAGGAGGCGGCGGGGCTGCTGGAGCGCGGGAGCTGTGCGCTGCTGCTGGTGGTCGAGCACGTGTGGGCCGAGGACGCGGCGGTCGCCGTACGGGCGGCGGGCGGGCGGATCGTCGGCTCGGTCCGGATCCCGCCGGACCGGATCCCGGCGGACCCCCGGGCGGGGGTCGCCTGATGTTCATCCGGCCCGTGGGAGCGACGGTGCGCCCGGCCCAGCGCCCGGCGGGGCACCCGTTGCTGCGCGGTCTGCTGGCCCGGGCGGCCGGGGCGGTGCAGGACACGACGGGTGCGGTGGGCCCCGACGGGCCGCCACGCCGGGGCCTGCCGGCGCGGGGCGTCCAGGCTGCTCAGGCCCCGGCGGAACGGGAACAGGAACAGGAATGGGAACCGGAATGGGAACCTGGACCTGAACCTGAACCGGCGCCCGAGTCCGGACCCGAGCCGGAGGAGGAAAGGGACGGCGGGGGGACGGCCGCCCCGACGGCGACCGCGCCCGGGACCCCCCTGGTGGCGGAGCTCGGGCAACTGGCCGACCTGGCCCGCGAGGGCCTGCTGACCCCGCAGGAGTTCACGGCGGCCAAGGCCCGCCTGCTGCGCGACTGACGCCGCGCGGCCGCGTCACACGGCCGGACCCTTCGCGGCGCGGCGCCCGGACACCACGGCCGGGGCGGCCCCGCAGACGAGGGCGGCCAGCGCGAAGACCGCCACGGCCGGATTGACGTAGCCGGGGACGGACTCGCCGGCGTAGCGCCCGCCGCCGGTCGTCTCGCAGACGAACCGGAGGGGCACGTAGTCCACGCTGTAGTCGATGACCTTCGAGGCCCGTTCCTCCTGCCCCGGCGTCCGGCAGGGCAGGAGCGGCGACGACGAGGCTCCGCCGTCCTCCGCGCTCACCACGGCACCGGCGACGTGGAGCAGCCCCCACGTGTAGAAACCGGCCGCGACGGCGCCCAGCAGCGCGGCCGCGCTCCGGTACCGCCCGCGGCGGCCGAGGGTGCCCAGGCCGTAGCCGAGGAGCCCGAGGGTCACGAGCGGCGCGGCCGGAACGAGCAGCAGAAGCAGGAGCACCATCCGCGGAGTCCATCAGAACAACCGCACGAATGCCAGGGTGGATCCCGGGGTTGATCAGCCGGTCGGCGCGGCGAAGGTCTCGACGGGGCCGAACTCGCCGAAGGTGCCCTTGTTGGCGGCGGGCGTACCGCGCAGCTCCATGCGCTGCTCGAAGCGCAGGGTGCGGCCCTGGCTGTCGATCCACTGGTCGATGTCGAAGCCGGTGACGCCCTTGGCCTTCATCGAGCGGTGGGTGCGCGGATCGACGGAGGCCACCTGGTCGATGCCGAGGTGCCCGGTCAGGTGATAGGCGGGAGTCCCGCCCTGGTCCTCCATGCCCTTGCGGGCCGAGGGCCCGGCGGCGAGCAGCAGTTTGGCGTAACCGGCGTAGTCCGCCTCGTTGTTGCCCGCGGAGCGGGGCGTCTTCATCCAGTCGCCGCCGGCCACGGCGCGGTTGCGGACGTAGTTGGCGTCGGCCGTCGTGACGGTCTCCGTCCAGAGGGCCGGGGCGCCCGGACTCCCGCCCGCGGAACGGACCTCCGCCCGGCCGGTGTAGAGGGTGCCGAGGTTGGACCGGCCGGTCGTGGTCGAGATCTCCTGGCCGGCGGCCTCGGAGGTGAACTTCACGGAGGCCGCGTAGGGCGACTTCTCGGCCTCGGCGAGGGCCGCCTCGGGGTCGAACGCCCCCGCGACGGGCGCGGCGGAAGAGGCCGCGGCTCCGGCGGGAGTGGCCGCGGGCGCCGCCGGGGCGGCCGCCCCGGCGGGCGCGTCCGTGCAGCCGGACAGGGCGGTGAGGGCGATCGCGACGGCGGCGACCGTGCAGACGGTGGTGCGGTGCATGGCAAAGGTGTTCATCGCTGGTGAGGATCCCACAGCCCCTCCCCCGGCCCCGAACCGGTTTTCGATGCCGGCCCGCCGGAGACCGGCGCCGACCACGCGGGACCCTCCTCCAACCGGGTGGCACTCCGCGACCGGCCGACACCGTTGGACGATTTGTCATACCGGGCGTGGCAGCATCGGCCGCCTCGGAGGTGATCCCATGTCATATCGGCCGCTTCGCGCCGTCTGCATCGCCGCGGCGCTCCTCGTCGCCGGACCGGTCCCGCGTGCCGGGGCCGAGCCCGCCCGCCCCGAGGCGGAGTCGGTCGGGGTGCTGCTCACCCGGCTGCAGGGGCTCTACCAGAAGGCGGAGGAGGCCGCCGAGGCGTACAACGCCACCGAGGTCGCCCTCAAGGCCGGCGAGGAGGAGGAGCGGCGGCGCACCACCGACCTCGGCCGGGCCCGTACCGCCCTCGACTCGGAGAGGGCCCTCGTCGGGCGGCTGGCCCGGGAGCAGTACCAGGGCACCCGGGGCCTCTCCCCCTACGCCCGGATGCTGCTCGCCGGCACCCCCCAGGCGGCCCTGGAACAGCGCCGGCTCACCGCCCGCGAGGGCGCCCGGCAGGCCGGCGTGCTCAGCCGGCTCACGCGCGGCGAGAAGAAGGCCGACGCGCTCGCCGTCCGGGCCCGCAAGGCCCTGGACACCCGGCAGACCCTGGCGGCGCGGCAGAAGCTCCACAAGGACGAGGTCGCGGCGCAGCTCAAGGAGGTCGAGCGGGTGCTCGCCTCGCTGACCCCCGAGCAGCTCACCCGGCTCGGCGCGCGGGAGGCCGAGAACACCGCGGCCGCGCAGCGCGACCTGCTGGACTCCGGCCGGCTCCCCGCCCGCACCGGCACCCCCACCGCGGCCGGCGGCGCCGCCCTCACCTACGCGGCGGCGCAGATCGGCAAACCGTACGTCTGGGGCGCCGAGGGCCCGGGGTCCTTCGACTGCTCCGGGCTCACCTCGCAGGCCTGGGCGCACGCCGGGCGCACCATCCCGCGGACCAGCCAGGAGCAGTGGGCGCAGCTGCCGAAGGTGCCGCTGGACCAGCTCCGTCCCGGGGACCTGGTCGTCTACTTCCCCAAGGCCACGCACGTGGCCCTGTACGTGGGCGAGGGCAAGGTGATCCAGGCGCCGCGGCCGGGGGCGAAGGTGAAGGTCTCGCCCCTCGCCGCGAACCCGCTCCTCGGCGCCGTGCGCCCGGACCCCGGCGGCACCCCGCTCACGGAGTTCACTCCCCCGCCGCTGCCCGGGGCGGAAGCGGCGGGCACGACGGGCGCGGCGGGGGACGAGGACGCCGGTTACTCGTCCGAGGAGGCACCCTCCGAGGACGCCGCGACCGACGAGGCGACCTCGGCCACGTAGTCCGCCGCGTCCTCGGGGTCGTAGAAGTACGCGTCGAAGTCGGCCGGGTTGTCGAAGCCGTTGGCGAATCGATCCGCCACCGGCTGCAGCTGCCCGGCCGCGCCGATCAGGTTGAGCACGTGCTCCGGCGGGACGCCCAGCATGGCGTTCGTCCACTGGGTCACCGGCTTGCCCGTGGTGAACCAGAACTTGTCGAAGGTCGCCTTCATCCACGCCTCGTCGAACGGGTTGTCCCCGTGCATCAGGATCGAGGAGAGGTACGAGGCCGCGCACTTGGCGGCGGAGTTCGAGCCCTGCCCGGTGATCGGGTCGTTGGCGACGACCACGTCCGCGACGCCCAGCACCAGGCCGCCGCCGGGCAGCCGCCCGATCGGGTTGCGGACCACCGGCGCGTAGCGCCCGGCCAGCGTCCCGCCCGCGTCCGTCAGCTCCACCTTCGTCGCCCGGGCGTACTCCCACGGCGTGAACTTCTCCATCAGCTCCAGCGTGAGCGCCAGGTGCTCCGACGGGTCCTTGACCCCGTTGAAGACGTCGAGCGGACCGCCCGGGAGGCCCTCCCAGAACAGGATGTCCGCCCGGCCCGAGGTGGTCAGGGTCGGCATCACGAACAGCTCGCCCACGCCCGGGACCAGGTTGCAGCGCACGGCCTCCGTGTCCGGGTGCTCGGCGCGCGGCCCGAGCCCGTGCACGTACGAGACGGCCAGCGCGCGCTGCGGGGCGTCGTACGGGGACCGCGCCGCGTCCCGTCCGAACATCGACACCAGCTCGCCCTTGCCGGCGGCGACCAGCACCAGGTCGTACGTACGGGAGAAGTAGTCGAGGTCGGCGACGGACGCGCCGTGGACGACCAGCTGCCCGCCGCGCTGCGCGAAGGTGTCCAGCCAGCCGGCCATCTTCACGCGCTGGTCGACGGACTGGGCGTACCCCTTGAGGCGGCCCAGCCAGTCGACGGCGCGGCCGGCGTCGGGGGCGGCGACGGAGACGCCGAGGCCCTCGATCTTCGGGGCCTGCTGCTCCCAGAAGTTGATCCGGAGGTCGCGCTCGTGCTGGAGCGCCGTGTCGAACATGCACTGCGTCGACATGACCCGGCCGGTGCGTATCTCGTCCGCCGTCCGGTTGGACATGAGGGTGACCTCGTACCCCTTCGACTGGAGGCCGAGGGCGAGCTGGAGACCGGACTGGCCGGCTCCGACGACGAGTATCTTGCGCATCTCACGTTCTCGATTCGGGTCTGCGGGGCTATTCGGGAGTGGTGTCGAGGGCGTGGCCCACCAGGGCCAGCAGGGACTCGATCACGGTGTGCCGGCGCCTCGCGTCCATGATCACGACGGGTACGTGGGCCGGGACGCTGAGCGCCTCGCGCACGTCCTGCGGCTCGTACGACTGGGAGCCGTCGAAGTGGTTGACGGCGACGGCGTACGGCAGCCCGCAGCTCTCGAAGTAGTCGAGGGCCGGGAAGCAGTCGCGCAGCCGGCGGGTGTCGGCCAGCACGAGCCCGCCGATGGCCCCGCGCACCAGGTCGTCCCACATGAACCAGAACCGCTCCTGGCCCGGGGTCCCGTACACGTAGAGCACGAGGTCGTCGTCGAGGGTGACGCGGCCGAAGTCCATGGCGACGGTGGTGGTGTTCTTGTCCGGGGTGCCGGACAGGTCGTCGGTCGGGACGCTGGCCTGGGTCATCACCGCCTCGGTGCGCAGCGGGGTGATCTCGGAGACGGAGGAGACGAAGGTGGTCTTGCCGACGCCGAAGCCGCCCGCGACCAGCACCTTGACGGCGACGGGCGCGCGGGAACGGTCGTATTGCCAGGGCTGGACGGGCTCGTCGTCCACGGCCGGCGACACCGGCTGATCAGAGACGGCGAAGACCACTGAGCACCCTTTCCAGCAGCGCGCGTTCGGGACGGCCCGTACCGTGGCCGGTCCCGTAGACCCGTATCCGGCCCTGGTCGGCGAGGTCGCTGACGAGCACGCGGACCACCCCGAGCGGCAGCTTCAGCAGCGCGGCTATCTCGGCGATCGTGCGCATGCGGCGGCAGACCTCGACGATGGCGGGCATCTCGGGCATGCGGTCGGGCTTCCGCGGCTCCGACACCTTGGTGTCCAGGGCGGCGACGAAGGTCTCGACGTTCAGGACCTGGGTGAACCGGGTGCGGCCGCCCGTGAGGGAGTACGGGCGGACGCGGGCGGGGCGGCGGTCGGCGCCGCGTATCGGCAGCCGGTCGGAGGCCGTACTCCTCACGGGGTGTTCTCCATCGACTGGCGCAGCTCGCTGCGGACTTCGGGGGTCAGGACGTGGCCGGCGCGGCCGACGAACAGGGCCATGTGGTAGGCCACGACGCTCATGTCGCAGTCGGGGGTGGCGTGCACGCCCAGCAGTGAGCCGTCGCTGATGGCCATGACGAAGACGGAGCCGTGCTCCATCGCGACCATGGTCTGCTTGACGGCGCCGGTCTCCATGAGGGCGGCGGCGCCGGTGGTGAGGCTGCCGAGGCCGGACACGATGGTGGCGAGGTCGGCGGACGCCCCGCGCGGGCCCTTCGGCCTGTCCTTGGTCTGTGGCTCGCCCGCGCCGCCCGCGCTGCCCGTCGCCGGGTCGGAGGACAGGAGCAGCAGCCCGTCCGAGGAGACGACGGCGACGGAGTTGACGCCGGGCACCTCCTCGACCAGGTCGGTCAGCAGCCATTGCAGGTTGCGGGCCTGGGTGCTCAGTCCGTACGTACTGGGCGCGGTCATGTGCGTGCCTCCTGTGCGGTGTCCCCCTGGTCGGTCTTGCTGTGTCCCTGCCCCTGGTCCTGCGCGTGGTCCTGGGCGAGCTCGGCGGCGACGACGCGTCGCCCGTCCTGGGCTCCCTGGTAGAAACCGCCGAGCCGGCGCCGGAGTTCGTCGGCGTCGATCCGGCGCGGTGGCTCGGGCGGCCGTACGTCGTCCGCGCGCCCGGCGGTGACGGTGCGCGGGGTCCGCTTCGGCAGGCCCTTGTCGGTGACGGCCTCGGCGGTGTCGGCGGGGTGGCTGCCCTGACGGGGAAGCCAGTTGCCTTCGGCGGGGGCATGCGTGTGCGGGTCCCCTGCGGGGGGCTCGGCGGTGAAAGCCTGCTCGGCCAGGTCCCCAGCCGGGACCCCTGCGGGGGGCTCGGCCGTGAAGACCTGCTCTGCGGGCACGTCCCCTGACGGGGGCTCGGCCGCGAAAGCCTGCTCCACCAAGTCCCCCGCGGGGGGCTCGGCCGTGAAGATCTGCTCCGCGGGCACCTCTCCTGACGGGGGCTCGGCGGTGAGGGCCTGCTCCGCCAGGTCCCCTGCGAGGGGATCGGCGGTGAAGGCCCGCTCCACCAGGTCCCCTGCGAGGGGATCGGCGGTGAAGGCCTGCTCCACCAGGTCCCCCGCGGGGGGCTCAGCCGTGAAGATCTGCTCCGCGGGCACGTCCCCTGACGGGGGCTCGGCGGTGAAGTCCTCCTCGGCCAGGTCCCCTGCGGGGGGCTCGGCCGTGAAGTCCTGCTCGGCCAGGGCCCCTGCGAGGGGATCGGCCGTGAGGATCTGCTCCGCGGGTGCGTCCCCAGCCGGGGGCTCGGCCGTGAAGATCTGGTCGGCGGGGGGAAGGGGCGGCTCGGTGGTGGTCGGGCCGGCGAGGGCCTCGGCCAGGGTCACCGGGGCCACCGTGGTGGTGGGCACGCGGAAGGCGGACTCCGCCTCCGTGTCGGCCGAAGCCGCGGACTCGTCGGCGGCAGCCGGGGCCGTCGGCTCCGCAGCGGAGTTGGCGGCAGCCTGGGTGGCCTGCTCCGTGGCGTCGGCGTCGGCCGGGGTGGCCGGGGCGTCGGCGGTGGCCTGGTCTGTGGCGGTGGCCTGGTCGGTGGGGTCCGGGGCGGCGTGGGTGCCTCGGCGGCGGGGCGGGAGGGTGTTCTCGTTGGCCTCGGCGATCACGCCCGGCAGGTGCAGCGCGGGCGCGCCCGGCGTGGCCAGGGTGTGGACCGGGGAGACCGGCGGGGTGGCGGGCAGCAGCGCCGCCGGGACGACCACCAGGGCCTCGGTCCCGCCGTGCCGTCCGGCGCGCAGTTCCGCCGTGACCCCGTGCCGCGCCGCGAGCCGCCCGGCCACGTACAGGCCGAGGCCCAGGCCGTGCTCGGCCTCGGGCTCCTCGTCGTACGCCTCGGGCGTGGACAGCCGGGAGTTCAGCGATTCCAGCCGGTCCTCGGTGACCCCGATGCCCTCGTCCACGACGGACAGCACCACGTCACCGGAGTCCAGCGTCCAGCCGGACACCTTCACCTTGACGTCCGGCGGCGAGAACGTGGTCGCGTTCTCCAGCAGCTCGGCCAGCACGTGCGAGAGGTCGTCGGCCGCGTGCCCGGCGACCTGGGTGTACGAGGGCAGCGCGGCGAGGTCGACGCGCTCGTAGCGCTCGATCTCGCTGACGGCGGCCCGCATCACGTCGACCAGCGGCACCGGCAGCACCTGCCCGTGGCCGTGCTCCTGCCCGGCCAGGACCAGCAGGTTCTCGTTGTGGCGGCGCATCACGGTCGCCAGGTGGTCGAGCTTGAACAGGGTCGCGAGCCGGTCCGGGTCCTGCTCCTTGGACTCCAGCTCCTCGATGACCGCGAGCTGGCGCTCGACCAGGCCCAGGGTCCGCAGCGACAGCGAGACGGAGGTCGTCGACATGACGCGGCGGTGCTCCTCCAGCCCCGCCCGCAGCTTCGTCAGCTCCTCCTCCAGCACGTCCCGGCCGGCGTTCAGCGCCTCGTTGCGGCCGATGATCCGGCGGCGGTCGGCGTCGAGCCCGGCGATCCGGGTGTGCAGGGAGACCGTCTGGTCGCGCACCGCGTTCAGGTGGCGCACGACCTCGGCGAACTCGTCGTTGCGGCCGGTGAACCGCACCGGTTCCACCGAGCCCTCCGGCGTCGCCAGCCGCGCCGCGCCGCGCCGCAGGACCGACAGCGGCCGGGTCAGCGAGCGGGCGACGGCGGTCGAGACGCCGACGGCGATCAGGAACAGCAGGCCGAGCAGGGCGACCAGGGTTTCGAGCCGGGTCACGTCGTCGTCGCGCAGGGAGGCCAGGGCGGAGGACCGCTGGCTCGCGAGGGTGGCCTCGACGGTCCGCATCCGGTCGATGCGGGCGGTGAGCGCGCTGCCGACGGCGGCTCCGTCGGCCTTGCGGTCGGCCGGGGTCAGGGTGGGCCGGTCGGTGAGCCGCTTGAGGAAGTCGTCGGCCGTCTTGACCTCGGGGCCGGTGACGGTGGCGGTGAGGGTCTGGCGCACGTCGGGCCGCGCGGCCCGCGCGAAGTCGTCCAGGGCGGCCAGTTCCCGTACGCGCGAACGCTGGGCGGCGGTGGTGAGTTCGTCGACCGCGGCCGAGCCCGGGGGCTGGTCGCCGCGGGGGACGCCCAGTGCGGCGAGCAGCAGTCCGCGGGTGGCCGAGGCCTGTTCCACGGCCTGGCCCAGCGGGGCGAGGGGGCGGGTGGTGGTGAGGGCGGCCCCGGCGCGCGGCGGGGTCAGCTCGGCGAGCCGGTCGCCCGGCGCGAGGAGTTCCGCGATGACGCCCGTGTAGGCCTGGTGGGCGGCGAGGGCGGTGCCCTTGCCGTCGATGGCCTCGGTGCGGACGGCCGCGACGCGGGCGAGGGCCACCGCGAGGGGTTCGTCGACCTCGGTGGCGGCCTCGGCGATCTGCCGGTCGGTACGCAGGATGCGTTCCTGGAGGGCGCCCCGGGCGGCGCCGGGCCGGCCCTTGGCGGCGTACTCGACCACGGCGTCGCGTTCGTCGGCGAGGACGTGCGCGGCGGTGAGGATCTGCCCGGTCTGCTCGGCGAGGGTGACCAGCCGCTGGGAGTCGTTCAGCTCCCTCGCGGCGGTGACGACGGCGGGTGTGCCTGCCGCGAGGACGGTGAGGCCGGCGACGGCAACGCCGACGACCAGCCTGCGGCGCACGCGGACGCGGCGTCCTGCGGGGGCCGGGCCGTCGGCGGCGGTGCCGTTCTTCCGAGACCGCTTCTTCTGCACCGGTGCTCGCAATCCTGTACGTGTGCTTGTGCTCGTCTACTCGTGTGGCCGAGGTAACGGCCGGTCAACAAGTAAACGCCCCCTGCCCCCTCGTACCGCCTCAGACCTTTGCAGCGTGTTGGGGAGAGAGCCGCACATCGCCCACCCGGCCACTCGAACGAGTGAACATCACGGATGAGTTGGCAACCAACTCGGGCACCCTGTGCCAGAGCGCCTCCGTGGACAGGTGGTTGAAAGATCGATACGGGCTTTGGCAGGATGCCCGCCCACATGTCCGCCCGCGTGCCGGCGCCCCGCCCCGGGCCCTCACCGACCGCGCCCGAACGGTCCGCGTACGGGCCGCCCGCCTCCTCCCGCTTTGGTACGGACCTGCGCGTGCGGTGCGGTCCCCGCCCGGCAGAATGGTGGCATGCGCATCGATCTCGCCTCGGCCCCCGGCAGCGAAGAACGCCCCAATGAGGACTGGGTGTCGGCGGCGATCCCCGCCTCTGGCGGCGGCGTTCTGATCGCCCTGGACGGGGTCACCCCGCCGAAGGGAGAGGACGGCTGCGTGCACGGAGTTCCGTGGTTCGCGGCCCGGCTCGGCGGCCGATTGACCGAACTGTCCGGATCGCGGCGGGACATGACGCTGGACCGGATTCTGGCCGAGGCCGTCCGCGCCACGGCCGAGGCCCACCGCGACACCTGTGACCTTTCTCACGTCCGCACGCCGCAGGCGACGGTCGTCATGGTCCGCTGGGACGAGGCCCACGTGGAGCACCTCGTGCTCTCGGACTCCGTACTCCTCCTCCAGACGCCCGGGGGCGAGGTGACGGCGGTGCTCGACGACCGGCTGGACCGGCTGCCGCGGGAGGTGCTGCGCTCGGTGGCGGCGACGGACGCGCTGCGGAACGCGGAGGGCGGCTTCTTCACGGCGGCCGCGGACCCGGCGGTGGCGGCCCGGGCGGTGACCGGGCGCACCCCGCGCGGGCAGGTGCGGGCGGTGGCCGCGCTCACGGACGGGGCGAGCCGGTGGACGGACACGTTCGGGGAGGGCGACTGGACCGAGTGCCTGGCGGTGCTGCGGAAGGAGGGCGCGCAGGGCCTGATCGGCCGGGTCCGCGCCATCGAGTGCGACCCGGCCCGGCCGTCGGCCCGGTACAAGCGGCACGACGACGCGTCCACGGTCTACGCCGAGCTCTAGAACCGCCGGGCTCTGGAACCGCCGGGCTCCGGACCCCTGGCCCGGGTCGGGCGGGTGCCCCTACTCGGCGCCCGCGTTCAGCTGGTTCAGCAGCCGGGCCAGTTCCGCCACTTCGCCGCGGTCCCAGCCGGCGAGCTTGCGCATGTACTGCTCGCGCCGTGCGCCCCGTACCCGCAGGAACCGCTCGCGGCCCTCCTCGGTGAGGCCGACCAGGAAGGCCCGGCCGTCGGCGGGGTCCGGCTCGCGGGCCACCAGGCCCAGGACCTCCAGGGCCCGCAGCTGCCGGCTCATGGTGGCCTTGCCGACCCCGAAGTAGGCGGCGAGCTCGGTGGCCCGCTGCCGGCCGGCCGCCTCCAGGCGTACGAGGAGCCCGTACGCGGCGGGCTCCAGCTCGGGGTGGAGCTCGCGGGCCATCTCTCCGGAGGAGGCGCGGGCGCGCCGGAGGAAGACGGACAGCTCCCGCTCCAGGGCAAGGAACTCCTGGTCTTCGCTCCCGTGCACGTCCCGCTCCTTCGATGGTGTGTGGCACCCCGGTGGGTGAGGGGCCAGTATTTCGCAGGGCGCGCGCCGACGGCCCGGGACCCCGCCGGAGCGGGGAGCCGGGCCGTGTGGTGGCGCGCGCAGGGCGCGCGCGAAGCGTGGGAGGGGCACTCGGCGGGCCGTGCGCCCTCCGTCACGCCGCGGCGGCGATCTCCACTTCCGCCTGGGCCAGGGCGAGCTCCAGTACCTGGCGCACGTCCGTCACCGGGTGCACCTCCAGCCCCTCCAGCACCTCCGCCGGGACGTCGTCCAGGTCGGCCTCGTTCCGCTTCGGGATGATCACGGTGGTCAGCCCGGCCCGGTGCGCGGCGAGCAGCTTCTGCTTCACGCCGCCGATCGGCAGGACGCGCCCGGTCAGCGAGACCTCGCCGGTCATGGCCACGTCGGTGCGGACCTGCCGGCCGGAGAGCAGCGAGGCGAGCGCGGTGGTCATGGTGATGCCGGCGCTCGGGCCGTCCTTGGGCACGGCGCCCGCCGGGAAGTGGATGTGCACGCCGCGGTCCTTCAGGTCGGCGACCGGGAGTTCCAGTTCCGCGCCGTGCGAGCGCAGGAAGCTGAGCGCGATCTGCGCCGACTCCTTCATGACGTCGCCGAGCTGGCCGGTGAGGGTCAGGCCGGCCGCGCCGGTCTCCGGATCGGCCAGCGAGGCCTCGACGAACAGCACGTCGCCGCCCGCGCCGGTCACCGCGAGGCCGGTGGCCACGCCGGGGACCGCGGTGCGCCGCTCGGCCGGGTCCTGGGCGGACTCGGGCACGTGGTGCGGGCGTCCGATCAGCCCGCGCAGGTCGTCGGCGCCGATGCGGAAGGGCAGATCGCGCTCGCCCAGCTCGTGCTGGGAGGCGACCTTGCGCAGCAGGCGGGCGAGGGACCGCTCCAGGGTGCGGACGCCCGCCTCCCGGGTGTACTCCCCGGCCAGCCTGCGCAGGGCGTCCTCCTCCAGGACCACCTCGTCGGCGGCGAGGCCGGCGCGCTCCAGCTGGCGCGGGAGCAGGTGGTCGCGGGCGATGACGACCTTCTCGTCCTCGGTGTAGCCGTCGAGGCGGACGAGCTCCATCCGGTCGGCCAGCGCCTCCGGGATGGCCTCCAGGACGTTGGCGGTGGCCAGGAAGACAACGTCGCTCAGGTCGAGCTCCACCTCCAGGTAGTGGTCCCGGAAGGTGTGGTTCTGCGCCGGGTCCAGGACCTCCAGCAGGGCGGCCGCCGGGTCTCCGCGGTAGTCGGAGCCCACCTTGTCGATCTCGTCGAGCAGCACCACCGGGTTCATCGACCCGGCCTCCTTGATGGCCCGGACGATCCGGCCCGGCAGGGCGCCGACGTAGGTCCGGCGGTGGCCGCGGACCTCGGCCTCGTCGCGGACTCCGCCGAGGGCGACGCGCACGAACTTGCGGCCCATGGCGTGGGCGACGGACTCCCCGAGGGAGGTCTTGCCGACGCCGGGCGGCCCGACGAGCGCGAGCACGGCCCCGCCGCGGCGGCCGCCGATGACGCCCATGCCGCGTTCGCTGCGCCGCTTCCTGACGGCGAGGTACTCGGTGATGCGGTCCTTCACGTCGCTCAGGCCGGCGTGCTCGGCGTCCAGCACCGCCCGGGCGCCCTGGATGTCGTACCGGTCCTCGGTGCGCTCGTTCCAGGGCAGTTCCAGCACGGTGTCCAGCCAGGTGCGGATCCAGGAGCCCTCCGGGCTCTGGTCGCTGGCCCGCTCCAGCTTCTCGACCTCCTTGAGGGCGGCTTCGCGCACCTTCTCGGGGAGGTCGGCGGCCTCGACGCGGGCCCGGTAGTCGTCGGACTCCTCGCCGTCCTTCTCCCCGTTCAGCTCGCGCAGTTCCTTGCGCACGGCCTCCAGCTGCCGCCGGAGCAGGAACTCCCGCTGCTGCTTGTCGACGCCGTCCTGCACGTCCTTGGCGATGGACTCGGCCACGTCCTGTTCGGCGAGGTGGTCGCTGAGCGCCTTGATGGCGAGCTTGAGGCGGGCGACGGGGTCGGCGGTCTCCAGCAGTTCGACCTTCTGGTCGACGGTCAGGAACGGCGAGTACCCGGAGTTGTCCGCCAGCGCGGACACCCCCTCGATCTGCTGGACCCGGTCCACGACCTGCCAGGCACCGCGCTTCTTCAGCCAGCTGGTGGCGAGCGCCTTGTACTCCTTGACGAGCTCGGCCACGGATCCGGGCAGCGGGTCCGGCACGGTCTCGTCCACGGTCTCGCCCTCGACCCAGAGCGCGGCCCCGGGCCCGGTGGTGCCGGCGCCGATACGGACCCGGCCGCGGCCGCGGATGAGCGCCCCGGGGTCCCCGTCGGAGAGCCTCCCCACCTGCTCGACCGTCCCGAGCACACCCGTCCCGGCGTACTTCCCGTCGATCCGCGGCACGAGCAGCACCCGGGGCTTCCCGGTGCCCGCAGCGGCCTGGGCCGCCTCGACGGCACCGCGCACCTCGGGGTCGGACAGGTCCAGCGGAACGACCATTCCGGGCAGCACGACCTCGTCGTCGAGCGGCAGCACGGGCAGGGTGAGTGTGACGGACGTCGAAGCCATGATCTTCCCTCCGGCAGTGAAGTTGAGCTATGCCGACTCAATGCATGTGCGCCCCCCGATGTTCCCCAACCCCCGTTCGCCGGGGGCGAACAGGGGTGGATGCCCTGTTCCGGCCGGACGGGGCGATGCCGCGGCGGGCCGGAGCGGTGTGATGGACTGCCGTCCGTTGATCCGTGTCCAAGAGGGGGAGACATGACCGCCGAGGTGCCGGCCCAGCAGACGCCCGATGCCGCGAGTACCGCGCCGGCGCAGGCCGGACAGGAGCATCGGCGGGCACGCCGGATCGAGGCGTGGTCGATCGCGTGGATGATCCTGGCGCTGGCGATCTGGGGATGGTTCGCCTTCCTGATGCTCGCCGACTACGGCCCCGATTTCGGGGACAGGGCCCTGTGCCGGGCCCCGCTGGTCGACCCGTCTTCGTCCGGGGACTCCCGGTGCGATGACCCGCTGCGCCAGTGGCCCGCACTGCTGGGCATCCTCGCGCTGGCAGTCGTGGTGACCGTTTCCGCGGCGGCGACGATCGTGTACGCCAAGGTCCTCTCCCGCCTGGCACACCGCGACGGGCCCGGCGCTCGGCCGCAGGACTGAGCAGGCCGTCACCCACGCGACCGGACGGCGGCCGGGCGCCGGCGTCACACGGCGGAGACGCGGACGTCGCCCGAGGTGGTCTTCGCGGAGAGGCGGGAGGCGGCCGAGGGGTCCGCGGGCAGGGTGATGTCGCGGCCGCCGGAGGTGGTGGAGACGTCGACCCGGTAGGGAGCCGTGGGGACCTTCAGTGTCACGTCGCCCGAGGTGGTCTCGGCGAGCACCGAGGACGGGGCCGCGGTGAAGTCCAGGCGGGCGTCGCCCGAGTCCGAGTGGACGTCCGCGCTCGGGCCGGTCAGGCCGGCCGCGGTGATCTCGCCCGAGGAGGTACGGATCTTCAGCGGGCCCGCGATGCGCTCGGCCCGGACCTCGCCGGAGTCGGCCTCCACCTCGGCGGCCGCCACGCCCGTGACGGTGATGCGGCCGCTGCTGCTCTCCAGCTTGACCCTGGCCGAGGCCGGGACCTCCAGGCGGTAGTCGATGTAGCAGCTGCCGGAGCAGCCGTTGGAGAAGGTGAGCACGCCCGCGCTGACCTGCTGGCCGGGGGTGGGGGCCGGGCCGCCGCGGTAGTGGACGGTGCGGCGTACGGTGACGCCGGGACCCGTCCCCGGAGTGACCTCGATCGAGCCCGCCCGGGCATCCGTCACCTCGACCGCCGCGACCGCCTCGGTGACCGTGGTGTCGGCGGTCGCCGTCTTCTTCGGTCCGTCCGAGAAGGAGCAGCCGGCCAGCAGGAGTCCGGCCCCGAGGACGGCAACCGCGGTGCGGACGGGGCGGGGTGACGTGGCGTGAGAAGTCATGGACCGATCCTCGCGCGGCGCGGCCGCCCGGCCGATGGGGCCGGTACCCGGACCCCGGGTGGGGATAACCCCCGCCCGGCCGGCGCCGCCGCCTCCGCCCGGACGCCTACGGGCCGGTCGCGACCGGGCGCAGCGGCGACGGCAGGCCCCACTCGCTCCAGGAGCCGTCGTACACGGCCAGTTCCTCGTATCCGGCGAGGTCGGCGCCGAGGGCCAGCACGCAGGCGGTCACCCCGGAGCCGCAGCTGAAGTAGAGGCGTTCGCGCCCGCCCGCGACCTCCGCGAAGGCCGCGCGGAGCTCCCCGGCCGGGCGCATCAGGCCGTCGGGGTCCTGGAGCTCGCCGAACGGCAGGTTGACCGCGCCCGGCATGTGCCCGGCGCGCAGGCCCGGGCGGGGCTCGGGGGCGGTACCGGCGAAGCGCCCGCGGGTGCGGGCGTCGACGACGGCCGCGGCCGGATCGGCCAGGGCCGCGGCGACGGTCTCGCTGCCGACCAGCAGCCCGGGACGGGGCCGCGCGGTGAAGGAGCCGCGCGGGCCGTCGTAGGCCGGTCCGGTGTCCTCGACGGGCAGGCCGGCGGCGGTCCAGGCGGGCAGTCCCCCGTCGAGGACGGCAACCCGGTCGAAGCCCATGGCGCGCAGCATCCACCAGGCGCGGGCGCTGGAGTAGATCCCGGCGCCGTCGTAGACGACGACGGTGTCCGGGTCGGAGATCCCGAGCGCGCGCACGGCCTCGGTGAACTCACGGGCCCCGGGCATGGTGTGCGGGGCCGGGGCCCCGTGGTCGGACAGGGCCCCGTCGAGGTCGAAGGGACGAGCCCCCGGAATCCGCCGCTCCGCACCCCGGTGGGCACCGACGGAGGCATCGAGGACCACCAGCCGGGCCGCCCCGAGCCGCGCGCCCAGCCAGTCCACCCCGACGAGCGCCCCGGGCAGCGATTCGGCCTCCGGCCCAGGCAGCAGTCCCGCCTCCGCCCCAGGCAACGGCTCGGCCTCCGGCCCAGGTAGCCGTCCCACCTCCGCCCCGGAAAGCAGTCCGGCCTCGGCCCCAGGCAACGATCCGGCCTCCGCCCCGGGCAGCGATTCGGCCTCCGGCCCGGGCAGCCGTCCCGCCTCCGGCCCGGCCCATGCCCCGGTCTCCGACCCGCGCGGCACGCCGGCGAGCGGTCCCGCCGGCTCGCCGGCCGCCTGTCCTCCCGGCGCCGGCGCCGGTTCGCCCACCGCTGCAGGCGCGGGCTCCTGGGGCGCGGCGTTCTGGGGCGTGGGCATTCGGCACCTCCGGCTGTGCGACGCGGGTCGCCCCATCCTCCTCCGCCGCTCGGGGCACCGGCCGGGCGGGGCGGCGGCGGGCCCCGTCCCGTCCGCGCGCCGACCGGGCCCCCGCCGGGCCGGGGCGGCGGCGGGCCTCCCGGCAGGCCGGCCCGGCTCGGGGCTGCGAGCAGGGCAGCGGCGAGCGCCCGGGCGGGCTCACACCGGCGGCGCACCCCCGGCGGGGCAGCGGCCGGGTCAGCGGCAGGAGCCCCGGTGGGCGTACACGGCGATGCGGGCTCCGCGGACGGCGGTCGTCGAGCACAGTTCGAACCGGGTGGCCAGGGTCTCCCGCTTGACCGCCTCCCGCGGGTACGGGTCCAGTGGCTGACCGGCCGGGTCCAGCAGGGCGATCACCCGCGGTGAGGCGAGCAGGGCCGAGCGGATCCGGTCCGGGGACAGCTCGGTGCCCTGGAGGCTGTGCGAAGCGGCCGGGGTCCGGTCCAGGGCCACGTCGCGCAGGTCCGCGTAGGTCCCGGGCGAGGAGAGCAGCCACTCGCGCCGGCGCGAGGGCATGAACACCACCGCGTCCCCCGGCCGGGCCCGCTCCCGGACCGCGGCGGCCACCGCGAGGACGTCGTCCTTGCGGCTCTCCAGCGTACGGAGCCACACCGACCAGATGCCGAACGGCACGAGCAGCGCCCCGGCCAGCACCCACGGCCACCAGCCGCGGGCCGCCGCCAGCCGGGCCCCGGCCAGCAGGGCCGGTCCGGCCAGCGCGTAGAGGACGTAGCGGTCGACGTACCAGGGGTGCAGCAGGGAGATCACCATCAGCAGCCCGGGCGGCAGCAGGGTGAGGGGGAGCGCCACCCGGACGAGGTCCTTCGCGGCCCCCCGCGCGAGCAGCAGCGCCGCGCCGCCCACCACCCCGTACGCCGCCCAGTCCTGCCAGCTCGGCCGGCCGAGCCAGCCGAGCTGCTGCTCGGCCTGCCGGGCGCTCACCACGGCCAGCGGCAGCAGGAGGACGGCCACGGCCGCGGCGCTCCACCGCCAGCCGCGCGAGCGCCACGCGGTGAAGGCGTGGGCGAGCAGGGCCAGCACCGCGAACTCGTGCAGCCAGCAGCCGAGCAGCAGCACCACCGTGTACGCCGCCCACCGCTCGCGCAGCATCAGGTACGTCGCCCACACCACGGCGGCCGCGACCAGGGCGTACGAGCGGCCCTCCTGGGCGTACATCTGCACGGGCGGGAGGACGGCGTACACGCAGCCGGCGATCAGCGCGGCCCGCTCCCCCACCAGCCGGTGGGCGACGGCGGCCACCCCGGCGGCCGCGAGCGCGGTGGCGGCGACGGAGGGCAGCCGCAGCGCCCACAGGCCGCCGTCCCAGAGCTGGAACACCCCGTGCATGAGGAGGTAGTACAGGCCGTGGACGGCGTCGACGCCGCCCAGCAGCTCCCGGATCCCGCCGAGCGGCCGGTGGGCCACCTGCCAGGTGACGGACTCGTCGCGCCACATGCTGCCGCTCCGCTCCAGGCCCCAGAGGCCGAGGACCACGGCGAGCAGCGGCGGCAGCAGTCGCCAGGGGGCGATCCGGCTGATGTCGGCCTCCGTGAGCTGTCGGAACGGGTGTGGGGACTCCATACTCGGGGGTGGACCGGAGTGATGGCGGAGGTGGGTGTGCGCGCGTTACGAGCGGTGGCGGGCCTGGTGCTGGGTGCGGCGTTGCTGGCGGGATGCGGACCGTCTCCCTCCGGTGACGGCGACGACGCGCCCCCGAAGGCCCCGACGGCGTCGGTGCCCGGCCCGACCGGAAGCGCCCCCGGTCCCGGAACGAGCCCGGACCCCACCGCGAGCCCCACGGCCGGCCGGGTCCCCGCCCCCGGCGAGACCCTGGTCCGCGTGACCCGCAGCGGCGGCTTCGCCGGCCAGACCCACACCCTCATCGTCAAGGGCGACGGCTCCTGGACCCTGCTGGACGCCAGGGCGAAGCAGGAGCGCACCGGCACGATGCCGGAGGCCGATCTCGCCGCCCTGCGCACGGCACTCCAGGAGGCGGACTTCGCCCACCTGCCCAGGATCGCCACGGGCGGCCCCACGATCTACGACGGGTACTTCTACGCCTTCGTGCACGGCGGCTTCGAGGTGGCGGGCGACCAGGGCTCCCTGCCGCCGGCCCTGACGAAGGTCGTGGACGCCCTGCCCTCCTTCACGGCGGGCTAGACCGCCTCTTCCGCATTCGGCAGGGACAGGGCCGGGCCCGTCCCCGCGGCCGAGAGCTCCCGCAGCAGCCGGTCCAGGAAGCCGCGCAGCCGGGTCGGCATGTCCACGTTCCCGGGCGCCAGCACCCACTGGATCTGCAGGCCGTCCATGACGGCGATGACCTCCCGCCCGGCGGCCTCGCAGTCGGCGTCCGGGCGCAGTTCGCCGCGCGCGACGCCCGCCTCCAGCACGTCGACGGTGTGGCCGAGCACCCGGGCGTAGCGCTGCTCGAAGTACGCGTGGGCGGGATGCCCGGGGTCGGCGGCCTCGCCGACCAGGGTGTTGAACATCCGGACGATGCCGGGCCGCCGCTCGTTGTCCGCGGCGAGGCCCACGAGGGTGGTGAAGTACGCGGCGACCGATGCTGCGGGTTCGCCGAAGAGCCGCTCCACGTCGTGCCGCTCGCTCTGCGCGAGCACCGACAGCAGCAGGTCCTCCTTGCCGCGGAAGTGGTGCAGCAGTCCGCCCTGGGTGATCCCGCAGCCGGCCGAGATCCGGGCCAGCGAGGAGGCGTGGAAGCCCCATTGCGCGAAGTGCTCGACCGCGGTGTCGAGGATCTTCTGCCGGCGGGCGTCGCCCACCGCGTAGGTCCCGCGCCCGGCGCCCTTCGGAGCCGCTCGCCCCGTGTCCCCTGCCATGCGCACCACCCTAGACGCCGCTCCCGCCCGGCCGCCCGGGAGCGTGATCCAGGTCACTTTTCAAAAACCTAGCGGGTGCAAGGTTTTCGCCTCTACCGTGACGCCACGCCGCCGATCCGCCCGGTCACGCAGTCCAGGAGCCCCGCCGTGAACGCAATCCCCGAGTACCAGGACGCCTCCCTCCCCGTCGACCGGCGCGTGGCCGATCTGCTCTCCCGGATGACGCTGGAGGAGAAGGCCGGCCAGCTCTTCCACTCGATGCTGATGATGAACGCGGACGGCAGCCCGGTCACCGAGACCGACGGCTCGATGCTCCCCTTCACCACGCCCGAGCTGGTCGAGGACCGCTTCCTGTCGCACTTCAACCTGCTGGGCACCTACGAGGCCTTCGAGATGGCCCGGTGGCAGAACGCCGTCCAGGAGATGGCCGCGGCCACCCGCCTCGGCATCCCGGTCACCCTCTCGACCGATCCGCGCCACGCCTTCACGGACAACATCGGCGCCTCCTTCAACGCCGGCGCCTTCTCCGCCTGGCCGGAGGCCCTGGGCCTGGCCGCGATCGGCGATCCCGAGCTCGTCCACCGGTTCGCGGACACCGTCCGCCGCGAGTACCTCGCCGTCGGCTTCCGCGTCGCCCTGCACCCGCAGATCGACCTGGCCACCGAGCCCCGCTGGGCCCGCCAGACCGGCACCTTCGGCTCCGACGCCGAGCTGACCGGCCGGCTCGTCCAGGCGTACGTACGCGGCCTCCAGGGCCCGGCCCTCGGCCCCGGATCGGTGTCCGCCATGGTCAAGCACTTCCCCGGCGGCGGCCCCCAGAAGGACGGCGAGGACCCACACTTCGCGCACGGCAAGGAGCAGGTCTACCCGGGCGGCATGCGCGAGCACCACCTGGAGCCGTTCAAGGCCGCGATCGCCGCCGGGTGCGCGCAGATGATGCCGTACTACGGCCAGCCGATGGGCACCGACTGGGAGGAGGTCGGCTTCGGCTTCAGCAAGGGCGTGGTCACCGGCCTGCTCCGGGAGGAGCTCGGCTTCGACGGCATCGTCTGCACCGACTGGGGGCTGCTCAACGACGCGACGATCTTCGGGCAGGTGCATCCGGCGCGCGCCTGGGGCCTGGAGCACCTGAGCGTGGCCGAGCGGGCGGCCCGCGCCCTGGAGGCCGGCTGCGACCAGTTCGGCGGCGAGCAGTGCCCGGAGGTCGTCGTGGAGCTGGTCCGCTCGGGCCGCGTCTCCGAGTCCCGGATCGACGCGTCCGTACGCCGGCTGCTGCGCGAGAAGTTCACGCTCGGCCTGTTCGAGGACCCGTACGTGGATCCGGACGCGGCGGCCGAGACCGTGGGCCGGGCCGACTTCGCGGCTCTGGGCGACGCGGCCCAGCGCCGCTCGCTGACCGTCCTCACCAACCCGGGCGGCCGGCTGCCGCTGCGCGGGCGGCCGAGGCTGTACGTGCGGGGCGTGGACGAGGCGGTGGCCGCCGGGTACGGCGAGGTGGTCGCCGGACCGGCCGACGCAGACCTGGCCGTCCTGCGCCTGCGGACCCCGTACGAACCCCGGGAGAACCTCTTCGAATCCTTCTTCCACTCGGGCTCGCTGGCCTTCCCCGAGGCGGAGCTGGCCGAGATCCTGGCCCTCCTGGACCGGGTCCCGACCCTGGTCTGCATCAACCTGGAGCGGGCCGCCGTCATCCCGGAGATCGCCGACCGCGCGGCCGCCCTGATCGCCGACTACGGCGCCTCGGACGCCGCCCTGCTGGACGTGGCCTTCGGCCGCGCCGTCCCCGAAGGCCGGCTCCCCTTCGAGCTCCCGCGCTCGATGGAAGCGGTCGCGGCCTCCCGCCCCGATGTGCCGAACGACACCCACGACCCGGTCTTCCCGCACGGGCACGGACTGACCCTGTAGGGGGCCGCAGACGGCGGGGCACCTGACCGGTCCCGCCCGCCGGGTGCCGGTCCCGTGGGGGGTCCGGCACCCGGTACATATCATTCCGCTTAACCTGCTCCAGCACATATGCCATGTCCGAACCCCACGTAGCCGCAGGCCGATGCCTCCTCTACGCTGCACCCCATTCACGCGGGATCTTCAGGGGCGGACATGGAACAGACACACACCACACACAACGGCGCCGCGGCGACACCCGGCGCCCAGCGGCGTGTGCTCGTCGTCGAGGACGACCACACCATCGCCGAGGCCATCGCGGCCCGCCTGCGCGCGGAGGGCTTCCAGGTACAGACGGCCGCGGACGGCCCTGCCGCCGTCGCCGCGGCCGAGAGCTGGCTGCCGGAGCTGCTGGTCCTGGACGTCATGCTGCCCGGCTTCGACGGACTGGAGGTCTGCCGCCGGGTCCAGGCGCAGCGGCCGGTCCCGGTGCTGATGCTCACCGCCCGGGACGACGAGACCGACCTGCTGGTCGGGCTCGGGGTCGGCGCGGACGACTACATGACGAAGCCGTTCTCGATGCGCGAGCTGGCCGCACGGGTCCACGTGCTGCTGCGCCGGGTGGAGCGGGCCACGATCGCCGCGTCCACCCCGCGCGGGGCCACCCTGCGCCTGGGCGATCTGGAGATCGACCACGCGCAGCGCCGGGTCCGGGTGCAGACCGAGGACGTGCACCTGACGCCGACCGAGTTCGACCTGCTGGTGTGCCTGGCCGGGACCCCGCGGGCGGTGCTCTCCCGGGAGCAGCTGCTGGCCGAGGTGTGGGACTGGGCCGACGCGTCCGGGACCCGTACGGTCGACAGCCACATCAAGGCCCTGCGGCGCAAGATCGGCGCGGAGCGGATCCGTACGGTCCACGGCGTCGGGTACGCCCTGGAGACCCCGGCCCAGCCGTGAGCGGCCCGCCGACCGGACCGAGGCAGCGGCAAAGGCAGCGGCAGCGGCCCGCCGGGGGCCTGCGGCCCTTCTCGCCGTTCTCGATCAAGACCAAGCTGGGCACGCTCGTTGTGGTCTCGGTCTTCATCACGACCGGCCTGCTGCTGGTGGCCCTGCGCACCGACACCGAGCTGCGCTTCATCACGGTCTTCTCGGTGATCGCCTCGATGCTGATCACGCAGTTCGTGGCGCACAGCCTGACGGCCCCGCTGGACGACATGACGACGGTGGCCCGGGCGATATCCCACGGCGACTACACCCGGCGGGTGCGCGGGGCCGGACGCCGCGACGAGCTGGGCGACCTGGCCTCCACCATCAACCTGATGGCGGACGACCTGGAGGCGGTGGACCGGCACCGCAAGGAGCTCGTCGCCAACGTCTCGCACGAGCTGCGCACGCCGATCGCCGCGCTGCGCGCCGTGCTGGAGAACGTGGTGGACGGGGTCTCGGCCGCCGATCCCGAGACCATGCGCACGATGCTGAAGCAGACCGAGCGCCTCGGCGGGCTCGTGGAGACCCTGCTGGACCTGTCCCGGGTGGACAACGGCGTGGTCCCGCTGCGCGCGCGCCGCTTCGAGGTGTGGCCGTACCTGTCGGGGGTGCTGAAGGAGTCGCGGCTGGCGGCCGCCGGCCGGCCGGGGCTGCTCTCCGGCTCGGGCGGGCACACCCGCAACGACGTGCACCTGCACCTGGACGTCTTCCCGCCCGAGCTGTGGGCGTACGCGGACAACGAGCGCCTGCACCAGGTGGTGGCGAACCTGATCGACAACGCGGTCAAGCACAGCCCGCCGCACGGCCGGGTCACGGTCCGCGCCCGGGCCGGCGACGCACCCGGCGGCCTGGTCCTGGAAGTGCGGGACGAGGGGCCCGGCATCCCGGAGGCCGAGCGCCACCGGGTCTTCGAGCGGTTCAACCGGGGCAGCGCCCGCGGGGGCGACGGCGGTACCGGACTGGGGCTGGCGATCGCCCGCTGGGCCGTGGAGCTGCACGGCGGGCGGATCGGAGTGGCCGAATCGTCACGCGGCTGCCGCATCCTTGTCACGCTTCCGGGCAGCTCGCAGGCTCCGTGTTGACGTAGGGTTCGAGTGGGAAGGACATGATCTCGGCCACACGTACCCGGGGTCCGTCAGGGGTGCGAAGCCAAGGGGGCCGCAACCTCGGTGCCCCCTACCCGAACCACACTTGTTTCCCGCCATTCCAGGCGGTGAAACCCGCCGTTCGATGTGACCTGCGCGACGGAAGTCCCGCCCGGCCTGCATGCAGCGGCCGAGGAGGCGTAGCCTTTATTCCCGCTGTCCATACCTTGTGAAGCGGAAGAGGGCGGTTGCCGCCGTGTCGCCACAGTCCCCCAGTAACTCGAGCACCACGACCGAAGCAGCAGAGGGCGGGAAGAACCCTGCCTCAGGCTTCGGTGCCAATGAGTGGCTCGTCGACGAGATCTATCAGCAGTACCTCCAGGACCCGAATTCGGTCGACCGGGCCTGGTGGGACTTCTTCGCCGACTACAAGCCGGGGGGCGTCGCCGCTCCGGTGAAGTCCGCCGGCACGGAGAAGCCCACGACGACGACGGACGGCGCCTCCGCACAGGCCGCCACCACCGTCGCCCAGGCCCCGCAGGTCGCCGACGCCGCCACGGGGGCGGCGAGCGCCGCGCCCGCGACCGCCCCGGCTCCCGCGCCCACGCCTGTGTCAGCTCCTGCCCCTGCTCCTGCCACCCCCTCTGGTGCCCCTGCTGTGACTGTCACCTCCCAGGCCCCGGCCGCCGCACCGGCCGCGCCCGCCCCCTCCGCCGTAGCCGCCCCGAAGGCCGCGCCCGCCACCGAGGCCCCCGCGGGCCCCGAGCTGGTGACGCTCCGCGGCCCGTCGGCCGCCGTGGCCAAGAACATGAACGCCTCCCTGGAAGTGCCGACGGCCACGTCCGTCCGCGCCGTCCCGGTGAAGCTGCTGTTCGACAACCGCATCGTCATCAACAACCACCTCAAGCGCGCCCGGGGCGGGAAGATCTCCTTCACGCACCTGATCGGCTACGCGATGGTGCAGGCGATCAAGGCCATGCCCGGCATGAACCACTCCTTCGCGGAGAAGGACGGCAAGCCGACCCTGGTCAAGCCGGAGCACATCAACTTCGGCCTCGCGATCGACCTGGTGAAGCCCAACGGCGACCGCCAGCTCGTCGTCGCCGGCATCAAGAAGGCCGAGACCCTCAACTTCTTCGAGTTCTGGCAGGCCTACGAGGACATCGTCCGCCGCGCCCGCGTCGGCAAGCTGACGATGGACGACTTCACCGGTGTGACGGTCTCCCTGACCAACCCCGGCGGCCTGGGCACCGTCCACTCCGTGCCCCGCCTGATGCCC
The DNA here is from genome assembly GCF_044747975.1 of Streptomyces sp. NPDC090045. NCBI lineage: Bacteria > Bacillati > Actinomycetota > Actinomycetes > Kitasatosporales > Streptomycetaceae > Streptomyces > Streptomyces sp. NPDC090045. The sequence goes on from NZ_JBIVFA010000007.1 coordinate 286,611, forward strand.
GGACAGTCGGTCATCATGGGCGTCGGCTCCATGGACTACCCCGCCGAGTTCCAGGGCACCTCGCAGGACACCCTGAACAAGCTGGGCATCTCCAAGGTCATGACCCTGACCTCGACCTACGACCACCGGGTCATCCAGGGTGCGGCCTCGGGCGAGTTCCTGCGCATCGTCGCGAACCTGCTGCTCGGCGAGAACGGCTTCTACGACGCCGTCTTCGAGTCGCTGCGCATCCCGTACGAGCCGGTCCGCTGGAACCGTGACATCGACGCCAGCCACGACGACGACGTCACGAAGGCCGCCCGCGTCTTCGAGCTGATCCACTCCTACCGGGTCCGCGGCCACGTCATGGCCGACACCGACCCGCTGGAGTACAAGCAGCGCAAGCACCCCGACCTCGACATCACCGAGCACGGCCTCACCCTGTGGGACCTGGAGCGCGAGTTCGCGGTCGGCGGCTTCTCCGGCAAGTCGATGATGAAGCTCCGCGACATCCTCGGCGTGCTGCGCGACTCGTACTGCCGCACCACCGGCGTCGAGTTCATGCACATCCAGGACCCGAAGCAGCGCCGCTGGATCCAGGACCGCATCGAGCGCCCGCACACCAAGCCGGAGCGCGAGGAGCAGCTGCGCATCCTGCGCCGCCTGAACGCGGCGGAGGCCTTCGAGACCTTCCTGCAGACGAAGTACGTCGGCCAGAAGCGCTTCTCCCTGGAGGGCGGCGAGTCCGTCATCCCGCTGCTCGACGCCGTCATCGACTCGGCCGCCGAGGCCCGCCTCGAAGAGGTCGTCATCGGCATGGCCCACCGCGGCCGCCTGAACGTCCTGGCGAACATCGTCGGCAAGTCGTACGCGCAGATCTTCCGCGAGTTCGAGGGCAACCTCGACCCGAAGTCCATGCACGGCTCCGGCGACGTCAAGTACCACCTGGGCGCCGAGGGCACCTTCACCGGCCTGGACGGCGAGCAGATCAAGGTCTCGCTCGTCGCGAACCCCTCGCACCTGGAGGCGGTCGACCCGGTCCTGGAGGGTGTCGCCCGCGCCAAGCAGGACGTCATCAACAAGGGCGGCACGGACTTCACCGTCCTCCCGCTCGCGCTCCACGGCGACGCGGCCTTCGCCGGCCAGGGCGTCGTCGCCGAGACGCTGAACATGTCGCAGCTGCGCGGTTACCGCACCGGCGGCACCGTGCACGTGGTCATCAACAACCAGGTCGGCTTCACCGCCGCCCCGGAGTCCTCGCGTTCGTCCATGTACGCGACCGACGTGGCCCGCATGATCGAGGCGCCGATCTTCCACGTGAACGGCGACGACCCGGAGGCCGTGGTCCGCGTCGCGCGGCTCGCCTTCGAGTTCCGCCAGGCGTTCAACAAGGACGTGGTCATCGACCTCATCTGCTACCGCCGCCGCGGGCACAACGAGTCCGACAACCCGGCCTTCACGCAGCCGCTGATGTACGACCTGATCGACAAGAAGCGCTCGGTGCGCAAGCTCTACACCGAGTCCCTCATCGGTCGCGGCGACATCACCCTGGAAGAGGCCGAGCAGGCGCTGCAGGACTTCCAGGGCCAGCTGGAGAAGGTCTTCGCGGAGGTCCGCGAGGCCGCCACGGCTCCGGCCGCCGGCGCCCCGGTGACGCCCGCGCAGACCGCGCAGGAGTTCCCGGTCGCCGTGAACACCGCGATCTCGCAGGACGTCGTCAAGCGGATCGCCGAGTCCCAGGTCACCATCCCCGAGGGCGTCACCGTCCACCCGCGTCTGCTGCCGCAGCTGCAGCGCCGCGCGGCGATGATCGACGAGGGCACCATCGACTGGGGCATGGGCGAGACCCTGGCCTTCGGTTCGCTGCTGATGGAGGGCACCCCGGTCCGGCTGTCCGGCCAGGACTCCCGCCGCGGCACCTTCGGCCAGCGCCACGCGGTCCTCATCGACCGGGAGACGGGCGAGGACTACACGCCGCTGCTCTACCTGTCGGACGACCAGGCCCGCTACAACGTCTACGACTCGCTGCTCTCCGAGTACGCGGCCATGGGCTTCGAGTACGGCTACTCGCTGGCCCGCCCGGACGCGCTGGTCCTCTGGGAGGCCCAGTTCGGTGACTTCGTCAACGGCGCGCAGACCGTCGTCGACGAGTTCATCTCCTCGGCCGAGCAGAAGTGGGGCCAGACCTCCGGCGTCACGCTGCTCCTCCCGCACGGCTACGAGGGCCAGGGCCCGGACCACTCGTCCGCGCGTCCCGAGCGCTTCCTGCAGATGTGCGCGCAGGACAACATGACGGTCGCGATGCCGACCCTGCCGTCGAACTACTTCCACCTGCTGCGCTGGCAGGTCCACAACCCGCACCACAAGCCGCTCATCGTCTTCACCCCGAAGTCGATGCTGCGTCTGAAGGCGGCGGCGTCGAAGGCGGAGGAGTTCACGACCGGCTCGTTCCGTCCGGTCATCGGTGACAGCACGGTGGACGCGAACGCGGTCCGCAAGGTCGTCTTCTGCGCCGGCAAGGTCTACTACGACCTGGAGGCCGAGCGCGAGAAGCGCGGCATCACCGACACCGCCATCATCCGCATCGAGCGGCTGTACCCGCTCGCCGGTGCGGAGCTCCAGGCGGAGATCGCCAAGTTCCCGAACGCGGCCAAGTACATCTGGGCGCAGGAGGAGCCGGCGAACCAGGGTGCGTGGCCGTTCATCGCGCTGAACCTGATCGACCACCTCGACCTGGCGGTCGGCGCGGACGTCCCGGCGGGCGAGCGCCTGCGGCGCATCTCGCGCCCGCACGGCTCGTCGCCGGCGGTCGGCTCCGCCAAGCGCCACCAGGCGGAGCAGCAGCTCCTGCTGAACGAGGTCTTCGAGGCCTGATCGCTGCGCTGAGCTCAGCAGTACGGAAGGCCCGGCTCCCCCTCGGGGGGAGCCGGGCCTTCCGGCGTCCCTGGCCCGGCTTCCGGGTCGGTGCCTCCTCTCGGTCACCCAGCACCCCTGCTCCGTCCCGTCAAGTCACGTCCTTCCGGGACATGACCGGGACCGGCGCCGGCTCGCTTACTGGAGGTGTGCTCACGCGGCGATGGCCGCGGGGCCACGAACCCGTCAGAGATCCGGCGGCGCCCCGCGCCGCCGGACCCACACCTGCGAGGAGCCCACCATGTCCTACGACGTCCACACCCCTGCTGCCACCCGGCCCAGGCTGCGGATCGCGCGCTTCGTGATACCCGTCGCCTCGGTCGCCTTCATCTGCGGAGCCGTCGCGCTGCCGGCGTCGGCGGCGGTCGCCCAGCCGTCGCAGTCGGCGGCCGGCGTCCGCTCCGACGTCTACCCGAACCCCCACCAGGAGCCCGACGGCGGCGCCTACGGGCCGTACACCTGTCTGCCCGGCTACGTCTGGCGTGACAGCTTCGACGGGGACTCCCTCTGCGTCACGCCGCAGATCCGCGACCGGGCCCACGCGCAGAACCCCCACCGCCAGCCCGGCGGCGGCGCCTACGGGCCGTCCACCTGCATGCCCGGCTACGTATGGCGGGAGATGTGGGACGGCGACGTCAAGTGCGTCACGCCGGAGGAACGCGCCAGGTTCAAGGACCAGGTGTTCGACAACGGCCCCAACCTCATCCCGGTGCCGGACTAGTGGGCCCCGGAGGCGTTACCGGACCCGCTACGGCTGCGGCTCGAAATCCCAGTACGGCCTGGTCTGTTGCTTCGCCGATACGGTGTGGACGTGCTGCGCGCCCAGGGTGCGGGTGAGGCCCTTGATGCCCGCGTCCTCGTGCTTCGCCGCCTCAGCGTGTTCCCGTACGGAGCGGAGGTCGGCCGCGAGCGCGATCTGGGCGCTCAGCGTCATCGGGTGGTCCGGGCCCAGCACCTGTTCCGCGGTGCGCAGGGTGTCGCGGCTCAGGTCCAGTGCGTCCTCCAGCCGGCCGGTGATGTTGCGGTGGCCGGTGGCGTTGAGGGCGCAGCCCAGGGTCCACGGGTGGCGGTCGCCGAGCGCGCCCCGCATGCCGACGAGGGCCTGCTCCGCCAGGGACAGGGCCTCCGCGCGCTCGCCCTGGGCGCGGAGCACCAGTCCGAGGTTGCCGACGGTGCCGATGCTGTACGGGTGGGCGAGGCCGAGCTGCGACTGGTAGCCGCGGACCACGTCCTCGGAGATGCGGCGGGCCTCGCCGATGTCCCCGTACTCCCTGAGGTAGGTGGCGTAGTCGGAGGCGACCATCAGGGTCCACGGGTAGTCGACCCCGAAGACCCGCGTCGCCCGTTCCCACACGGTCCGCAGCCGCAGGCCCGCGCCGGGGATGTCCCCGGAGCGGCGCAGGCACATCCCGAGGTTGTGCTCGGCGCGCAGGGTCTGCGGGTGGCCCAGCCCCAGCACCTGCGTGTTCAGCTTGACCCCCTGTTCCTGCCGGGTCTGCGCCTCCCGGTAGCGGCCCATCAGCCGCAGTCCCATGGCGCAGGCGATGCCGGAGGCGAGGGTGGAGATGTGCAGGGGCTTCAGGACGCGCTCGCGGCGGCGCAGGGTGTCCAGGTCGAGGTCGTAGGCGTCCTGGTAGCGGCCGAGCAGCCGGTAGGTGGCGGCGAGGTTGTTCTGGGCGTCGAGGGTGACGGAGTCGTCCTCGCCGAGCAGCTCCCGGTAGGTGCTCAGGCAGTGCTCGAAGATCTCGCGGGCGGGCTCGAACTTCGCGATGCACAGCAGGACGCCGCCGTACGCGCTGGTGGCGCGCAGGCTCTCCAGGTCCCGGTCGCCGCGCTCCGCGGTGAGCCGGCCGGACACGGTCTTGGTGAGGGTCTCGGCGCGCCGGAACAGGCCGAGGTTGCGCAGGGCGTTGCCGTACTGGTAGCTGAGCTCGCGCACCTTGGGGTGGTCCTCGCCGAGCACGGCCCGCCAGATCAGGTCGGTCTCCTCGGAGAGCCGCAGGCAGGTGCGGTACTCCCCGGCGAGGATCAGGTAGCGCAGGCAGCGCAGCAGGAAGTTCTGGATGCGCGGGTTTCCGCTGGTGAGCACCCCGGAGGTGGCCAGGTGCGGGACGAGTTCGGCGTAGCGGGGCCACAGCCGGGAGTCGGAGGGCCCGCCGGGGTCGGCGGCCGCGAGGACCTGCCGGACGGCCCGGGCCAGCGGTTCGGCCTCCTCCTCGGAGAGGTCCTCGCGGACGATGCCGTGGACCATGCGGTGCAGTTGTACGGTCTCCAGCCCGCCGCCGCCCTCCTCCAGTGGCAGGTCGGAGTACTCCAGCCGGACGACGGAGAACTGGACGAGCTTGTTGAGGGCGGCGTTCCACCGGATCTGGTCGTTGATCAGCCCGGCGAGCTCTTCGGGCACGTCGTCGGCGGGGAACTCGCGCAGCAGCCGCAGCGGCACCGGTCCGGGGGCGAAGAAGACGAACAGCCGGAGCAGGGAGAGGGCGTCGGGGAAGTTCTCGCGGACGTTGTTGAGGAGTATGGCGAGGGCGGTGGGGAAGGGCAGCGGGTAGTCCTCGGAGACGGTGACGGCCTCGTGGGAGTCCATCCGGCGCTGCAGCAGGGCGAGGTAGTCGCCCACCGGGAGCGGGGAGTCGGCGAGCCAGCCGGCGGTCTGGTCGAGGGCGAGCGGGTAGTCCTCCAGGGCCTCGGCGAGCTGGTCGGCCTCGTCGGCGGTGAGGCGCAGGGCCCGGCGGCGGATGAAGGTGATCGACTCGGGGCGGGCGTAGAGCGGGACCTCGACGAGGCTGGTGTGCCGGGTGGCCCATTCGCGGTTGCGGGAGGTGATGATGACGTCGCCCGCGCCGGAGGGCAGCAGGTCGATGAGGTCGTCGGGGTTGTCGCAGCCGTCGAAGACCATCAGCCAGCGGCCGTACGGGGATCCGCGCCGCAGCGCTTCGAGGACGGCCCGGATCTGCTCGCCGTAGCTGCCCGCGCCGCGGGGCAGGCCGAGGGCGGGGGCCAGGTCGGCGAGGCGTTCGCGCAGGGTGGGCCGGTCCTCGGCGGGGACCCACCACACCACGTCGTACTCGGAGGCGAAGCGGTAGGCGTACTCGGTGGCCACCTGGGTCTTGCCGACGCCGGAGAGGCCGAGCAGGGTGACGGTGGAGGCGCCGGCCGGTGCCTCGGCCAGGGCCTCGCGCAGGGTGCCGATGACGTCGTTGCGGCCGGTGAAGCGCGGGTTGCGGCGCGGGACCCGGCCCCAGATCTCGGGCGGGTCGTTGGGGAAGCGGGGTCCACGGCGGCCGGTTTCGGTGCCGATCCGGTCGGTGGGCAGCTCCAGCCGGCGCAGCACGCGGTACTCGGCCTCGTACGCGTCCAGGCCCCACAGGTCGGTCTTCTCCAGCACGGCGACGGCGCTGGGCAGCGGGGCGTCGGTGAGGCAGACGGCCGCGAACCGGTCGGGGTGGCGGTCGGTGACGGCGCGCAGGGCGGTGTTCCACTCCTCGTCGGCGTGGGTGCCGGCGGAGAAGTAGCGCTCGCTGAGGACGAGGAGGACCCGGCTGCCGGAGCGGGCCAGGTCGTCGAGGGCCTGGGCGATGCCGGGGCTGTTCTGCGGGTCCCAGCGCTGGAGGGCGACGCGGTGGCCGTGTTCCTCCAGGCGGTGGCCGATCCACACGGCCCAGGGGCGGTTGAACCCGGCGAAGCTGATGACGAAGCGCTGCGGCTGGGCGTGCGGGTACGGGTGCGCGGTGTTGCCCTGGTCCTGCCGACTACCGGTGGTCATGCGCCGTCTCCCTGGGCTCCGGGCAGTGGACGGGACTGAAAAGGTACCGCAGCGGTGCCGGTGGGCGCGGCCCCTCAACCGCGGGCGAACGGGGCGAGTTCGGGGTGCTCCTCGCACCAGGCGCGGCGCTCCCGGTCGACGGCCCGGCGGGCCGCGGTGTGCTGGTCGCCGGGCGGCGGCAGTTCGTCCATGGCCCGTTCGGCGGCGGCCATCGCCTCGGTGAACTCCCGCCCCGCGGCGGTCAGTCGGTCGTGGGCGCGCAGGGCGGGCAGGACGGCGGCCACCTGGGCGCGGATCCGGGCGTGCTGGGCCCAGGCGCCGCGGGCCCCGTAGAGGGCGGCCCGCTGCCAGTAGCCGGCCAGGGCCAGGTGGGCGTAGGCGCCGTGCAGGAGTCCCTCCAGCGGGCGCGGGTCGCTGCGCCAGGGGGCCCAGTGGCGGGGCGTGCGGTCGGCGGTGTGCAGGGTCAGGACGTCGGCGAGGGCGGCGAGTTTGCCGTGCTGGACCTCGTGGACGAGGGTGGCGGCCAGGGCGGGCGGGGCCTGCGCGCGGGCCAGGACGGAGCCGGCGGCCGCGGGCAGGGTGGCGCCGTTGGAGCGGGAGCCGCCCGACAGCGGTACGACGGAGCGCAGCAGCTGTCCCGTCTCCTCCGCGCGGACGGTGTCGTACCGCAGGAGCAGGGTGAGCGCGCCGGACCACTGGGTGTCCCAGCGCTTGTGCCCCTTCGGCGTGAGCCGGCGGGCGGGGCGGACGGGCGCGGGCTGCGCGGGGCCGGGCGCCCGGTAGGGGTCGAGGTCGTCGAGGGCGGTCCGGCCCCCGGGCAGGGCGTGCAGGGCAACGGTGGCGGGGTCGTCGGGGTCCCAGGAGCGTTCGGTGAGGGTGAGCGGGCCGGGGCGGTCCGGGCGCAGCAGGCCGAGCGTGGGCAGGACGAGCCGGCCGTGCTGGGGCCGCAGGGTGTGCGTGAAGGCGAGGCCGGCGCGCAGGGCGGCGGCGACGGCGAGGGCCCCGAGGTGGCCGAGGTCGGGCGGGGGGCCGTAGGAGGCGTGCAGCCGGCGCAGGGTCTCCTCGGCCCAGACCCCGGTGGCCGGGTAGTGCAGTACGTCGCGCACGGCGCCCGCGTCGCGGCGCTCGGCCTCCTCCAACAGGGCCCAGTGGTCGGCGGCCTCCCCGGAGGAGCCGCCGGGGGCGGCGTCGAGTACCGCGCGCAGGAGGACGAGGCGTTTGGAGCGGCGCACGTCGCGGACCAGGCGGGTGCCTTCCGTGGAGGGCTCGGTGGAGGCGAGGGCGCGCAGGGTGCGGGAGGAGACGGTGAAGGCGGTGAGGGCGGTGGTCATGAGGCGACCGCCGGCGGATGGGCGGCGGCGGCCCGTGCGGCGCGCCGGGCGGCGGCCTGGGCGGACGGGGCGGACTTGGCGGACGGGGCGGCTCGCTCGGTGACGGTCTGGGCGGTGCGCCGGGCGGCGGTCACGGGGACGGCGGCCCCGGTGGCCTGCGCCGCGCGGTGGACGGCGGAGGCGATGTGCCGGATGAGGACCTGGAGGTCGGCGCAGTACACGGACGGCTGCCGGAAGCCCTCGCCGGCCCGGTAGCGGTGCGGGTAGTGCCCTCCGCCGCACACCTCGACCAGCTCGCAGGCGCGGCATCCGGCGGCGAGCGCGTCCCGTCCGAGCTGGCGGGCGGCGAGGCCGGGGTGGTCGAGGAGCTCGTCGAAGCTGTGGGTGTCGAGGCTCATGCCGGTCGCGGCGGCCCCCTCGTACGCGGATTTCAGTGAATCGGCCTGTTCGATGGAGCCGTCGGTCTCGATCACGGCGGTGGCGGCGGGCGCGAGCCCGAGGGTCTCGGTGGCGGCGGGCAGGCCGAGCAGCAGGGCGATGATCTCCTCGAAGAGCCGGATCCGGGTGCGCCGCACCCCGTCGTGCCACCAGCGCTCGAAGACGGCGAGCAGCCAGTCGGCGTACGGGGTCAGGCCCGGGTGGTGGCCGGGGGGCGGGTTGCTCCAGTTGGCGAGCGGCAGCAGCAGCCCGATGCCGGGCGGGGCGAAGGCGAGCAGGGACTCGTACGTCTCCACCGGGTCCTGGCCGAGGTCGACGACGCACAGCACCCCGGCGTAGCTGTCCGGATGCCGTGCCAGCAGCCGCAGGCCCCGGGCGGCCGCGCCGAAGCCGGGCCGCCCGGCGTGGTCCACGCGCCGGGTGTTGTGCGCGGGCAGTCCGCCGTCGAGGCTGACGCCGACGCGGATCCCGGCGGCGGCGAGGGCGGCGAGGCGGCCGCGGGTGAGCAGGGTGCCGTTGGTCTGGACGGTGGCGGTGACCCGGGTGCGCGGGGCCGCCCGGGCCACGGCGGCCCGTACGGCCTCGACGGGCCCGGCCAGCGCGGCGGGGGCGGTGAGCAGCGGTTCGCCGCCGTGCAGCACCAGGTCGACGCGGGGCAGGGCGTGGGCGGCGGCGTGCTCGGCGATCCGCTCGGCGGCGCGGGCGGCGGTGGCGGCGGTCATGGCGGGCGGCTGGCCGCGCCAGCCCTGGTCGGCCATCTCGTAGACGTAGCAGTAGGTGCAGGCGAGGTTGCAGCGGCTGCGCGTCTTGAGCACGAACTGCCGGATCGGATGCGGCCGGTGGCCCGCGGCCCGCGCCGCGGCCACGTCGAGCCGGGCGTAGGGCCAGGGCGCGTACCGGACATGACGCAGCCGATGCACCCCGGCGACCTCCTGCCGAGACCGGGCCGGGGCCGGCTGGGACCGGGCTGGATCTTGCTGAGGCCGGGACGGGGCCGGCTGGGGCTGGGCCGGGTCTTGCCGAGACCGGGCCGGGACCGACTGTGGCCGGGGCGGGACCGGCTCGGACCGGGCCGGGGCCGGCTGGGGCTGGGGCCGGGCCGGGGCCGGCTGGGGCCGGGCCGGGTCTTGCCGAGGCCGGGACGGGACCGGCTGGGGCTGGGTGGAGTCGGTGTCGCCGGGCGCGGGCAGCGCGGAGTTGCTCGTGACCGCTCGCCTCATCGCCCCGCCTTCCTCCCCCGTGCCTCCGGGAGGCAACCCCCGGCGGACGGTCCATCCCTGCCCTGAGGACGGTCCCCGCTAACGGCGGAAAGTGGTCAACTCGGTTTCAAGGTGGGGCGGATCAGACGCGCGCCGGTCAGGTCACCCCGGAGTCGAAGGCGTTGAGGATCTCGGCCGGATGTGTCACCCGCTCGACCATGCCCTCGATCACCTGGGCCAGCACGGGATGGTCGATCCCGCGCAGCGCGGCCAGGTCCAGCCCGGAGAGGTCGGGCAGGCGCCCGGGGCATGCCGGGGTCACCGCCTCCACTTCCTGCCGCTTCGTCACCATGTGCCGCTGCTCCCCCTGTCGCGTCGCGGACCGGACGGTCCCCTGCCCTTTCCCTCCGGCCGGTCCGCGGAAACAGCGCGCTCCGCTCGCGGCGCCGCCGTCAGAGGCCGGCTTCCAGGGCCCGCACCCGGGCCCGGAGCGCCTCCGTCCGCCCTTCGGCGTCGGCGGTGTCGGCCTCGCCCCCGCCGGCCGCGCCGGGCCGCGTCCACAGCTCCAGCGCGGAGCGGTAGGCGTCCAGGGCCGCCCGGGGGCGGGCGAGGCGCTCCAGCACCTCTCCCCGCGACTCCTGCACACGGGCCGCCAGTCGGACGGCCGCGCCGGAGGTGCCGGAGGTGCCCTCGCCGCCCGCAGGGGCCGGAAGGGCCGTAAGGGCCGCGGGGGGCTCGTGGCCCTGCGGGCCGTCGCGGTCCTCGCGGCCCGTGCGGCTTTCGCGGTCGGCCTCCAGGGCCGCCCGCCAGGCCCGCCGGTAGGAGTCCGCCGCCCGGTCGAGGCGCTCCACCGCCCGGGTGTGACCGTGGATCTCCTGCTGCACGTCGCCGTGGTCCCGCCAGGCCCGGGCCCGCTCCAGCGGGCTGCGGCCGTGCCGGACGGCCAGTTCCAGCAGGTACTCCGCCTCCCGCAGGTCCACCGGGTCGCCCTCGTACGCGTGCCGCAGCCGCAGCCCTGTGGCCAGCCGCACCAGCCGGTGCGCGGCTCCCGGGTCCGACTGCGGGACCGCGGCCCGGCTGTCGCGCAGGACGCGTACGGCGGCTCCGGTGAACCGCCGCCCGTCGGCGGCCCGGGCCCGCTCCAGGAGCACCTCGCCCCACTCGGGCAGCAGCTCCCCGAAGGCCTCCCCGTCGCGGGGGATCAGCCGCCGGGCCCGGCCGTACGCCTCGGCCGCCTCCTCCAGGGCCGCCGGGTCGGCGTCCCGCGCGTACCGCTCCCGGTGCACCCGGGCCAGGCACACCAGGGCGGCGACCCGCAGCTCCGGGTCGCCGCCGGCCCGTTCCAGGGCCGTGGTCAGCTGGCCGGCCGCCTCCTCCAGCCGCGCCGGCAGGTACCGCAGCGCGCCGGCCAGGTCCACCCGCACCCGGGCCACGGCGACCGTGCCCGCGGCCGGGCCGGGCACGGCCAGCCGGGCCGCGGCCTGTTCGGCCAGGGCCGTGCGCTCGGCCGGGTCCTCGGTGCGGGGCAGGAGGGCCAGGAGGACCCGGCCCAGGGCCCGTTGCAGTTCGGGGTCGGATCCGGGCTCCGAGGGATCGGGGTGCGCGTCCGGGTCCCCGTCGAGGGCCCCGCCGGGGGCGGCCGGGGGGCCCACCAGGGGTTCCAGGGCCGCGCGGGCCTCCCGGAGCGCGCCCGCGTCCGCCCGCAGCCCGCTCAGCCGGATCAGGGTCTCGGCCCGCCGCACCGCGCAGTCCCGCCGCAGCTCCGGGTCGGCCGTGGCGCCCGCCGCCGCGAACTCCCGGTCCGCGTCGGCCAGCAGCTCCGCGTCGGGGCCGTGGGCCAGCGCCCGTTCGTACAGCACCCGGCCGAGGACGGCCCGCGCCGCCGGAGTCCGCAGCCCGGTCACGGCCCGTTCCGCCTCGGCGAGGAGTTCCGGGTCCCGCTGGGCCGCCCACAGCCGCAGCAGCGCGCCCGCCAGCTCGGTCTCCGCCTCCTCCGGCGGGTCGCCGGGCGCCACCGGGGCCGTCACCGCCCGCCGCAGCACCGCGACGGCCTCGTGCAGGGCCCGCGCGCCCCCGTCCGCGCCCCCGTCCGCCGCCGCGTCCGCGAGCCGGTCCCGTGCGGCGCGCACCGCCCCGGCCCGCCCGAGTGCGGGGGTGGGAGGAGGCTCGCGCCGGGCCGGGCCCTGCTCCGGCATGCCGGGCAGGTAGCGCCGTACGACCTTGGCCGAAACCTGCGCGAAGGCCTGCGGGAGCCGTCCCTCGGGCATCCGCTCGGCCTCCTGCGGCCCGGGGTCGGCCACCGTCGGCGGCGCCCCGGTGAGCTGCGAGACCGCGAGCGCGGGGAAGTTCCGTACGCCCCGCCCGAAGTGCGCCAGCACGTACTCCGAGCAGTGCTTGAGCACCAGGGCGGCCTCGTCCCGTCCCAGTGGCCCCAGCAGCACGTCCTGCACCCCGGGTACGAATTCGTACCAGTGCCCCGGCCCCGGCCCGCTGCGCCGCAGCAGCCCGCTCAGCAGGACCTCCGCCAGGTCGGAGGGCTCCGAGTCCGGCAGCATCGTGCGCTGCACCAGCCGCATCACGGGCAGCGTCAGCGGCGCCGCCGACAGGTACACCGCCAGCTGTACGGCCCGGGGCGCGGCCGAGGACCGGAACCGCGCCACCAGCTCGCGCGGCGGCCGTACCGCGCGCGGCGGCGGCACGGGCGCGGCCGGATGGCCGGCCAGCACCCGGCCGACCTCGGCCGGCACCGGCCCGGTGCCGAGTCCGGCGACGAGCCGGGCCCAGGCCCCGAGGGCGGTCGGGCTCGGCGGGAGCACGGGCACGGTCAGCCCGCCCGTGAGCCGTCCGGGCGGCAGCGGCCGGTCCGGCCGGAACCTCAGCTTCTGCCCGCCGCCCTCCAGCCGGGTGAGCGTGCCCCGTTCGGTCGGCAGCCAGCTGCGGCCCCACAGCCGCTGCGGCAGCGGCTGGACGACCATGCACGGGGTGCACTCGGCCCACCGGTACAGCAGCCGCTGCGCGGCGCCCTCGCGCCACATCGGCCCGGCGCAGTCGGAGACCACCATGGTCAGGGCCCGGCCGGTCGGGTCCCGCAACTGGTCGCCGGAGCGGAGCCCGGAGGCGGGCAGGGGGCTGCGCCCGAGGACCGCCGTACCGTCCGCGAGACGGTGCAGGTAGTGCACCTGGACGTCCCGGAAGGCCCCCAGCCGCTCGCACACCGCGCGCAGTTCGTCGAACATGTCCTGCCACACGGCCATCGACGGGGACGCGTCCATCACCAGCCGTACGGTCGCCTCGCGCCGGCTCTCCGGCCGGAGCACCGGGATGACCAGGCCGAGGGCGCGGGCGCTGGCCTCGGCGGTGGCCGGTTCGTCGATCACCAGCCGGGTGGGCGGGGCGGGCGGGCGGTGCCGCTGCAGGGCGCGCAGGGCCCGCTGGATGTCCAGGATGCGCGGCAGCGCGGCGGCCCGGGGCACCCGTACGGGCACTCCGTACTCCTCGGGCGACTCCTCCGGCCGGTCCCCCTCGGCGCCTCCGGCGCGGCGCGCCCCGGATGCGTAGAGCCGGACCGGATCATCGGCGTCGGGCTCTTCCCGGCCGGGCTCCACGGGCTTGCCGGCCGGGTCCTCGGCGTCCTCGTCCTCGTCCGGGTCCGGCCCCCGCGCGCCCGGCGCGGCCGTGCCCGGCCCGCGGATGTGCCCGGCCAGCCACAGCGCGTCGGCGAGTTCCTCGGCGCTCGGGTCGAGCCCGGCGGCGCGCAGCAGCGCGGCCAGTTCGCGGACGCCCGGGACGGTCGGGGCGGCCTGAGGGGATTCGGGTGCGGCAGGCGGCACGGCCCGTCACCTCGGGCGGTCGAGGCGCTGGATGAGCAGGTCCGCGAGGTCCTCCCGGGTGGGCGGGGAGGCGTAGTGGGTCAGGTACACGGCGTTGAGCAGCTGGTCGGCGGCGACCAGCTCGGTCTGGGAGCGGCTGAGGAACTCCCGGATCAGGTCCGCCCCGAGCCGGGCGGCCTCCTCCCCGAGGTGGGCGCGGACCATGGTGGCGAGCCGCTTCTCGCCGGGCTGCCCGAGCTTGAGCTGGATGCAGCGCCGCAGCAGGGCGGCGGGGAAGTCCCGCTCCCCGTTGCTGGTGAGGATGATGAAGGGGAACTCCCGGCAGCGGACCCGGCCGCCGCGGACGGTCACCTTGGTCCCGTCGTCGGTGAGCACCTGCACCTCGGGCTCGGTGTCGGCGACCCGCTCCAGCTCGGGGAGGGCGAACTCCCCTTCCTCCAGCACGTTCAGCAGGTCGTTGGGCAGGTCGATGTCGCTCTTGTCGAGCTCGTCGATGAGGAGCACCCGGGGCCGCCCGGTGGGCAGCAGGGCCGTGCCCAGCGGTCCGAGCCGGATGTACTTCCCGATGCCGGGGGCTCCGGCCGAAGCCCCGCCCGGGTCCCCGTCGGCCCCACCCGCTCCGGCGCCCCCGCTCGCCGCGAGCTGTACGTCCTGCAGCCGCGCGAGGGCGTCGTACCGGTACAGCCCGTCCTGCAGCACGGTCCGCGAGACCACCGGCCAGCGCAGCACCCGTCCCAGCTTCAACTCGTGGGCGACGGCGTGCGCGAGGGTGGACTTGCCCGTTCCGGGGAAGCCCGTCACGAGCAGCGGCCGGCGCAGGTACAGCGCCGCGTTGACGGCCTCCAGCTCCTCGGGCTCCGGCCGGTGCAGCTCGGCGGCCTGCCGGTGCGCCCCGAGCCGCCGGGCCACGTTGCCGTCGGCGGCCACGGCGGGCCCGCCCGGCGCCGCCACCGGACCGCCGTCGAAGTCCCGCCAGGGCGGCGGGTCGGGCAGGGCGTCGATCCCGTCATGGGGCTCACCGACCCCCCGGTATATGAGCCACTCGTCGTTCATTGCCCCTCCCTCACTCACTCGAATCGGCCGGGCCCGGTGCCGTCACAGGTCGCCCTGCAGCGGTTCGTCGTCCGGCAGCGGCCGCGCCGGGTCCTCCCACACCAGCCCGGTCCCGGCGGCCCAGTACGCGTCGGGGTCCGCCCCGTGCGCCCGCCCCCGCAGCGCCTGCAGCCGCAGCGGCAGCACCTCCGCCCGCCCGGCGTCGGCCAGTTCCTCCCGCAGCCCGCGGTGGAACGGCGCGCACGAGGCTCCCGGATCCGGCGGGGGCCGCCGGGTCACCACCACGCCGTACCCGGCCTCCCGCACCGCGTGCAGCGAGCCGAGCGTGGGCTCCTGGTCCGCCGCCCGGCAGTGCACCGGCACGGTGTTGTCGGGCAGTCCCGTCAGCCACTCGGCGGCGGGGCTGCGCGGGCGTCCCCGTACGCAGTCGGCCCGTTCGTCCAGCAGCGGTCCCGCCTGCACCCGCGCCCACCGGGCGGCCGCCGCGGGGTGCCCGCGGCCCTCGGGGCCCTCGGGATCCGCGGGGTGCGCGCGGCCCGCCGGATCCTGGGGATCCGCGGGCTGCCCGGGATCGGCCGGGTGCCCGGCCCCGGTGCGCCCGCCCGGGTGACGCAGCACCACCGGCCGCTGCACGCCCAGCGGTACGCCGCCCGCCACCACCCACTCGTCCACGGCCAGCCCGAACAGCTCGGGGGCCACGGCCACTTCGAGCAGGGCCGCCGCCTCGTGGGTGTCGCAGCGCCGGAAGGCCTCGGCGAGCGGGACCCGTAACGCCTCCGGCAGGCCCGCCAGGGTGGCGCGTACGCCCGAGTCCACCGGGGTCACCCGCCCGGGGTGCGCCGGACCGGCCAGGACGGAGACCCGCCAGTCGTAGACGTCCTCCCAGCCGTGCGCCCACACCTCCAGCAGCGCCGAGGACCCGGGCGGCAGCCCGCCGGCCCGCCGGGCGGGGCCGCCCACCGCCCGGCCGGCGGAGGCCCGCCGGCGCCGCTCCCGCTCCGCGAGGCCCCGCTCGTGGCGCTCGCCGAGCTCGCGCCGCAGCGGGCGCCACAGCCGCTCGGCCGTGGCCCGGATCCAGTCCCACAGCTCCTCGTCCGCGCCCGGGGTCGGCGGCTCCCGGTAGTCGGCCACGCTCACGTCCGTCGCGTACCGGAGCATGGCCGCGGCCTCCGCCACGCCGCCGGGCGGGTCGTGCAGCAGCCCCAGCCCGTCGCGCCAGCTCAGCGGGGCGGGCGGCTGCGGGTCCGGCTCCTCCCCGCGGGCCGCCTCGACCAGGGCCCGTACGACCTCGGAGGAACCCGGCGGGGGCAGTTCGGCCAGCAGCCCGCACAGGGTGGTGCGCTCGCCGGGGGTGAGCCGGCCGCGGCCGCCGTACGGGGCGCCCTCCTCCGGGGGGAGCTCGCCGTGCGCGTCCGTCCAGGTCCGGCGGTTGTCGAGGTCGCTGAGGTGCTGGTCGTAGTGGTGCAGGTCGTGGGCCTGCATGACGCGCCGGTAGAGCCCGACCTGGCCGCGCGCGGGCATCGGCAGCGTGCGCAGCTGCACGACGGAGACGGCGAGCCCGCCGCCCGCCCCGTGCCGCCGGGCCTTGAGCACCCCGACGACCTCCCCGCGGGCCAGGTCCACCACGGGGCCGCCGGACATGCCGGGGTCGATCTCGTCGTCGTCGCCGAGCCGGATGGCCGCGCCGTTCCCGGCGCTGCCGCGCAGCCGGGTGGTGCGGCCGGTGATCTCGGGGGTGCCGAGGTCCTCGGTGCAGCCGAAGTAGGCGACCTCGTCGAAGCGTGGTCTGGACCGGTCGGTCAGCCAGACGCAGGCGTGCGACACCGGGGCCAGGACCCTGAGCAGCGCCAGGTCGGGCAGGTCCCACAGGGCGCCCCGGCGCGGACGCCGCTCCTCCAGCCGCTCGGGCAGTACGCACTCCACGCGCCCGGTGACCGTCCCGGTCGCCCCGTGGGCCCCGGAGGAGAAGGTGATGCCGACCTCGCGTCCCGTCAGACGCACCGCAGCACCCCCTTCGCCGACCACGTGCGCGCACGTCAGGACCCAGCCGGGGGCGATGAAGAAACCGCTCCCCCACGTGGGACCGGTCCGATGGCTGCCGGGGTTGTCATACCCGCCCGGCGGGGCGTGAACGCGTACGGTCGCGGCCTGGACGAGGGGCTCGAGGAGCTCGAAGGCGCGCGCCGGGCCGGTCGTGCGCCCGTCCCTCATCCGCACCCCCCGCTCGTTGGGCATCCAGGCTAGCCCCGGGGACACCACGGGCGGGAGGCCTCTTCGGCCCCGCGGATTATCCTGGCGGGAAACACCCCCTGCACACCCCCATCACGGCACGGAGCCCGACTTGTACTTCACCGATCGCGGCATCGAGGAGCTGGAGAAGCGGCGCGGCGAGGAGGAGGTCACCTTCGAGTGGCTCGCCGAGCAGCTGCGCACCTTCGTCGACCTGAACCCGGACTTCGAGGTCCCGGTGGAACGCCTGGCCACCTGGCTGGCCCGCCTGGACGACGAGGACGACGACGCCGACGAGTGAGCTCGGCGCGTACCCGCAGGACGCGGAGCCGAAAAGCGCGAAACGAGAACGGCCCGGCTGCCACAAGGCAGTCGGGCCGTTCTCGTGGTCGCGCCGGCCTCTCGGGCAGGCGCGAGCAGGGGTACCGGGCGCCGGATCAGGCGGCCTTGGTCTCCCAGAAGATGCGGTCGATCTCGGCGATGAGCTCGAGGGCCTTCGCGCCGGTCGCCGGGTCGTTGGACGCCTTGGCGGCCGAGAGGGCCTTCAGGGTGTCGTTGACCAGGGTGTGCAGCTGGGGGTACTTCTCGAAGTGCGGCGGCTTGAAGTAGTCGCTCCACAGCACCGAGACGTGGTGCTTGGCGAGCTCGGCGCGCTGCTCCTTGATGGTGATGGCGCGCGCGCGGAAGTCGGCGTCGTCGTTGGCCTGGTACTTCTCCTGCACGGCCTTGACGGACTCGGCCTCGATGCGGGCCTGGGCAGGGTCGTACACGCCGCACGGAAGATCGCAGTGGGCGGAGACCTTCGCCTTGGGGGCGAAGAGGCGGGAAAGCATGGAGTGTGTCCTCCTCGTGATCGTCTTCTCAAGGGGGAGATTACTCGCTGGAGAACCGGATTTCGCGGGCGCCCCCATGGGCTTAGGACAAAAGTCCAGGGGCGCGGCCGGACCGGTGAGCGAATGTACGGACCGGTGCGGCAGCATGCGGGGGTGACGAGGAGGACACGCATGGTGGAGAACGGGCGCCCGCGCAAGCGGTTCGGGGTGGTGGAGGTGACGGGGGCGTCGATGGTGCCCACGTTGACCAACGGGGACCAGGTGGTGGTCCGCTACGGGGCCGCCGTCCGCCCGGGTGACGTGGTGGTGCTGCGCCATCCCTTCCAGCAGGACCTGCTGGTGATCAAGCGCGCGGTGGAGCGGCGGCCGGGCGGCTGCTGGTGGGTGCTGGGCGACAACCCGTACAACGAGACCGGCGACAGCACCGTCTACGGTCCGGTGCCCGGCGAGCTGGTGCTGGCGACGGCGGTGCTGCGCTTCCGGCCGCGCGAGGAGGATCAGCGCTCGCTGAGGGCCCGGCTGTCCTGGGCGGCCTCGGCGCTGCGCCCGCTGCGGGCGGACTCCTCGGCCTCCAGCCGCTTGCGGGCGCGGTAGGCGGCCACGTTCGCCCGGGTGGCGCAGCGGTCGGAGCAGTAGCGCCGGGAGCGGTTGGTGGAGGTGTCGAGGTAGGCGTTGCGGCAGGGCGCGGCCTGGCACAGGCCGAGGCGGTCGGGGCCGTGCTCGGTGAGGGCGAAGGCCAGGCCCATGGCCGCCATGGCGGCGTAGCCCGCCGATGCGTTCGAGGGGTGCTCGGCGAGGTGGATGTGCCAGTCGGGGCGGCCGTCCTCGCCGATGGTCTTGTGCCCGGAGACCTGGGGGCTGACCGGGAACTCCATGAGCAGCGAGTTCAGCAGGTCGACCGCGAGGACGTGGTCACCGCCGTCGGCGGCCTCGAAGACGGCGCGCAGCCGGGCCCGTACGTTGCGGAAACGGGTGACGTCGGTGTCGGTGACGCGGCGGGCCATCTGCACGCTTGCGCCGAACAGGGCACGGACGGCGTCCACGGAGGTGAGCTCGTCCTTGTTGCGGGCCGGCTCCTCGGTGTTGACCAGGCGCACGGCGAAGTCCGAGTAATGGGCCAGTTCCACTTGTAGTCCTTACGGCTGCGGATTAATGTCTCCGGTAACGGCTGAGACGTCTTCGAGGGTATTACGTAGGAGGGGTTCGGGATGGCGAATACGACGAATACGACAGATACGGCCACCGGCACCGGGTACTGGCAGGCCTGGCAGGACAGCTGGGACCGGCAGCAGGAGTGGTACATGCCCGACCGCGAGGAGCGGTTCCGGGTGATGCTGGACATGGTCGAGGCCCTGGTGGGACCCACCCCCCGGGTGCTGGATCTCGCGTGCGGTACGGGAAGTATCACGGACCGGGTCCTCAAGAGGTTCCCGGGAGCCACCAGTACGGGCGTCGATCTCGACCCCGCGCTGCTGGCCATCGCCGAGGGCCACTTCGCCGGGGACGACCGGGTCGCCTTCGTCACCGCCGACCTCAAGGACCCGCACTGGCGCTCCGCCCTCCCCCACGACTCCTACGACGCGGTCCTGACCGCCACCGCCCTGCACTGGCTGCACAGCGAGGACCTGACCGTCCTGTACGGGCAGCTCGCGCCGCTGGTGGCCCCGGGCGGGGTGTTCATGAACGCCGACCACATGCCCGACCCGGCCACCCCCCGCATTGACGCCGCCGAGCACGCCCACCGGCACGCCGGGATGGACCGGGCCAAGTCGGCCGGCGCGCTGGACTGGCGCGAGTGGTGGGACCTGGCCGCCGCGGACCCGGTCCTCGCGGAGCCGGTGAAGCAGCGCTTCGCGATCTACGGGGAGCACGCGGACGGCGACACCCCGTCCGAGGCCTGGCACACCGCCGCCCTGCTCGGAGCCGGCTTCGCGGAGGCCCGAACCGTCTGGCGCTCCCCCTCGGACGCGCTGGTCCTAGGTCTGAAGTAGGGACCTGGATCCCCAGGAGGGACATGAGCACGGGTGAGGGGCGGTACGGGAATCCCGTACCGCCCCTCACCTGTCCGCCGGAGCCCTAGAGCACCTTGGACAGGAACGCCTTCGTGCGGTCGTGCTGCGGGTTGCCCAGCACGTCGCGCGGGTTGCCCGACTCGACGACCACGCCGCCGTCCATGAAGACGAGGTTGTCGCCGACCTCGCGGGCGAAGCCCATCTCGTGCGTGACCACGATCATGGTCATGCCCGATTCGGCCAGGTCGCGCATGACGTCGAGGACGTCACCCACCAGCTCCGGGTCGAGCGCCGAGGTGGGCTCGTCGAAGAGCATCAGCTTCGGCTCCATGGCGAGCGCGCGGGCGATCGCCACGCGCTGCTGCTGGCCGCCGGAGAGCTGGGTGGGGTAGTTCCCGCCCTTGTCGCCGAGGCCCACGCGGTCCAGCAGCTTGATGGCGCGCTCGCGCGCCACCGCCTTGGACTCGCCCTTGACCATGACCGGGGCTTCCATGACGTTCTCTATGGCCGTCATGTGCGGGAAGAGGTTGAAGCGCTGGAAGACCATGCCGATGTCCCGGCGCTGGGCCGCGACCTCGCTGTCCTTCAGCTCGTAGAGCTTGTCGCCCTTCTGGCGGTAGCCGACGAGCTGGCCGTCGACGTACAGCCGTCCCGCGTTGACCTGCTCCAGGTGGTTGATGCACCGCAGGAAGGTCGACTTGCCGGAGCCGGACGGGCCGACGAGGCAGAAGACCTCACGCGGGGCGAC
The DNA here is from genome assembly GCF_044747975.1 of Streptomyces sp. NPDC090045. Lineage (NCBI taxonomy): Bacteria > Bacillati > Actinomycetota > Actinomycetes > Kitasatosporales > Streptomycetaceae > Streptomyces > Streptomyces sp. NPDC090045. The sequence goes on from NZ_JBIVFA010000007.1 coordinate 306,945, forward strand.
CTCCAGGTCGATGCCCTTGAGGATGTGCGCCGCACCGTAGGACTTGTGGACGCCCTCGGCCTTCACCATGGCAGTCGTCATCAGGCCACCGCCTTGCGGTTCGAGAAGCTGGACAGTTTCGCCTTGATCTTCTGCAGCGGCGTGGGCGGCAGCGAGCGGAGCGCGCCACGGGCGTAGCGGCGCTCCAGGTAGTACTGGCCGACGCTGAACACGCTGGTCAGGGCGAGGTACCAGATCGAGGCGACGAAGAACATCTCCATCACCGCGAACGAGGTGGACGCGATGTCCTGGGCCGCGCGCAGCAGGTCGAAGTACTGCACGGCGACGACGAGCGACGAGGTCTTGAGCATGTTGATGAACTCGTTGCCCGACGGCGGCACGATCACCCGCATGGCCTGCGGGAGCACGACCCGGCGCATGGTCTGCGTACGGGTCATGCCGAGCGCGTGCGAGGCCTCGGTCTGGCCCTCGTCGACCGACTGGATGCCGGCGCGGACGATCTCCGCCATGTACGCGCCCTCGTTGAGGCCGAGGCCCAGCAGGGCGGCCAGGAAGGGCGTCATGACCTGGGTCATCTCGTCCTTGTAGAACCCGAGGTTCAGGATCGGGAAGATCAGGGCGAGGTTGAACCAGATGAGCAGCTGCACGTACACCGGGGTGCCGCGGAACAGCCAGATGTAGAACCAGGCGATGGTGCTGGTGACCGGGTTCTTCGAGAGCCGCATGACCGCGAAGAGGACACCGAGCACCAGGCCCAGGGCCATCGCGGTGATGCTGATCCAGATGGTGTTGCCGACACCACGGAGGATGGTGGGGTCGAACAGCTTCTCCGGCACGGTCGCCCAGCGCACGTTGCCCTGCGAGAAGGCGATCACGAGCGCCACGACCAGGCCGATGACGACCACGGCGCTGATCCAGCGGCCGTAGTGGCGCACCGGGATGGCCTTGATGGCCTCGGGGGGGACGGCCCCGGCCGGCGGGGTGTCCGCCGGGCCCGGGACCTTGTCGAGCTTGTCAGTCACAGTGACTGCCCTTCAGTGTGCTGCGGTGGTACGCGGAGGTCAGGAACCGGCGTTGATCTTGGCCTCGGTCACGGCGCCGGAGCCCGCGTTCCACTTGTCCAGGGCAGCCTTGTACGTGCCGTCCTTGATGACCGCGTCAAGGGCTTCCTTGAGCGCGTCGCGCAGCTCGGTGTTCTTCTTGTCCACCGCGATGCCGAAGAGACCGGCGTCGGTCGGGTTGGCGATGGCCTCGAAGTCGTTGCCGCCGCCGGCGGTCTGCGCGATGTACGCGGCGACCGGGGAGTCGTTCAGGTCCGCGGCGGCGCCGCCGGCCTTCACACGGGTCTGGGCCTCGGCATCGGTCGGGAAGGACTCGATCTTGAGCTCGCCCTTGCCGTCCGTCTTGCACTTCTCGGCCTGGGTCTTGGCGGACTCCTCGTACGTGGTGCCGCGCTGCACGGCGACCGTCTTGCCGCACAGGTCGTCGAGGGTCTTGATGCCCTGGGGGTTGCCCTTCTTGACCAGGATGCCGGTCGAGGCGGAGAAGTAGTCGACGAAGTCGACACCGGCACCGGTCTTGGCGCCCTTGTCGTCCAGGCCCTCCTGACGGGCCTTGGTGTCGGTGAGCGAGGACATGACCAGGTCGCTGCGACCCGTCTGCATGCTGCCGATCAGGGTGTCGAAGGTGCCGGACTCGAACTTGAACTGCACGCCGAGCTGCTTGCTCAGGGCCGCCGCGATGTCGGGGTCGACACCGACGATCTTGCCGCCCTCGGTGAACTCCATCGGCGCGTAGGTCGCGTCGGTGCCGACCTTGATGACACCGGCGTCCTGGATCTTCTTCGGGAGCTTCGAGAAGAGCGGGGCGCTGTTGTTCGCCGCACCCGACGGGCTGGTGGAAGCCTTGTCGGTCTGGTCACCACAGCCGGTGAGGATCAGGGCGCCCGCGACCGCGATCGCGCCGACCGCGGCGATCCGGGACCGTGCGGCGGTCGTACGACGGGTGGTGCTAGCGGTCATGGCTTTGGTCCTCCGGCAGTGGTGGAAAAGCATCGAAAAACGGTCGGGCACGCACCATCGAGTGTCGCGACCTCGTGTGATTACGGCATCTTGCCATTCGGACCGAGACATTCAGGGTGCCCGTCAGGTCAAAATCGCATAACGGGCGGCCGGTGTGACCCAACAGGACTGCGGACATGGGGGTTCGAGACCGAAAAACCTGCCGTGACCTGGCCTTTTCACCGCAGTTTCTCCGGGGCGTCTCGCCCGTTGGACATCAAGGTTTGGACTTTTCGCCAAAAGCGGGGCAACCGGCCTACGATTGAGCGGGAATCGACTCGTCTGGGCGAGCGTTCTTCGGGTAGAACAGATCCTTACACCCCTCATCCGGGGCTCAGGGCGCGCGTGCGGCGCGCCCGCGCGTACGAACCTCCCCTCCGCGGAGACGGGCCAACCGTCGATGCGGAGTACGGACGCGGTGCCCGCCCACCCCTTAACCAGGAGTGGCCACCCTCAACGATTCAAAGGACTTAAGGGGTCACACACAGTGGCAGCGGAGATCATCAACCCTCGCAGTGACAGCGTCACGGACAACAACCCGGACGCGGTGTTCGCGCTGCACCGGGGCGGCAAGATGGCCATCCAGGCCACGGTGCCCGTCAACGACAAGGACGACCTGTCCCTCGCGTACACGCCCGGCGTGGCGAAGGTGTGCAGCGCCATCGCCGAGCAGCCGGAGCTGGTGAACGAGTACACCTGGAAGTCCAACGTGGTCGCCGTCGTCACCGACGGCACGGCCGTGCTCGGACTCGGTGACATCGGCCCCGAGGCCTCCCTCCCCGTCATGGAGGGCAAGGCCATTCTCTTCAAGCAGTTCGGTGGTGTGGACGCGGTTCCGATCGCGCTCGCCACCAAGGACACGGACGAGATCATCGAGACGGTCATCCGGCTCGCCCCGTCCTTCGGCGGGGTCAACCTGGAGGACATCTCGGCCCCCCGCTGCTTCGAGATCGAGCGGCGCCTCCAGGAGGCGCTGGACATCCCGATCTTCCACGACGACCAGCACGGCACGGCCATCGTGACGCTGGCCGCGCTGCGCAACGCCGCGAAGCTCACCGGTCGCACCCTCGGCGACCTGCGCGCCGTGATCTCGGGTGCGGGCGCGGCGGGCATCGCCATCGCCAAGATCCTGGTGGACGCGGGCATCGGCGACGTCTGCGTCACCGACCGCAAGGGCGTCGTGTCGGCGGACCGTTCCGACCTGACGGACGTCAAGGCGGAGATCGCGGGCCTGACCAACAAGACCGGCCAGACCGGTTCGCTGGAGCAGGCCCTCGCCGGCGCGGACGTCTTCATCGGCGTCTCCGGCGGTACGGTCCCGGAGGAGGCGGTGGCCTCGATGGCGAAGGACGCCTTCGTCTTCGCCATGGCCAACCCGAACCCGGAGGTCCACCCGGACGTCGCGCACAAGTACGCGGCGGTCGTGGCCACGGGCCGCTCGGACTTCCCGAACCAGATCAACAACGTGCTGGCGTTCCCGGGCATCTTCGCGGGTGCCCTCAAGGTGCGCGCCACCCGGATCACCGAGGGCATGAAGATCGCCGCCGCCGACGCCATCGCCGGTGTCGTGGGTGACGAGCTCGCCGCCGACTACGTGATCCCGTCGCCGTTCGACGAGCGCGTCGCGGAGGCCGTCGCCACGGCCGTCGCCGCCGCCGCGAAGGCCGACGGCGTGGCCCGCCTGGCCTGACCGCCGCGCGAGCTGTACGGGCAGAGGCCCGGCCGGATCCCTCCGGCCGGGCCTTTCCTTTTTCTCGCGCCGCCCGCGCGGTGCGACGAAGGCCTCACCGCCACGGTCACGCGAGGGCTGGAACCCCGCCCTACCGAGCGGTAGCGTCGCGGCATGTTCGCTGCCTACGCCGCCCGAATCGACCGTGACCAGCCGCTGAACGGCCTTGTACTGGGCGACCGCCCGGCACCGGAGGCCCGGCCCGGCTGGGTGACCGTGAACGTCAAGGCCGCCTCCCTCAACCACCACGACCTGTGGTCGCTGCGCGGGGTGGGCCTCGGCGAGGAAAGACTCCCGATGATTCTCGGCTGCGACGCCGCCGGGATCGACCAGGACGGCAACGAGGTCGTCCTGCACTCCGTGATCGGCCAGAGCGGCCACGGGGTCGGCCCCGACGAGCCCCGTTCGATCCTGACCGAGCGCTATCAGGGCACCTTCGCCGAGCAGGTGACCGTCCCCGCGTGGAACGTCCTGCGCAAGCCCGCAGAGCTGACCTTCGAGGAGGCCGCCTGCCTGCCGACGGCCTGGCTGACGGCGTACCGGATGCTGTTCACCAACGCCGGGGTCCGCCCCGGGGACTCCGTGCTCGTCCAGGGCGCCGGCGGCGGGGTGGCGACCGCCGCGATCGCCCTCGGCAAGGCGGCGGGCCTGCGGGTCTTCGCCACCAGCCGGGACGAGGCCAAGCGCAAGCGGGCCGTGGAGCTGGGCGCGGTGGAGGCGTACGAGCCGGGCGCGCGGCTGCCGCAGCGGGTGGACGCGGTGATCGAGACGGTGGGCGCGGCCACCTGGTCCCACTCGGTGAAGTCCCTGCGCCCCGGCGGCACCCTGGTGATCTCCGGCGCCACGAGCGGCGACCGCCCGGCGCACGCCGAGCTGACCCGGATCTTCTTCCTGGAGCTGAAGGTGGTCGGCTCGACCATGGGCTCGAAGGACGAGCTGGAGGACCTGCTGTCGTTCTGCGCCACGACCGGGCTCCGGCCGGTCATCGACGAGGTGCTGCCGCTGGACCGGGCGCGCGAGGGCTTCGAGAAGCTCGCCGCGGGTGACCTCTTCGGAAAGATCGTCCTCAAGCCGTAGGCACGCATGCGTCAATGAAGGTTGACAGACCCTCCCGCGTCAACCTAAATTGACAGTCATGACGGAAGCAACCGATCTCGCCGAGCGGGCCGGCGACCGCGACCCGCGCGTGGGCCTGCGTGCCGTGGCCGCCCTCCGCAGGCTGCTGGAGCAGCTGGAGGCGGTACAGGTGCGCAGTGCCCGCGCGCAGGGGTGGTCCTGGCAGGAGATCGCGGCCGAGCTGGGCGTCAGCCGGCAGGCCGTGCACAAGAAGTACGGGAGGCTTTGATGTTCGAACGCTTCACGACCGACGCCCGGAACACCGTGACGGGGGCGGTGACCGAGGCCCGGCGGGCCGGGGCCGCCACCGTCACCGAGGAGCACCTGCTGCTCTCCCTGCTGGACCTGGGGGCCCTGGACCGGCTGGGGGTGGACCGCGCGGCGGTGGCCGCCGACCTGGCGGCTGCCCGCCGCCGGGGCGGCATGTCCCGGGCGGACGAGGAGGCGCTGGCCGGACTCGGCATCGACCTCACGGAGATCGTCTCCCGCATCGAGGAGACCCACGGCGAGGGCGCGCTCGCGACCCCCGCGCCGCGCCGGCGGACCCTGCGCGCCTCGCTCCGCTCGGCCCTCGGCCGCGCCGAGCCGGACGACCGCGCCGGCAGCTACCGGGTCCCCTTCACCGAGGGCTCGAAGAAGGTCCTGGAACAGTCCCTCCGCGTCGCCCTGGCCCGCAAGGACCACCACATCGGCACCCTGCACCTGCTCCTGGCCCTGCTCTCCCGCCCCGGCACGGTCTCCGAGGTCCTGATGGACCACGGCATCACCTACACCACAGCCGAAACCACCCTGGCCGCCTGACAGATCCGGCCCGGCCGGCGCTTGAGGCACGGGACCCGGGGCGAAGGCCCGCTCTCCCACCCCCGCCGCACATCCCAGCCCCGCCGCGCATCCCAGCCTCGCCGGCGTTTGAGGCGCGGGGGCGGAGCCCCCGCAACGGCGCCGGGCCTGCTACCCGGCCCGCAGCGTCGACCTCAGCCGGGCGGCGGCGGCCGCGAGCCCCGCACGGGCTTCGGCCACCTGCGCCGCACTCACCCCGTGGTCCCGCGCAGCATCCCGCACCTCGTCGCGGAAGCGGTCCAGCAGCCGGTCCAGGTCCCGCGCCGGGTCACCGCTGGGCACCAGATCCTCGGCCCAGCCCGCATCGGCCGCGGCATCGGCCTCGGCCTCCGCGGCAGCCGGCCCGGCCGAAGACGCAGACGGCGCCGCACCGCCCCCGAGCCACGCCCCCGCCAGACTGCCCAGCACGCCACCGGACCTGGCGAACTGCTCCTGCAGCTGGACCGCGATGCGCTGGACCTCCTCGCGGGCCCGCTCCTGGGCCTCCTTGGCCTGGCGGCGGGCCTGCTGCGCCTCCTCGCGGGCCCGACGGCTCTCGTCCTTCGCCCGGCGCGCCTGTTCCTTCCACTCCTGCCTCGCCCTGCGCAGCTCCTCCTTGGCCGCCTTCCAGGACTCGTCCTCGACCTGGGTCGCGGACGCCGAGGCCGCCGCCCGCATCTCGCGCCGCAGGTCCCCCGCCGCGCCCCGGACGTCGTTGCGGATCTCCGCGGCCAGTTCGGTGACCGAGTCGCGGATCTCCAGCTCCAGGTCGGCGAGTTCGCCGCTGCGGTCGGCCAGTTCGGCGCGGCCCGCCTCGGTGATGGAGTACACCTTGCGCCCGCCCTCGGTGGCGAACGTGACGAGGCCCTCGGCCTCCAGCTTGGCCAGCCGCGGGTACACGGTGCCCGCAGAGGGGGCGTACAGGCCCTGGAAGCGTTCCTCCAGCAGCCGGATCACCTCGTACCCGTGGCGCGGGGCCTCGTCCAGCAGTTTGAGGAGGTAGAGGCGCAGGCGGCCGTGGGCGAAGACGGGCGGCATGTCAGAGCACCTTCTTGTCGAGCGCGAGGGGAGCGGCGGACGCGGGGGCGTCGGCGTCGGCCTGCGGGCGGCGCAGCAGCGCGATGCCGCCGGAGACGGTGGTGGCCCGCAGGGTGCCGGTGCCGGAGCCGAGCGTGCCGGTGATCCGCTTGGCGCCCAGCTGGCCGGAGACCCGCAGGTCCTCGAAGGCGTTGGAGACGCCGCCGGTGGCGGTGTTGGCCTCCACGCGGGCGTCGGCGGGGTGCGGGAGGCGGATCGCGACCTGGCCGGAGACGGAGTTCAGCGCGATGTCCACGGGGCGCGCGGCCGCCGGGCCGAGGTCCAGGTCGATGAGCATGTCACCGCTGACCGAGTCGGCCCGTACGCTCACGCCCGCGCCGTCGACGACCGTCAGGCCGCCGGACACCGAGTGGAAGCGGAGGTCGCCGGTGACGGACTGGGCCTCGACGCCGCCGGAGACGGTGTGCGCCTTGACCCGGCCGGAGAGTCCGACCAGCGTGGCGTCGCCGGAGACCCCCGTGACCTCGGTGCCGCCGGAGATGCCGGAGACGAAGGCGGTGGCGTCGACCGCGGCCACCTGGACCCGGGTGGCGGCGGGCACGGTGAGGGTGATCGCGGCGCTGCGCTCCCAGGCCTTGCGGCCGGCGGCGGTGCCGGAGGACCAGGCCTTCCAGGGCTTCGACTCGAACCACTGCTTGAGGCCCTGGGAGCCGTTCCAGGGCACGTCCTCGTAGGAGACCGTGAGGGTGTCGCCGTCCTGCACCACGTACAGCGGCGGTCCGTCGACCTCGGTCACCTCCAGGCGGGCCGGGCCCTCCTCGGCGGCGACCACGTTCACCGTGCCGCTCACGACGCGCACGCGCAGCTCGGTCACCGCCGCCTCGAAGGCGATTTTCCGCGGTTCGGCGATGTGCCAGGTCGACTGCGAAGGCGACGGCCGGGACGACTGCTCTGTCATGGTGCTGATCCTCCTCGTGCGTTCACGGACCGGGCTCGACGCACGCAACATATCGCGTCTTCTGAACAACACGATATATCGCGGCCGGGGGAAGTCAAGCCTGTGCGCGGGCATGCCGAAAACGCCGGTGGGGCCGGAAAATCCGGCCCCACCGGCGTTCGGCGCGGGTCAGGTGTGCGGAGCCCGGGGCCCCGTCAGGCCGCCAGCAGGGGGCTCGCGTGGTGGTGGAGCCAGGCGCGGTACGGGGGCGTGCGCAGGGCCGCCTCGCGATAGGCGGCGCGGAGGTCCTCGTAGACCTCCGCGTGGGCGCCGGGCCGGGTCGCCAGCAGCAGGCGGACGGCGAGGGGGTCCCCCGACAGCGGCCGGATCGCCATGTCCTCGCGCGGCCCCGACGTCGGCTGGCAGGGTGCGACGGCCTCGCCGGAGATGATCAGCGAGGTCGCCGTGTGGTAGTCGGCGTGGAGGACGGGCGGGTCGAGCCCGGCTCCGGCGAAGACCCGCCGCAGCCCGTCCCACTCGCCGTCGACCGAGGGGTCCACCATCCACCGGTCGGCGGCCAGGTCCCGTAAGGAGACCACCGACTGTCCGGCGGCCGGATGGTCCCGGGACATCGACACGAACTGCGGCTCCCGCTCCATCAGCACGTGCATCTGCAGCCCGGCCGGCACCCGCAGCGGGCTGCCCTCCACCTCGTGCACGAACGCCACGTCCAGCTGCCCCGAGGCCACCATCCGCAGGAGCGCGTTGGCGGACACGTCCACCACCAGCGAGGTCTCGGTGTCCGGCATCCGCCGGTGCAGCCGCCTCAGCCATCCCGGCAGTGCCCGGCTGGCCGTGGAGCCGATGCGCAGCCGCGGTCCGCGGGCCTGCGCTCGGGCCTCGGCCACCAGTGCGGCCATCTCGGCGAGCAGCGGCCGGGCCCGGCCCAGTACGGTCCGGCCGAAGGGGGTGGGCCGGCAGCCGGTCCGCTCGCGCAGGAACAGCTCGCCGTCCAGGGCCCGTTCGATGCGGCGCAGCTGGGTCGTCAGGGAGGGCTGGCTCACGCCGAGTTGCCGGGCCGCCTTGTGCAGGCTCCCGGCGTCGGCGATGGCGCACAGCGCGCGCAGGTGCCTGACCTCAAGCTCCATGACCCGAGAGTAGGCCGGTCCCGGTGGACCGCACCAGCCACTGATAGCCCCCCGAATCCCGCCATTCTCACGCTAGTTGGGCTGTCGAAATCTTCCCGATAGGCCGGCGCTATCGGGGAGTGACATCATCCGCCGGGCCAGTGGACTCCCGCAGACTCCGGTACCGAACGACCCACCCCCCACCGCACCGGACGAGTAGGAGCTCCCCCACATGCGCCACTCCCGTAAGGCCGTTCTGGCCACGACCGTCGGCCTCGGCCTCGCCGCCGCCCTCGGTGTCACCCCCACCGCCAGCGCCGCTCCCGCCCCCGTCGGCAATGCCGCAAGCTACGCCGCGTACGCGGGCTCGCAGGAGAACGAGGCCGCCAACCGCGCCTTCTTCGAGGCCGTGCAGCGTTCGGTCACCGAGCAGCGCGCCGCGAACCCCGGCGTCCTGGCCGTGACCGTCACGTACAACACCCGCAACGCGCCCAGCTTCCGCAGCCAGATAGCCCGCTCCACGCAGATCTGGAACAGCTCGGTGAGCAACGTGAGGCTGCAGGAGGTGTCCTCCGGCGGGAACTTCTCGTACCGCGAGGGCAACGACTCACGCGGCTCGTACGCGAGCACGGACGGGCACGGCCGGGGCTACATCTTCCTCGACTACCGGCAGAACCAGCAGTACAACTCCACCCGCGTGACCGCGCACGAGACCGGCCACGTGCTGGGCCTTCCGGACCACTACTCGGGCCCGTGCTCCGAGCTGATGTCGGGCGGTGGACCGGGCACCTCGTGCCAGAACGCCAACCCGAACTCCGCCGAGCGGGCGCGCGTCAACCAGCTCTGGGCCAACGGCTTCGCCTCCGGCCTGGGCCAGAAGGAACTCGCCGCCAAGGGCTGAGTCACCGCTCCTCGGGGTCCGCGTAATCGGGGCATCCCGGATTCCGGCAGGGGCCTCGGCCCCACACCGGAATGAAGATCCCGAGTGACTTGCGCCGCCTGACCACCGTGTCGACGCGGCGCCCGCACGCCGGGCACGTCTGCTGTTCGTGCCCGGCCTGCGGGGCGATCGTCTCGTGTGCGCGCTGCTGCTGTTCACCGGCCATACCTCCACGGTAGGCCGGTTCGGCGCTTTTGGGGCGGGAGAGGCCCGGGGGCCGGCGGGATCAGCGCTTGACGGCGTACGAGGCGACGGTCTGGCCTCCGCCGAGGACCTCGACCCCGGTGAGCTCCAGGGGGCGCACCCCGAATCCGGCCCGCGACATCGGCATGCCGGTGCCCAGGAAGACCGGGTAGGTCTTGACGATGAACTCGTCGATCTCGTCGATCAGCTGGGCGGCGAGATCGGCTCCGCCGCAGAGCCAGATGCCCAGCCCGTCCCGGGCCTTGAGCTCGCGGACCTTGGCCGCGACGTCCCCGGAGATCAGCTCGACCTGCGGGTCCGGCGAGGCGGTGAGGGAGCGGGAGACGACGTACTGCCCGGGCAGGTGGCCGTAGGGGCTGGTCATGCCCGCCTTGAGGCCCGGCTCGTAGGTGTTCCGGCCCATGAGCACCGCGTCGAAGCGCTTCGGCTCGGCGTCGGCGATCCCGAGGGCGGCACGCCCCTGGGCCGCGATGGTCTCCGGGTACTCGGTCTTGAGGAATTCGGTGAACTCCGCGTCGACGTGGGCGTAGAAGAAGTCGCCGTCGCCGTCCGGGGCCCCGATGAAGCCGTCGACCGACGTGGCGATGAAGTACGTGAGCTTGCGCAAGCGATTCTCTTCCGTTCGGCAGTGCCACCGCATCAGAGGCACGTCGAGGAAAGTACTTCACCTGAAGTGGTTAGGCAAGCCCTTACGTAGGCCCTCACGCAAGCCCCCACGCGCGCGCCGGCCCGCCTACCCGCGCGGCTTGCGCCACATCGGCCACATCGGCGGACCCTCCGGCAGTCGCACCGCCTCGCCCGTGAACTCCCACCCGAGCCGCTCGTACAGCCCCTTGCTGCGCTCGCTGCTCGCCTCCAGGTACGCCGGCACGCCCTCGCGGTCGCAGCGCTCCAGCACCGGGCGCATCAGCTCGCTGCCCAGCCCCTGCCCCTGCCGGCCCGGATCGACCGCGATCATCAGCAGGTACTCGTGCTCCTCGGCCGTCGGGTGCACCGCGCCCGTCAGCCGCCCGACCAGCTCGCACCGCTCGTTGTCCGGGTCGGCCACCGCGCGCATCCGCGCCGGGGTCTCGTCCTCCTCCTCCGGCTCGCCCGCAGGGATCCGCAGCCACAGCGCGGCCGCCGAGCCGTCCACCGCGTAGTCGATCCGGCCCTCGGCCAGCGCCACGTCCACGAAGACGCCGAGGAACTTCCCGTGCACGGCGGCCCGGTGCTCCGGGTCCGGGAAGACCCAGCTGCTCACCGGGTCCGTGCGGAAGGCCTCGTCGAGCAGCCGCGCCACCGCGTCCCGGTCCGACTGATCCGCCTGACGTATCTCCAGCACCACTGGTCACACCCTTCGCTCACGCGTCAACAACCGTGAGCGATCCTAGAGTTGACGCCGAGGCGCGGTAAGGCCCGTTCCGGCACCGTGCCGTGCCGGAACAGGCCTCGTCGGTGTCTTGCCGATCGCGGCCATGCCGATCGCGCCGGGCTACCGCGTGCGGCGCGTCACGAACTCAGCGAGTGCCAGCAGCCCGCCCGCCGCCGCGAGGTCCGGTACGGCGCGGGACAGCTGCTGGACCGCCCGCCCCATCCGGTCGGCGGCATGGGCCTGCGCCCAGTCGCGCCCGCCGGCCCGGTCCACCGCGTCCGCCGCGTCGCGCACGTCGTCCCCGGTCATGGGACCCGCGTACAGGGCGGCCAGCTCCTGCCCCGCCGCGGTGCCCGAGGTGAGGGCGGCCACGACCGGGAGGGACTTCTTGCGGGCGATCAGATCGGCCCCGGCGGGCTTGCCGGTGTGCCCCGGATCCCCCCAGATGCCGATCAGGTCGTCGATCAGCTGGAAGGCCAGCCCGGCCTCCCGCCCGAAGGCGTCCATGGCGTCGACCTCGTCCGGCCCGGCCCCCGCGTACAGCGCGCCGAGCGCGCACGCGCAGCCCAGCAGCGCCCCGGTCTTGGCCGTGGCCATGGCCAGGCACTCGTCGAGCGAGACGTCCGGACGCTGCTCGAAGGCGCAGTCCGCCTGCTGGCCGGCGCACAGCTCGATGACGCACGCGGCCAGCCGGGACGAGGCCGCCGCCGAGGCCGGATGCGGATCCTGCGCGAGTTGCCGCAGCGCGAGCGCCATCATGGCGTCGCCCGTGATGATCGCGTCCGGAACGCCGAAGACGGTCCAGGCGGTGGCGCGGCCGCGCCGCCGGACGTCCTTGTCGATGACGTCGTCGTGCAGCAGCGTGAAGTTGTGGGCCAGCTCCACGGCCACCGCCGCCCGGACGGCCTCGTCGCCCTTGCCCGCCCCCAGCCCGGCAAGGGCCTGGGCCGCGGCCAGGACCAGGGCCGGCCGGATGGCCTTGCCGGCGTTGCCCTCGGCCAGGCTGCCGTCCTCGCGCTCCCAGCCGAAGTGGTACCTCGCCACGCGGCGCATCCCCCCGGGCAGGCTCTCGACCGTCCGGCGCAGCTCCGGATCGACCGTTTCCCTCGTCCGTTCCAGGAGGGCGGCGGCCTCCTGGCCCTCACCGGTCGCGGTGGCGTTCACCGTACTCAGCGCCAGCGGCCGATCTCGACGTTCTCCAGCACGCCGAGCGCGTCCGGCACCAGCACGGCGGCGGAGAAGTAGGCGGTGACCAGGTACGAGATGATCGCCTGCTCGCTGATCCCCATGAAGCGGACCGAGAGGCTCGGCTCGATCTCGTCCGGGATGCCCGGCTGGTGCAGGCCGATCACGCCCTGCTCGTCCTCGCCGGTGCGCATGCACAGGATGGACGTGGTCCGGGCGTCGCTGATCGGGATCTTGTTGCTCGGGAAGATCGGCACCCCGCGCCAGGACGGCACCCGGTTGCCGTCGATCTCCACCGACTCGGGGTAGAGCCCCCGCTTGTTGCACTCGCGGCCGAAGGCGGCGATCGCCTTGGGGTGGGCCAGGAAGAGCTTGGAGCCGCGCCGCATGCTGAGCAGCTGGTCCATGTCGTCGGGGCTGGGCGCGCCGTCGTGGGGCTGGATGCGCTGGTCGTAGTCGGCGTTGTGGAGCAGGCCGAAGTCGCGGTTGTTGAGCATCTCGTGCTCCTGGCGCTCGCGCAGCGCCTCGACCGTGAGCCGCAACTGCTGCTCGGTCTGGTTCATCGGGTGGTTGTAGAGGTCCGCGACGCGGCTGTGCACCCGCAGGACCGTTTGTGCAATGGAGAGCTCGTACTCGCGCGGGCGCGCCTCGTAGTCCACGAAGGTGCCGGGGAGGACGGCCTCGCCCTGGTGGCCGGCGGAGAGGTCGATCTCGGCCTCGCCGTACTTGTTGGTGCGCTGGGCGGGCAGCGTCCGTACGTTCTCCAGGTGTGCGCGCAGCGAGTCGACCCGGTCGGCGAGCAGCTGGAAGTCCTGGCGGGTCAGGACCAGTGCGGTGCCGGCGGTGGCGGCGCGGGCGGTGTACTCCCAAATCGATTCTTCATCGACGAGGGAGTCCTCGCCGAAGTACGCGCCGTCGGCCACGGTCTGCAGGACCGCGTCGTCCCCGTAGGGACCCGGGCCGATCTGGTCGATGCGGCCGTGGGCGAGCAGGAACACCTGGTCGGCGGGGCTGCCGAAGGCGGTCAGCTCCTGGCCGGCCTCGAAGTCGATCTGGCGGCACCGCTGGGCCAGTTCACCGAGGACGTCGAGGTCCTCGTAGTCGCGCAGCAGCGGGAGCTCACCGAGCTCGGCGGGGATCACCTGGACCTGGGTGCCGGTCTTGACGAATTCGACGACGCCGTTGCCGACCGAGTAGCTCAGGCGGCGGTTGACCCGGTACGTGCCGCCCTGCACCGACACCCACGGCAGCATCTTCAGGAGCCACCGGGAGGTGATCTCCTGCATCTGCGGCGCGGACTTGGTGGTGGTTGCCAAGTTCCGTGCGGCCGTCGTCCCGAGGCTGCGCTGTGGTGCCTGGGCCTCGGGTTCGGAACCTGCCTGGACCGACATGTATTTCCCTTTCGATCACTCCATGGATCTGCGGGATCAGCCTTTCAGTACAGAACGTGATGGGACCATTACACAAAAGGGTGGGACTACTCCGTCCGTGCGCGGGGCACCCTTTCGGGCCCCCCACCTCCCCCAGGGACCCCGCGAGCCCCTTGCACCCCATCGATTTCGGCCAGGCGGCCCCCGCGCGCGCCGCTTAACTTGCACACAAGATGCAAGTTTTCTACGGTGGGCCCATGCGGCTGACCCGATTCACCGACCTGGCGCTGCGCGTCCTGATGCGCCTGGCGGTCGAGGAGACCGAACTCCCGACCACCCGCGACGTGGCGGCGACCATGGAGGTCCCGTACACCCACACGGCCAAAGTGGTCGCCCGGCTGCAGCACCTCGGGCTGGTCGAGGCGCGGCGCGGCCGCGGCGGCGGGCTCGCCCTGACCTCCGCCGGGCGGGCCGCCTCGGTGGGCGGGGTGGTGCGCGAACTGGAGGGCGCGGGCGACGTCGTGGACTGCGACGGCACCACACCCTGCCCGCTGCGCGGCGCCTGCCTGCTGCGCGGGGCCCTGCGCAGGGCCCAGGAGGCCTTCTTCGCCGCACTGGACCCGCTGACGGTGAACGACCTGGTGGCGGCCCCGACCGGACCGCTGCTCCTGGGCATTTCCGGCCGGGCGCCCACGGGGGCCGACGGACCCTGACGGTCCGGGCCGGATGGCCGGTTCCCACTGCCTTGCGCCCCGCCGGAACCGGCACCGTCCCAGCCTCCGAACAGAAGTCCGCATGGGCCCCGGCTCCCACCGGCCGCATCTTTCCGCGACCATAAATACGCATCTCACATACCAATTCACTCAGCTCACGCAAGGAGTCACGATGCTGTCCGAGAAGTCGACCGCGACCGTACGCGCCACCCTGCCCGCCGTCGGGGCGGCGATCGGCGAGATCACGGAGCTCTTCTACACGAAGCTCTTCGCGGCCCACCCGGCGCTGATCCGGGACCTCTTCAACCGCGGCAACCAGAACGCCGGCCTCCAGAAGCAGGCCCTCGCCGGGTCCGTCGCCGCCTTCGCCGTCCACCTCGTGGAGCACCCGGACACCCGCCCCGACGTGATGCTCGGCCGCATCGCCCACAAGCACGCCAGCCTGGGCGTCACCCGCGAGCAGTACGCGGTCGTCCACGAGCACCTCTTCGCGGCCATCGCGGAGATCCTCGGCGAGGCCGTCACCCCCGAGGTCGCCCGGGCCTGGGACGAGGTCTACTGGCTGATGGCGGGCGCCCTCGTCGCCATCGAGGAGCGCCTCTACGCCGAACAGCAGGTCACCGCCGGGGACGTGTGGCGCGAGTGGACCGTCACGGGCCGGGTGGAGGAGACGGCCGACTGCACCACCTTCCGGCTGGCCCCCGCGGACGGCGCCCCCGCGCCCGGGTTCAAGCCCGGACAGTACGTCTCGGTCCAGGTCGAACTCCCGGACGGCGCCCGCCAGATCCGCCAGTACAGCCTCTCCTCCCCGCCCGGCCCCCCGGTCCGCTCGATCACCGTCAAGCGCGTCCACGGCCCGGCCGCCACGGGCCCCGACGGCGAGGTCTCCAACCACCTGCACGCGCATGTCCGCGCCGGCGACACCCTGCGGGCCTCGGCCCCCTACGGCGACCTGGTCCTGCGGGACTCGACGGCCCCGGTCCTGCTCGCCTCCGCGGGGATCGGGTGCACCCCGATGCTCTCGATGCTGGAGCACCTGGCCGACACCGGGCACGCCGCTCCGGTGACGGTGCTTCACGCCGACCGCTCCCCCGCCGACCACCCGCTGCGGGACGACCACCGATCCCTGACGCACAAGCTGGCCGACGCCTCGGCCCGGTTCTGGTACGAGGAGGCGGCGGAGCCGGGCGACGGCGAGGGGCTCATGGACCTCTCGGCCGTCCCCGTCGCCCCCGGCACCCACGCCTACCTGTGCGGGCCGCTGCCCTTCATGCGCTCCGTGCGCGAGCAGCTGATCGCCAGGGGCGTGCCGGCCGCCGACATCCACTACGAGGTGTTCGGCCCCGACCTGTGGCTCGCTTCCGCGTGAGCCGTGGCCGGATCGGCTCGCTCGCCGTACGAATGCACTAGCCGCGGAAGGGCCGCCTCCACTAAACCGTAGCGTGATGAGACGGACACACAGGGTGTCCGTCCCGCACCGCAACGAAGGAGGCGACCATGGCCGCACCCATGTCCGCGGACCGGTTCATCGACGCACTGCGGCGCGAGGGTCTGACCGTCGTCGAGGTCGGCGCCTGGCGCACCCACAACCGCAACCACAAGGGGCCCTGGGGCCCGATGCACGGGGTGATGATCCACCACACCGTCACGCGCGGCACCCCGTACACCGTCCAGCTCTGCCGGGAGGGCCACAGCGCCCTGCCGGGCCCGCTCTGCCACGGCGTGATCGCCAAGGACGGCCGGGTCCACCTGGTCGGCTACGGCCGCGCCAACCACGCCGGCCTCGGCGACTCCGACGTCCTGGCGGCGGTGATCGCGGAGAAGCGGCTCCCGCCGGACAACCAGGCGGACACCGACGGCAACCGCCACTTCTACGGCTTCGAGTGCGAGAACCTCGGCGACGGCGAGGACCCCTGGCCGGCGGTCCAGATCGACGCCATCGCCCGCGCGGCGGCGGCCCTCTGCCGGGCGCACCGGTGGACCGCCCGCTCGGTGATCGGCCACCGCGAATGGCAGCCGGGCAAGGTCGACCCCAGGGGCTTCACGATGGACTCCCTGCGCGGACGCATCGCCGAGCGCCTGAAGTAACCGGCCCCGGACCCGGCCGCGGCTCCGGACCGTCGTCCCCGGCGCCGCGCCGGGGACGACGACGGGGCGTTGCTACCTGCTGCGCGCGGCCATGGCGAGCGCGATCACCCATCCCACCACGGACCAGCCGAAGAACAGGTTGACCACCAGGACGGAGCCCTTGTTGGGCACCCCTCGGCCGAATGCGACGGCAGTCGGAATGAAATAGGCCAGGACGATGAATAACAGCCCCACCACACCGAACGGAATCGCATCACTGCTGTTCATGAATCCCCCACCGTCAACACGGATATGACGACCCATCATCACCGATGGCCCCCGGCACGTGAAGAACTTCCGGGCATCCGGCCGTGCCCGGTCGTGCCGTGACGTGCGGCGGCGCGGGCAGGGGCGCCCCACAATGGACGGGTGAACCGGCCCGCCGACCTTGACGCGCTCCTGCAGCCGCGCCCGCCGTCCCCGCTCGTCGAGGCGGCGGACGAGCGGTTCGCCGCGCACGGCGTACGGCTGCTGCTGAAGCGGGACGACCTCGTCCATCCGGAGCTGCCCGGCAACAAGTGGCGCAAGCTCGCGCCGAACCTCCGGGCGGCGGTGGAGGCGGGGCAGGACACGCTGGTCACCTTCGGCGGGGCGTACTCGAACCACCTGCGGGCCACCGCGGCCGCCGGGCGGCTGCTGGGCCTGCGGACCGTCGGCGTCGTGCGCGGCGACGAGCTCGCCGGCCGGCCCCTGAACGACTCCCTCGCCCGCTGCGCGGCGGACGGCATGCGGCTGCACTTCGTGTCCCGGTCGCGCTACCGCGCCAAGGCCGACCCGCAGGTGCTGGGCCCGCTGCTGGACGAGGCGGGCGCGAGCGGGGCGTACGTCGTGCCGGAGGGCGGCAGCAACGCCCTCGCCCTGGCGGGCTGCGCGGAGCTGGGCCACGAGCTGCGGGGTGCGGCCGACGTGGTGGCCGTGGCCTGCGGCACCGGCGGGACCCTGGCGGGCCTGGCCGCGGGCCTCGCCCCCGGCCAGCGGGCGCTGGGCGTCCCCGTCCTGGCGGGCGGCTTCCTGTCCGCGGAGATACGTTCCCTCCAGACCGAGGCGTACGGCGGCACGGTCGGCGACTGGTCCCTGGCCGAGGACTTCCACCACGGCGGCTACGCCCGCGTCCCGGCCGCCCTGGAGGCCTTCGCCGCCGACTTCGAGTCCCGGCACGGCCTCCCGGTGGAGCGGATCTACGTGGCCAAGCTGCTGTGGGCCCTCACCGCCCTCACCGCCGCCGGCGCCTTCCCCCACGGCACCACCCTGGCCGCGGTCATCACGGGCCGCCCGTAGCCGCCGCTGCGCCCGGCCGGAGAGTCAGGTCGACTCGCGGTACGCCGCCGCCTCCTCCAGGTCCAGCCTGCGCAGCAGGGCCCGCAGCATCTCGTCGTCGATCCGCCGCCGGTCCCGCAGCGCGACGAACACCTCCCGCTCGGCCTCGATCATGTCCCGCGCGAGCCTGCGGTAGACGTCGTCCGCCGACTCCCCCGTGAGCGGGTTGACCTCGCCCAGCCGTTCCCACACGGCGTTGCGCCGCCGCTCCAGCACCGTCCGCAGCCGCTCCGCCAGCGGCGGCGGGAGGGTGCTGTTCTCCGGTTCCTCCAGCAGCTCCGCCAGCCGCTCCTCCGCCGCCCGCGAGGCCTCGCTCTGCGCCTGCGCCTCCGCCAGCGTCTCGGCCTGCAGGTCCTTGGGCGGCAGCTTCAGCACCCTGATCAGGGGCGGCAGCGTCAGCCCCTGCACCACCAGCGTCCCGATGACGGTCGTGAAGGTCAGGAAGAGGATCAGGTTCCGGTGCGGCACCCCGTTCGGCACGGAGAAGGCGATGGCCAGCGAGACCACTCCGCGCATCCCGGCCCATCCCACGATCACCGGGGACTTCCAGTCGGTGTCCGGCTCCCTCGCCCGGATCCGCGGGGAGATCCAGCGCGGCACGAAGGTCGCCGGGAACACCCACAGGAACCGGGCCACCACCACCACGAGGAACACGGCGATCGCGTACCAGGCCGCGTGCAGGTCCTCGTACTCCCCCAGTCCCTTCAGGACCACCGGCAGCTGGAGCCCGATCAGCGCGAAGACCACCGACTCCAGCACGAAGGCGACCACCCTCCACACCGCCTCCTCCTGGAGCCGGGTGGCGAAGTCGACCTGCCAGTTCCGGTGTCCGAGGTACAGCGCGACCACGACCACGGCCAGCACCCCGGAGGCGTGCACCCGCTCGGCCGCCGCGTACGCCACGAAGGGGATCAGCAGCGACAGGGTGTTCTGGAGCAGCGGTTCATTCAGCCGCGTGCGCAGGTGGTGGATCGGCACCATCAGCAGCAGGCCCACGGCGATGCCGCCGACCGAGGCCAGCAGGAACTCCTCGATCCCGCCCGCCCAGCCGGCACTCACCCCGACCGCCGCGGCCAGTGCCACCTTGTAGGCGGTGATCGCGGTGGCGTCGTTGACCAGGGACTCGCCCTGCAGGATGGTCGTGATCCGGTTCGGCAGCCGGAGCTTGCGGGCGATCGCGGTCGCCGCGACCGCGTCGGGCGGCGCGATCACCGCGCCCAGCACCAGGGCCACAGGCACGGACAGCCCCGGCACCAGCAGGTACGTCGCGTACCCGACGGCGAGCGTCGCGAAGAGCACGTAGCCCACCGAGAGCAGCGCGATCGGCCGGATGTTGGCCCGCAGGTCCAGGTACGAGCTGTCCACGGCGGCCGTGTACAGCAGGGGCGGCAGCAGCAGCGGCAGCACGATGTGCGGGTCGAGGGCGTACGAGGGCACGCCCGGGAGGTACGCGGCCACCAGGCCGGCGGCGACGAGCAGCAGCGGCGCGGGCACGGGCGTACGGCGGGCCAGCCCCGCGACGGCCGCGCTGCCCGCGACGAGCGCCACCAGCGGCAATACCTCCACGAAGATCCACCTCATCCGTCACGTGCCCGCACCGCGGCTCTACGCTGGTCATCATGAGCGAGTGCACCCATGTTGCCGAACTGCCGCGCCCCGAGCCGATCCCCTCTGCGCAGACCTGTCCCGAATGTTTGGCGCTCGGCAGCCACCCCGTGCAACTGCGGATGTGCCTGCAGTGCGGGGAGGTGGGCTGCTGCGACTCCTCGCCCTACCGGCACGCCACCGCGCACCATCAGGAGACCGGTCATCCGGTGATGCGGAGCTTCGAACCGGGTGAGACCTGGCGATGGTGTTTTGTCGACGGTTCGATCGTCTGAGGCGGGGTAGGTCAACCCTCCGCCGGTTCCCCTGATTTGGGCCCCGCAGACCCCTAGCCACTGTGCGTACCCATGGGCTTACCATCAGTCACTGGCCGTAGGCGGGTGTCCAAGCGGGCGCCAAGAGGGGTGCCGCGACACGATCGCCCGGATCGCGATAGCGTCACCGGCGAACAGAGCTCGTACCACCTTGGAGGTGAGGGTGTCCCAGATCGCAGGCGAGCCCGGGACTCAGGACTTCGTGGAAGTCCGGCTGCCCGCTGCGGGTGCCTACCTGTCGGTGTTGCGCACGGCCACGGCCGGTCTCGCAGCACGTTTGGACTTCACCCTCGACGAGATCGAGGACCTCCGCATCGCGGTGGACGAGGCCTGCGCGATCCTGCTCCAGCAGGCCGTGCCGGGCTCCGTCCTCAGCTGCGTGTTCCGGCTGATCGACGATTCGCTGGAGGTGACCGTCTCGGCGCCGACCACCGACGGGCGCGCACCGGAGCGTGACACGTTCGCGTGGACGGTCCTGTCGGCGCTGGCCGGCAAGGTCGAGGCCACGGTCGAGGAGAACCGGACGGTGAGCATCAGCCTCTACAAACAGCGCGGCGCGGGACCAGGCCCGGCGTGAGCGGCGGGGAGATCCCGGTGCGGGGCGGGGATCGGCCCCGGGTACGGCACGAGGTCGACGGCGGCATCCCGGAGCAGCAGCACGCCCGGCCGCACCCGGCTGACGCGGATGCGGAAGACGGCTTTTTGGACTCGGCGGAGCGACGGGCGGGCCCTATGAGCGAGAACCAGCACGACCAACCACAGCCACCGGAGGCCACGGCCCCCGTGGCGCCGGCGGCGCCGGTGTTCCCGGTGACCCCGGCGCTGCCGGATCCGCGCGACCGCAGCGGCGCGCGGGCCCTCTTCATCGAACTGCGGGCGCTGCCCGACGGGTCGGCGGAGAAGGCGGAGCTGCGCAACCGGCTCGTACGGATGCACCTGCCGCTGGTCGAACACCTGGCCAGGCGCTTCCGCAACCGCGGCGAGCCGCTGGACGACCTGACCCAGGTCGCCACGATCGGCCTCATCAAATCGGTGGACCGGTTCGACCCCGACCGCGGGGTCGAGTTCTCCACGTACGCCACGCCCACGGTGGTCGGCGAGATCAAGCGCCACTTCCGTGACAAGGGCTGGGCGGTTCGGGTGCCCCGGCGCCTGCAGGAGCTGCGGCTCTCGCTGACGACGGCCACGGCCGAGCTCTCCCAGCAGCACGGCCGCTCCCCCACGGTGCACGAACTGGCCGAACGGCTGGGGATCTCCGAGGAGGAGGTGCTGGAGGGGCTGGAATCGGCCAATGCCTACAGCACGCTCTCGCTGGACGTCCCGGACACCGACGACGAGTCGCCGGCGGTCGCGGACACCCTGGGCGCGGAGGACGAGGCCCTGGAGGGCGTCGAGTACCGCGAGTCCCTCAAGCCGCTGCTGGAGGGACTGCCTCCACGAGAGAAGCGGATCCTGTTGCTCCGGTTCTTCGGCAACATGACCCAGTCGCAGATCGCCCAGGAGGTCGGCATCTCCCAGATGCACGTCTCCCGGCTGCTGGCCCGCACCCTGGCCCAGCTCCGCGAGAAGCTGCTGGTCGAGGAGTAGGACCAGACGCCGGACGTCCGGTTATCGGGCCTGCTCGCCGGGCCCGATGCCGAGCGCCTCGGTCGCCGTCGGGTTCACCAGGAGCGCCACGACGGCCACCGCGGCCAGCGCCAGCGCAACCGCGGCGGCGATCATCGCGCCGCCGGTGCTGTAGAGGGTCCAGGCCACCGGCAGCGCCATCAGCTGGGTGATCAGTGCCGGGCCGCGGCTCCAGCGGCGGCCCAGGCGCAGCCCTCGGGCCGCGATCAGCGGCAGCGCGGCGAGGGCGAGCAGGGTGAGCCCGCCCGTCTCGGCCTGCTGCGGGGAGTCGGGGTCGCCGGCGATGCCGACGAACAGCATGTAGACGCCGAGGCCGGCCAGCGCCAGGCCTTCCAGCGCGGTGAGCGCGGCGGCGGCGGTGAGCCGGCCGGGCAGCCCGGCGGGCGGTGCGGCGGTGGGGGCGGGGGCCTGCGCAGGCTGCTTCTTACTCACTCCAGCAGGGTAGCGGCGGGCCCCGGACCCCGGAGGGGACGGGCAGTAGGGTCGGCGCGAGGAGGGGTGGGTAGTCTGGCGCTCATGCGTGCACTTCTCGTGGCCAACCCAGCAGCGACGACCACCAGTGCGCGCACGCGCGACGTCCTGACCCATGCCCTGGCCAGCGAGATGAAGCTGGAGGCGGTGACCACCGAGTACCGCGGGCACGCCCGGGACCTGGGGCGCAAGGCCGCGCACGAGGGGCTCGACCTCGTCGTCGCCCTCGGCGGCGACGGCACGGTCAACGAGGTGGTCAACGGGCTCCTGCACAACGGGCCCGATCCGGACCGGCTGCCCCGGCTTGCGGTGGTGCCCGGCGGCTCCACCAATGTGTTCGCGCGCGCCCTGGGGCTGCCCAACGATGCGGTCGAGGCGACCGGCGCCCTGCTGGACGCGCTGCGCGAGCAACGGGAGCGGACGGTGGGGCTGGGCCTGGCGGCCGGCACCCCGGGCACGGAGGACGAGTCGGTCCCGGCGCGCTGGTTCACCTTCTGCGCGGGCTTCGGCTTCGACGCGGGCGTGGTGGGTCGGGTCGAGCAGCAGCGGGAACGCGGCAAGCGTTCGACGCACGCCCTGTACGTACGACAGCTGATGCGCCAGTTCTGGGAGGAGCCGAACCGGCGGCACGGCACGGTCACGCTGGAGCGACCGGGCGCCGATCCGGTGACGGATCTGGTGCTGTCGATAGTGTGCAACACCTCACCGTGGACGTATCTGGGCAATCGTCCGCTTTATGCCTCTCCGGAGGCGTCGTTCGATACCGCGCTTGACGTATTGGCGCTCGACCGTTTGTCAACTCCGGCGGTCGCGCGGTACGCGACACAGCTCCTGACCTCCACTCCTGAGCGGGGTCCGCACGGCAAGCACGCGGTGTCTCTGCACGATCTGACCAACTTCACCTTGCATTCGAAGGTGCCGCTTCCGTTCCAGATGGACGGAGACCACCTCGGACTGCGGACCAGCGTTCGGTTCACAGGCGTACGCCGTGCACTGCGTGTGATTGTGTGAGTGGAAGGGCCTGAAGGCCTTTCACTCGAACGTTTACACGCCGGTCCACCCTCACGATGTAGGGCTGTGACCTAGTAGACACCGACGAATCAAAAAAAACTTTCCGGAAGGGGTTGTATCCCCGTCCGAGGTTTGCGAATCTCTTCATGGCGATCGGGACAGCCCGCACAACCCGGCACCCGCACAGATCGCCAGAACCCCTCCACGAATCTCAGACTGGTCTCCCGCGTGAAACCGGGCGGTCGCCCTTCCCTCACGGGGGGATTCGTGAAAGCGTTCACATTCACAAGCAAAGTGCCCGCAATACAAGGAGATGGAGCAGCCATGGACTGGCGTCACAACGCCGTTTGCCGCGAGGAAGACCCGGAACTCTTCTTCCCCATCGGCAACACCGGTCCTGCGCTGCTGCAGATCGAGGAAGCCAAGGCCGTCTGCCGCCGTTGCCCCGTCATGGAGCAGTGCCTGCAGTGGGCGCTCGAGTCCGGTCAGGACTCCGGCGTCTGGGGCGGTCTCAGCGAGGACGAGCGCCGCGCGATGAAGCGCCGCGCCGCTCGCAACCGGGCGCGCAACGCCAGCGCCTGACAACGACTTTCGAGCCTCGACGCGCAGCGCGTAGTACCCGAATAAGCGCTCAGCAACGTGCTCTTGAGCCCCGGACCGATCACAAATCGGTCCGGGGCTCAGTGCTTTCCCGGTCACGCCGAGTAATGTCCACCCGGTCCGGCGCACGTCACCTCGGGTGACGCAGCGTGACCGGTACGGCTACTTCTGCGGGCTCGACGGCAGGTCGAGGACGACCTTGGTCCCCCGCGGCTGGGCCCGGACCATGTCGAACGTTCCGCCGAGCTCCCCCTCCACGAGGGTCCGTACGATCTGCAGCCCGAGGTTGCCGGCCCGCTGGGGATCGAATCCCTCGGGCAGGCCGCTGCCGTCGTCGAGCACGGTGATCAGCAGCCGCCCGTCGGTGCGGCCGGTTCCGGTGCGGGTCGCGGCCACCTCCACGGTGCCCCGCTCGCCCTGGGTGAAGGCGTGCTCCAAGGCGTTCTGCAGGATCTCGGTGAGCACCATGGACAGCGGAGTGGCGACCTCCGCGTCCAGGATCCCGAACCGGCCGGTACGCCGGCAGTCGACCTTGCCCGGAGAGATCTCCGAGACCATCGCGATCACGCGGTCGGCGATCTCGTCGAACTCGACCCGCTCGTCCAGGTTCTGAGAGAGCGTCTCGTGCACGATCGCGATCGAACCGACGCGGCGCACGGCCTCGTTGAGCGCCTCGCGGCCCTGTGGAGAATCCATTCGGCGGGCCTGGAGCCGCAGCAGCGCGGCCACCGTCTGGAGGTTGTTCTTCACCCGGTGGTGGATCTCCCGGATGGTCGCGTCCTTGGTGATGAGTTCACGTTCGCGACGGCGCAGTTCGGTCACGTCCCGGCAGAGGACCAGGGAGCCGATCCGGGTCCCCTTCGGCTTGAGCGGGATCGCGCGCAGCTGGATGACCCCGCCGTTCCCCTCGATCTCGGTCTCCCTGGGGGCCCAGCCGCTGGCGAGTTTGACCAGGGCCTCGTCCACCGGGCCGCGGGAGGGGGCGAGTTCGGCGGTGGTGTTGCCGAGGTGCTGACCGACCAGGTCGGAGGCGAGGCCGAGCCGGTGGTAGGCGGAGAGCGCGTTCGGGGACGCGTAGGTGACCACGCCGTCGGCGTCGAGGCGGATCAGGCCGTCCCCGACGCGCGGGGAGGCGTCCATGTCGACCTGCTGGCCGGGGAACGGGAAGGAGCCCGCGGCGATCATCTGGGCCAGGTCGGAGGCGGACTGGAGGTAGGTCAGCTCCAGCCGGCTCGGTGTACGCACGGTGAGCAGGTTGGTGTTGCGCGCGATCACTCCCAGTACCCGGCCCTCGCGGCGGACGGGGATCGACTCGACGCGGACCGGCACCTCCTCGCGCCACTCCGGGTCGCCCTCGCGCACGATCCGGCCCTCGTCGAGGGCGGCGTCCAGCAGCGGACGGCGGCCGCGCGGAACCAGGTGGCCGACCATGTCGTCCTGGTACGAGGTGGGGCCGGTGTTCGGGCGCATCTGGGCGACCGAGACGTACCGCGTGCCGTCGAGGGTGGGCACCCACAGCACGAGGTCGGCGAAGGACAGGTCGGAGAGCAGCTGCCACTCCGAGACCAGCAGGTGGAGCCACTCCAGGTCGGTTTCACCGAGAGCGGTGTGCTGGCGTACGAGGTCGTTCATGGAGGGCACGTTGCGAGCGTACCCCGGGTACGCGTGATGACTTTCCCCACGACGGTACTCAGGAGTATCCAGGAGGGCCGCGGGCCGCGTACTGTTGGAGGAAGCGACGGGTTTCCACGTCCCGTCCTTGGATGGACAGAACAGAATGGTCTAGTCCACAATTGACTAAGCTTCCGCCCTCCCCGCACAGGAGGACGGATCGAGGTAAGCCGCGCGCTCTGCCCTGACCGCGCAGGCACCTCCCACCGGCCGTCGGGAACCGCACACCTGTCGGCCGTAAGTACTCCGGGCTACGGTGCCGGATGGGCTGAGGGTCCCGTCCTGCACCGTGGCCCAGAGGAATTTTCGGGCGGATTTCCGGGCCGGAGGCCCCAGCCGGCGACTACGCCGGCGGCCAGGCCAGCAGGGCCCGCGCCGCGACCGCCTCCAGCTCCTCCCGGCTCGCCCCGTCGCGCGACTGCTGGGACATCCCCTGAAGCACGGCCCCGGCGTACCGGGCCAGCGCCCGCGCGTCCGTGTCCGCGGGCAGCACCCCGGTGGCCACGTCGGCCCGGATCCGGCTCTCGAACACCTCCAGGTTGGCGTTGCGCCGGTCGCGCAGGGCCGCCGCCACCTCGTCCGCGGTGGTGTTGATGGCGGCGCTGATCACCATGCAGCCGCGCGGGTGGGCCGGGTCGGTGTAGACCTCGGCGGCCTCGCGCAGGATGCGCTCGACGGCGGCCCGGGCGGTGGGCTCCTCGGCGAGCGCCACGCTCGCGAAGTCCCCGTACCGGCCCCCGTACACGGTCACGACCTCGTCGAAGAGCTTGCGCTTGTCGCCGAAGGCCGCGTACAGGCTGGGCGCGCTGATGCCGAGCAGGGCGGTCAGGTCGGAGATGGAGGTCGCCTCGTAACCGCGCTCCCAGAAGGCGGTCATCGCCTTGTCGAGGGCGGCGTCGCGGTCGAAGGAACGGGGTCTGCCGCGCTGTCCGGTCACCATGCCCGCATTCTATAGCGGACGCTAGGGAATCTGATACGGTCCTTTCTGTAGCGACCACTATCAATTTCGGAGGGGGGCGCGTCATGGGCGTGCTCAAGGGGAAGACGGCACTGGTCACGGGCGGCAGCCGCGGCATCGGGCGGGCCGTGGCCGAGCGGCTGGCGCGGGACGGCGCGCTGGTCGCCGTGCACTACGGGCGCAACGAGGCGGCGGCGAAGGAGACGGTGGCGGCGATCGGGGCGGCCGGCGGGCGGGCCTTCGCCATCGGGGCCGAACTCGGGGTCCCCGGCGACGCACAGGCCCTGTGGGCCGCGTACGAGGCCCATCCCGCGCACACCGAGGGCGTGGACATCCTGGTCAACAACGCGGGCGGGGCCACCTTCGCGGGGATCGAGGGGACGGACGAGGAGACGTACGACCGCGCGCACGCCCTCAACGCCAAGGCGCCGTTCTTCGTGATCAAGCACGGGCTGGCGCGGCTGCGGGACGGGGGCCGGATCGTGAACGTGACCGGCACCCCCGAGATCGCCCTGCCGGCGATCCTGGCGACGGTCATGGCGAAGGGCGCGGCGAACGCGATGACCCGCTCGCTCGCCGCCGAGCTGGCCCCGCGCGGGATCACGGTGAACTCGGTGGGCCCCGGAATCATCGAGACGGACCTGAACGCGGGCCTGCTCGCCGACCCGGCGACCCGGGCCCACCTGGCCGCCCGCTCCGTCTTCCACCGGGTGGGTACGGCGGAGGAGGTCGCGGACGTGGTGGCCTTCCTGGCCTCGGCCGACTCCCGCTGGGTCACGGGCCAGCACCTGGACGCGACGGGCGGGCTGCAGCTCGCACTGATCTAGCGGATCACCCTTCGGGCGACCGCTCCTCCGGGGGCCCGTGCACGCCGTCGCACCGCGCTCGGTCCGGGCGGCCGCCCGGCGGGCCGGGCGCCCGGATCCGGATCACCATGGATAACGACGAGACCCCCGCCGACCGCGCCGACCTCTGCTAGATTGGTCTATACCACATCACCCACTCCAGATCGGCAGGCCCCGCGTGGAAGTTGTCATCGTCCCGGACGCCAAGGCAGGCGGCGAGCTCATCGCGGAGGCCATGGCCGCCCTGGTGCGCCGCAAGCCCGACGCCCTGCTCGGCGTGGCGACCGGCTCTACCCCGCTGCCCGTCTACGAAGCCCTCGCCGCCAAGGTCAAGGCCGGTCTGGTCGACGCCTCCAGGGCCCGCATCTGCCAGCTCGACGAGTACGTCGGCCTGCCGGCCGGGCACCCGGAGTCCTACCGCGCCGTCGTACTGCGCGAGGTCGTCGAGCCCCTCGGCCTGTCCGAGGCCTCCTTCATGGGCCCCGACGGCTCGGCCGAGGACCTCGTCGGCGCGTGCGAGGCCTACGATCGGGCCCTCGCCGAGGCCGGCGGCGTCGACCTCCAGCTGCTCGGCATCGGCACGGACGGCCACATCGGCTTCAACGAGCCGTGCTCCTCCCTCGCCTCCCGCACCCGCATCAAGACGCTGACCGAGCAGACCCGCGTGGACAACGCGCGCTTCTTCGACGACGACCTGGCCCAGGTGCCGCACCACGTCATCACCCAGGGCATCGGCACCATCCTCGACGCCCGCCACCTGGTCCTCCTGGCCACCGGCGAGGGCAAGGCCGAGGCGGTCGCGCAGACCGTCGAGGGCCCGCTGTCCGCGCTGGTCCCGGCGTCCGCGCTGCAGCTGCACCGGCACGCGACCGTCGTCGTGGACGAGGCCGCCGCGTCGAAGCTGAAGCTGGCCGACTACTTCCGGCACGCGTACGCGAACAAGCCCGGCTGGCAGGGCCTGTAACCACGAGGCCGCGGCCTCGCGGCCGGCCGGACAAGGGCCGGGCTCCTCCGTCAGGGGGCGCCCGGCCCTTCCGCGTCGGCCGGGGCAGCCGGGCGCCGTTCCCTGCGTCCCCCTCAACGGACCTGCGGGTTCCCCGATTTCCCGCCGGTGCCGGTGGGCCCGGCGATAGCATCGCAGCCTTGAACGGGGGAGGGTGATCGCATCAACACCACGGGTTCCGGACCGCAGTTGGAGCCGTTGGGCCCCGAGGATCCACGAGAGGTGTCCGGCTACCGGCTGCTCGCCAGGATCGGCGAGGGCGGGATGGGATCGGTGTACCTGTCCCGTACGCGGGGCAACCAGCCGATCGCCCTCAAGGTGATCCGGCGGGAGTACGCGCAGGATCCGGAGTTCCGGCGCCGCTTCGAGCAGGAGGCGCGGTCGGCCCGGCAGGTGCAGGGCTACCACATCGTGCCCGTCGTCGACCACGACACGAACGGGCCGCAGCCGTGGCTGGCCACCACGTACATCCCCGGCCTGGCGCTGGACGACGTACTGGCGCTGCACGGTCCGCTGCCGCCGGCCGCGGCCCTCCAGCTCACCGGGTGCGCGGCGGAGGCGCTGCACTCGGTGCACAAGGCCGGGGTGATCCACCGCGACCTGAAGCCGAGCAACGTGCTCATCGGCTCGGAGGGGCCCTGGGTCATCGACTTCGGGATCGCGCGGGCCGCCGACGCCACGCAGCTGACCCGCAGCGGCGGCTTCATCGGCACCCCGCAGTACATGTCGCCGGAGCACGCGAACGGCCTGCCGCTGACGCCCGCGACGGACATCTTCTCGCTCGGCCTGATCGCCGCGGTCTGCGCGACCGGCCGCCATCCGTACGGGGATTCCGGGGCCATCACCGTGGCCGCGCAGATCGCCAACACCGAGATGCGGCCGCCGGACCTCACCGGCTACCCCGAGCCCCTGCGGACCGTCCTGCAGCACTGCCTGGCCGCCGATCCGCAGGCCCGGCCCACTCCGTCGGGACTGGCCGAACTGTGCCAGGAGCTGAGCGGGCGGCAGCTGCGGGACTTCGACGGCTGGCTGCCCGTCCCGGTCGCCTCCGACATCGCCCGGCGGGAGCGGCTGGCCGAGACGGGCCCCGAGACCGTGCTGCCGGGCGCCCCGGCCACCGGAGGCCCGTACGGGGGCGGCACCACGTGGCCGCCCGAGGCTCCCGGAACGGGCACGGGCACCGGCACCGGTCCGGCCGTCGGTACGGGAACGGGTGGCTGGGGCCCCGGCGGTCAGGTGCCGGCGGCCGCCGCACCGCCCCCGGCCGGCCCGTACGGGCCCCCCGTGACGGCGCCGGCCGCCCCGAAGCGGCGCCCGGGCCTGGCGGTGGTGGTGGGCGCCGTGGCGGTGGCCGTGGCCGCGGTGGCCGTCGCCGGCTGGGCCCTGGCCCGGGACACGGAGACGGATCCCGACACCGGGAAGGACCGGGCGGGCGGGCAGCCGGCCCCGTCCGCGAGCGCCCCGGTCCCGTCCTCCGCCCCGTCCTCCGCTCCCTCGCAGTCCAAGGCCGCCGCCACGCCCGCCGCGCCGAAGGCAGGCAGCTACAAGGTCGTCTTCCAGGGCGAGGCCTTCGCGCTGCGCTACCCCTCCACCGGGTACACGCAGTTCGACCTGGACACGCCCAAGGCCATGCCGCTCGGCGCCGACAGCGGCCAGACGGAGATCGTGTACTCGCACCTCGGCGGGGTCAGGGACAGCTACGAGCTGCTCTTCGAGAGGCCCATGGGGCCGAGCGAGGACGCCTCGCCGGAGCGCTGCCGGATGGCGGCGGGCGCCAACGCCCTGTCCCCCAAGCTCGATGCCGCCCAGGTGAAGAAGCAGATCGTGCCGGGTCTGGTGCTGTGCGGCATCACCAAGCAGAACAAGCTCGCGATGATGGAGGTCACGAGCGTGAGCGACAACGAGGGCCGGCCCGACTTCCAGACCAGGCTGACCCTCTGGGAGATGCCCTGACACAGCGGTGCCCCCGGCCCTGGGGCCGGGGGCACCGTGGTGCGCGCTCGAACCGGGTCACACCCCTGCGATGACCTCGGCGGCGGCACGGCCGCAGACGCGCGAGGCGCCGTGCGTGGCGATGTGCAGGGCTCCGCGCGGAGCGGCCTGCGGCAGGCCCATCTCGACCACGACCGTGTCCGGGCGGGCCGCGACCAGTGCGTCCAGGGCCTCGGTCATCCACGGGTGGCGGTGTGCGTCGCGGACCACCGCGACGACCGTACGGTCCCCCGCCGCCGCCAGGATGTCCGCGGCCGCGGCGCCCTCCGGGTAGCGGCCCGAGGCGGTTCCGGGTACCAGTGCGGCCAGTTCGCCGGCCACGCCCCACGGGGTCTCGTCGCCCACCGCGATGTTCGCGACCGGGGTCAGGGTCGCGACGTACGGGTTCCGGACCGGGCCCACCGGGCCGGTGACGAGCAGGGCGCGGCGGGCCGCCGTCAGGCCGATGCCGGACGCGCGGCTCCCCTCCGGCCGTGCGTCCGGCCGGGCCCCGAGGGTCCAGGCGGCGAGCTCGCGGACCCGGGCGGCGGCGTCGGCGAGCCGCTCCTCGGGGAGCGTGCCCTCGCGGACGGCCGCGACCAGGGCGTCGCGCAGCCGCAGGACGGTGGCCTCGTCGGCGAGTCCGCCGCCGACGCAGATGGCGTCGGCGCCCGCCGCGATGGCGAGGACGGAGCCGCGCTCGATCCCGTACGTCCCGGCGATGGCGTTCATCTCCATGCCGTCGGTGACGATGAGGCCCTCGTAGCCGAGCTCCTTGCGCAGCAGGCCGGTCAGGATCTGCGGGCTGAGCGTGGCCGGGCGGGTCGGGTCGAGGGCGGGCACCAGGATGTGCGCGCTCATCACGGCCTTGGTGCCGGCCTCGATGGCCGCCTTGAAGGGGACGAGCTCGCGGGCCTGGAGGGTGTCCAGGTCCACGTCGATGCGCGGCAGGGCGTGGTGCGAGTCGACGTTGGTGTCGCCGTGGCCCGGGAAGTGCTTGGTGCACGCGGCGACGCCGGCGGCCTGGAGGCCCTCGACGTAGGCGGCGGTGTGCCGGGCGGCGAGGTGGGTGTCGGCGCCGAAGGACCGTACGCCGATGACGGGGTTGTCCGGGTTGGAGTTGACGTCCGCGGACGGGGCCCAGTTGAGGTTGACCCCGCACTCGGCGAGGCGGCGGCCCAGCTCGCGGGCGACGTCGCGGGTGAGGCCGGTGTCGTCGACGGCGCCGAGGGCCAGGTTGCCGGGGAAGGACGAGCCGCCGCGGACCTCCAGGCGGGTGACGTCGCCGCCCTCCTCGTCGATGGCGACCAGGACGTCGTCCCGCTCGGTACGCAGCTGCGCGGTCAGCGCGGCGAGCTGCTCGGGCGAGGCGATGTTGCGGCCGAACAGGCCGACCGCGGTGAGGCCTTCGCCGATCCGGCGGAGCAGCCAGGCCGGGGCGATGGTGCCCTCGAAACCGGGCTGGAGGACCGCGAGGGCGTCCCGGGTGAGCGTGTCGGTCTGGTGCGCAAGGACAGTCATGGCGGCCGTTATCCCTTCACGGCGCCGGCGGTCATGCCGCCGACGGCCTTGCGCTGGAGGAAGATGAAGATGAGCAGGACCGGGACCGCGAAGAGCGAGGACGCGGCCATGGTGGCGCCCCAGTCGTTGCCGAAGGCCGACATGAACTCGGTCAGCCACAGCGGCAGGGTCTGCGCGCTCTTGTCCTTGTTGAGGATCAGGACCATGGCGAACTCGTTCCAGGCCGTGATGAAGCCGAAGAGCGAGGTGGACATCAGGCCGGGGGCCAGCAGCGGGAAGATCACCTTGCGGAAGGCCTGGCCGCGGGTGCAGCCGTCGATCTGGGCCGCCTCCTCCAGGGTCACCGGGACGGCGGCGATGAAGCCGCGCAGGGTCCAGATGGTGAAGGGGAGGATCATCACGAAGTAGATCGCGGTGAGCAGCGGGAGGCTGTTCAGCATCTCGCCGTCGCGGGCGATCATGTACATCGCGATGACCATGACCTCCCAGGGGGCCATCTGGGCCATCATCACGGTGAGGACGAGGCCCTTGCGGCCCTTGAACCTCATGCGGGCGATGGCGAAGCTCGCGGCGAGGGCGACGAGCAGGGCCAGCGCGACGGCGCCGACGGTGACGAGGACGCTGTTGGTGACGTACGTCCAGAAGTTGGAGACCCCGGTGGCCTTGGTGAAGTTGTCGAGCGTCGGGGTGAAGACGAAGACCGGGTCCTTCGTGAGCATCTGGCTCGACGGCTTGAGGGCCGAGGAGAACATCCAGTACACGGGGAAGACGAAGACCAGGGCGAGGAGGAGCGCGCCGAGGTTCTTGGCGACGGCGGCGGGGCGGACCGGCCGGCGCTTGCGGAGCTGCTGCGCGGGCTTCGGCGCGGTGGTGGTGGTGCTGCTGCTCACTGCTCCTCCTCCTGCTTCAGGATCAGGCGGAAGTAGAAGGACATGACGACCACGAGGATGAGGATCGTCAGGACGGAGATCGCGGCGGCGAGGCCGTAGTGGGCCTGGCTCTGGCCCTCGACGTAGGCGAAGACCGGGAGGATCTCGGAGGCGCGGTCGGGGCCGCCCTTGTTCATCGCGTAGACCTGGGTGAATGCCTTGAACACCCAGATCACCTCGAGGAACGTGGTGATGAGGAAGAACGGCTTGAGATTCGGGAAGACGATCTTCCAGAAGGTCTGCCAGCCGTTGGCGCCGTCCATCCGGGCGGCCTCGTACAGCTCGGCGCCGACCGTGGTCAGTCCGGCGTACATGTTGAGGGCGACGAAGGGGATGGAGCCCCAGACCACCAGGACGGTGACGATCGTCAGGGTCGAGAGGCCCGTCTGCATCCAGTTGTGCTGCTCGTATCCGGCGAAGCCGGCGGTGCGCATCACCCAGTTCATGACGCCGAACTGCTCGTCGAACAGCCACTTGAAGACCTGCACGGAGGCGACGATCGGCATGGCCCAGGCCATCACCAGCGCCATCGAGAGGACCAGGCGCATCTTCTTGCCGAGCCGGTTCAGCAGGATGCCGATGAGGCTGCCGAGCACCATGATCAGTGCGACGTTGGCGGCGGTGAAGGCGAAGCTGCGGACGACCACGGTCCAGAAGTCCGCGTCACCGATCAGCTCGGTGTAGTTGGAGAACCCCGCGAAGGGGTACTTCCGCTGGATGAACTCGATCTTGTTGATGTCCTGGAAGGACAGGATCACGTTCTTGATCAGCGGGTACAGCAGCAGTGTCGCGAGGGCGAGCACCGCCGGCGCGACCAGCAGGTAGGGCAGCCACCCCGAGGGGAGCGATTTTCTGCCTCCGCGAGGAGACGTGGGACCGGGACCGGTCGGGGGCGCGGACTTCTCGGGCCGTCCGGCGGACTTCTGTGGTGCGTCCTGTGGAGCGGCGGTCATCGCTCCCTGGGAGTGCACGGTCATGGCGTGGCTTCCTCGCGGTTGACTGTGGAGTCAAATGCGCGACCGGGGGCACGGCAGGCGGCGTGGCGCCTGCCGTGCCCCCGGTGCGATCACACTGCTGGGTGGTGCGGGAACTGCGGGGTGGGACTACTTGTTGATGCGGTTCGCGATTTCCTTGTCCGCGTCCGCGCCCGCCTTGGCGGCGTCCTCACCGTTCAGGACCTTGGTCATGAACTCCTTGATGGGGTTCGGCTCGGTCTCGACGTTCGCCCAGCCCGCGGTGACCGGGGTGATCTTGCCGTTGACGCCGGCCTTGCCCATGGCCTCGGCGAAGGAGCCGGCGGCCGGGGTGAAGTTCGCGCCGGCCTGGTTCGGCAGCAGGGCGCCCTTGGTCTCGGCGGCGTACTTGGTCATCTGGTCCTTGCCTGCGGCGAGGGCCAGCCACTCCTTGGCGAGCTCCTTGTTCTTGGAGCGCTCGGCGATCGCGAGGTTCGAGCCGCCGAGGAAGACGGTGCTGGTCTTGTCCGCGGTCTTGCCCGGGATCGGGAAGTAGCCGAAGTCGGCCTCCTTGCCCGCGTCCTTCAGGGCCTTCTCGGCGCCGCCGGCCTCCCAGCCGAGACCGATCCAGGAGGAGATGCCGCCCTTGGGAACGATGTCGGTGGACTGCTGCGGGTTGGCCTCGTCCTTGTCCTTGGGGGCGGTGGAGAAGGACTGGAGCTTCTTGTAGAACTCCACGGCGGAAGCAGCCTGCGGGGTTCCCAGTCCGCCCTTCCACTTGGCGCCGTCCTTGACGGCGAGGTCGCCGCCCTCGTCCCAGACGAAGCCCGCGAGGACGTACCAGCTCTGGCCGGGCAGGTAGATCGGCTGCGAGGCCGGGTCGGCCGCCTTCAGCTTCTCCAGACCGGCGATCCACTCGTCGCGGGTCTTCGGCGGGGTGACGCCGGCCTTCTCGTAGGCCTTCTTGTCGTAGATGACGACGCGGTTCGCGGCGTACCACGGCGCGGAGTAGAGCTTGCCGTCGATCTCGGCCGAGGCGAGCATGCTCTTCTGCCAGGCGTCGGCGCCGAGCTTGGCCTTGTCCTTCGTCAGGTCGGCGAGCCCGCCGGTGACCGCGTAGCCGGCGGTCTGCGTGTTGCCGAGCTCAAGGACGTCCGGCGGGTTGTTCTCGGAGAGGGCCGTGGTGACCTTCTCCTGGATGCCGGTCCACTTCTGCTCTTCGACCTTGACCGTGACACCGGGGTGCTTGGCCGAGAACTCCTTGTTGACCTCGTCGATCCAGGCCTTGGGAGCGGAGCCGTCCATCACCCAGACGGTGATCTCCTTGGCGCCACCCGCGTCGGTCTTCGCCTTGTCGTCGCCGCCGTTGCCGCACGCCGCGACTCCGACCATCATGCCCGCGACACTGACCGCCGCGATGAGCTTGCGCTTCACGCCACCCTCCTCAGGGATGCCTGCCTGCACTTCCCTCGCCCGCCGCGGTGACATACGCGAAGTACTGCCGTGGGGCCGGGATCTGATCCATATTGGTTTAGACCAGTAGCTGGAGCTTGGCCTAGACCTTTAGGGGTGTCAAGGGTCTAATGAGCGGGTGCCCGGTCCGTTATCGGACCGACACCTGGGGAGAGAGAAGGCCTGTCCCCCCACTCGTGTCACGATGTGACCGCACATATCGGAGGAGCCGGTGACGGCAGCGAAACTGGAGTCGGGAAGGCGGGCGGCGATGGCCACCGAAGGGGCGACCACGGAGCCGGACGGCGGGGCAGCCACCCGTACGGCGCGTGTTCCCAAGTACTACCGACTCAAGCGGCACTTGCTCGACATGACCGAGACGCTGCCGCCCGGCACCCCGGTGCCGCCGGAGCGCACGCTCGCGGCCGAATTCGACACCTCGCGGACCACCGTCCGGCAGGCCCTCCAGGAACTGGTCGTAGAGGGACGACTGGAGCGGATCCAGGGCAAAGGCACCTTCGTCGCCAAGCCCAAGGTCTCCCAGGCGCTCCAACTGACCTCGTACACGGAGGACATGCGGGCCCAGGGGCTGGAACCGACCTCCCAGCTCCTCGACATCGGCTACGTGACGGCCGACGACACCCTCGCCGGACTGCTCAAGATCACCACCGGCGGACGGGTGCTGCGCATCGAGCGGCTGCGCCTGGCCAGCGGCGAGCCGATGGCCATCGAGACCACACACCTGTCGGCCAAGCGCTTCCCCGCGCTGCGCCGTTCGCTCGCCAAGTACACCTCCCTGTACACGGCCCTCGCCGAGGTCTACGACGTCCACCTGGCCGAGGCCGAGGAGACGATCGAGACCTCGCTGGCCACCCCGCGCGAGGCCGGGCTGCTCGGCACGGACGTCGGCCTGCCGATGCTGATGCTGTCGCGGCACTCCCTGGACGCCGACGGGGAACCGGTGGAATGGGTGCGGTCGGTGTACCGCGGCGACCGGTACAAGTTCGTCGCCCGGCTCAAGCGCCCCGCCGTCTGACCTCGTACGTTCGGCCCCCGCCCGAGCCCGTCCGGCCCCGCCCGCCGGACCCCGGCCTACCGAATTCCTTCACATACCGGAATGCGGACGGACCCTTACGCTCACCGGGCAATCCCCCGTAGATTCCCTGCCCTTACGCAGATGATCGACGAGGGGACGAGGTCATGCCTGAACCGGAAGCAACAGGGACAGAACGGGATGCGGCGAGTCCGGGCACCACCGGGCCCGGCTCGCCCTCTCCCAAGTCCATCGCCGTGTGGGTGCTCGTCGGACTCGTCGGCGCCATCGGCTGGGGCGTGCTCGCGCTCTCCCGCGGCGAGGAGATCTCCGCGGCGTGGCTGCTGGCCGCCGCACTGGGCTCGTACGCCATCGCCTACCGCTTCTACGCGCGCTTCATCGCGGACCGCGTGCTGAAGGTCGACGCCACCCGGGCCACCCCCGCCGAACGCCTCGACAACGGTGTCGACTTCCACCCCACCGACCGCCGGGTCCTCTTCGGCCACCACTTCGCCGCCGTCGCCGGCGCCGGCCCGCTCGTCGGACCCGTGCTCGCCGCGCAGATGGGCTACCTGCCGGGCACGATCTGGATCGTCGCGGGCGTCATCTTCGCCGGGGCCGTCCAGGACATGGTCACCCTCTTCTTCTCCACCCGCCGCGACGGGCGTTCGCTCGGCCAGATGGCCCGGGACGAGATCGGCCCCGTCGGCGGGGCCGCCGCCCTGGTCGCCGTGTTCGCCATCATGATCATCCTGCTGGCGGTGCTGGCCCTGGTCATCGTCAACGCCCTGGCGCACTCGCCCTGGGGCGTCTTCTCCATCGGCATGACCATCCCGATCGCCGTCTTCATGGGCTTCTACCTGCGCGTGCTGCGGCCGGGCCGGGTCACCGAGGTCTCCGTCATCGGCGTCGCGCTGCTCCTGCTCGCCATCGTCGCGGGCGGCTGGGTCGCCGAGTCCTCCTTCGCCGGCACCTTCACCCTGGAGAAGGAGACGCTGGTCATCTGGATGGTCGTGTACGGCTTCCTGGCGTCGGTCCTGCCGGTGTGGATGCTGCTCGCGCCCCGCGACTACCTCTCCACCTTCATGAAGGTCGGCACCATCGCGCTCCTCGCGCTCGGCGTGGTCATCGCGATGCCGACCCTGAAGATGCCCTCGGTCACCGACTTCGCGGCGAGCGGCGACGGACCGGTCTTCGCCGGGTCGATGTTCCCCTTCGTCTTCATCACCATCGCCTGCGGCGCGCTCTCCGGCTTCCACGCCCTGGTCTCCTCGGGAACCACCCCGAAGATGATCCAGAAGGAGACCCAGGTCCGCATGATCGGCTACGGCGCGATGCTGACCGAGTCCTTCGTGGCCGTCATGGCGATCATCGCGGCCTGCATCATCGAGCCCGGCCTCTTCTTCGCCGTCAACTCCCCCGGCGGCGTCATCGGCACCACCGTCGAGTCCGCCTCCCAGGCGGTGACGAACTTCGGCTTCGCCATCTCGCCCGAGGCGCTCACCCAGGCGGCCAAGGACGTCGAGGAAGCCAGCCTGCTCTCCCGTACGGGCGGCGCGCCGACCTTCGCACTCGGAATGTCGGAGATCTTCTCCGCCGTGATCGGCGGCGCGGGCATGAAGGCGTTCTGGTACCACTTCGCGATCATGTTCGAGGCGCTGTTCATCCTGACGACGCTCGACGCGGGTACCCGCGTGGGCCGGTT
This sequence comes from Streptomyces sp. NPDC090045, assembly GCF_044747975.1. Classification (NCBI taxonomy): domain Bacteria; kingdom Bacillati; phylum Actinomycetota; class Actinomycetes; order Kitasatosporales; family Streptomycetaceae; genus Streptomyces; species Streptomyces sp. NPDC090045. The sequence continues at coordinate 344,649 of NZ_JBIVFA010000007.1, forward strand.
CATGCTCCAGGACACCCTCGGCAACGTGCACAAGTCCTTCAAGGACGTCAGCTGGAAGCCCGGCGTGTGGTTCGCGAGCGCGATCGTCGTCGGCGGCTGGGGCTACTTCCTGTGGGTCGGCATCAAGGACCCGCTCGGCGGCATCAACCAGCTCTTCCCGCTCTTCGGCATCGCGAACCAGCTGCTCGCCGCGGTCGCGCTGGCCGTCTGCACCACGCTGCTGGTCAAGTCCGGGCGGCTCAAGTGGGCCTGGGTGACGGGTGTCCCGCTGGTCTGGGACGCCACGGTGACCCTCACCGCGAGCTACCAGAAGATCTTCTCCGAGGACGTGAAGGTCGGCTTCTTCGCCCAGCGCGACAAGTACCAGGCCGGGATCGACGCCGACAAGGTCCTGGCGCCGGCGAAGAACATGGACGACATGCACACCGTGGTCACCAACGCCACGGTCGACGGCGTGCTGTGCGCCTTCTTCGCCGTCCTGATCATCGTGGTCCTCGCGGACGCCGCCCGGACCTGCCTGAAGGCCGTCCGCGACCCGGGGTCGGCGACCCTCTCCGAGGTCCCGTGGACCGAGTCGAAGATCGTCGCCCCGGCCGGACTGATCGCGACGGCCGAGGAGCGGGCGGAGCTCGCCGCGGCGGACCGCGATTCCGGCGGCGGGCAGGTCAAGGAGCCGGTGGCGTGAGCACCGTACGGAGCGTGCTGGCCAGGGCCCGGTTCTACGTACGGGAGTTCTCGGGGGAGGCCGCGTACGACCGGTACGTGGCCCACGCCCGCTCCCACGACCCGGACGCGGAGGTCCTCACCCGCCGCGCCTTCGAACGCGCCCGTACGGACGCCCGCGAGGCGGACCCCCGCGAGGGCTTCCGCTGCTGCTGACGGGAACGAAGGGCCCCGCCGTGCAAAACGGCGGGGCCCTTCGTCGTTCCTCAGCGCGGACCGAGACCTCGGACCTGGCGCGGTCGATCAGCGATGGCGCCGGGCACCGGCACCGTCCTGCACACTCGACCGCATGGACATGGTCATCAGAACGGCGCTGCCCGCCGAGTTCGCGGAGCTGGGTGAGATCACCGCCCGGGCCTACCTCGCCGACGGGCACCTGGACTTCAACGAGGACGACGCGTACCTGAACGTGCTGCGCGACGTCGCCGGCCGGGCCGCCCTGGCCGAGGTGCTCGTCGCCGAGCGGGACGGGCGGGTGCTGGGCGGGGTGACCTTCGCCGCGCCCGGCAGTCCGCTCGCCGACATCGCCGCCCCGGACGAGGCGGAGTTCCGGATGCTCGCCGTCGCCCACGAGGGGCGCGGACAGGGCGCCGGCGAGGCGTTGGTGCGGGCGTGCATCGAGCGGGCGCGGGCCATCGAGGGGGTCACGGGCCTCGTGCTCTCGACCCAGCACAGCATGGCCGGCGCCCACCGGATCTACGCGCGACTGGGCTTCGTACGCGTTCCCGAGCGGGACTGGGCGCCCATCCCGGGGCTGACACTCCTCGCGTATCGACTCAAGCTGTAGCCACGCCGACACTACATGTGGGGGTTGCCGCATACGGCCGCCCCCACATGTATGCTCAAGGCTGCTGTCGCCGCAGGGGAATCCGGTGTGAATCCGGAACTGTCCCGCAACGGTATGAAGTGTCCGGCTACCGGACACCAAGTCCGATGACCTGCCGACAGCGCGCCCGGCTCGACCGATCCGGGTGCCGACACGTCCGGGCCTCGCGGTTGGGCCGGTGGACGCCATGCGGTGTGAACGCGTTCCCGCCACGCCCGCATGCGCCCGCTCGCGCCCCGCTCCGCCGATGACCGGGCCGAGCGAGGGAGAGCTCCCGCCGTGACCATCGCGCCTTCCGCACCGCGCGCCGAGTCCGTTTCTGGCGACAACACCGAGGGCCCGGGGGCCACGCTGCTGCGTACCCTCACCGAACTGACGGCGGACCTCCCCGACACCGACCCCGGGCGCGTCGCCGCCGCCGCGCTCCGCGGCCGCAGCTCCGCCGCCGACGAGGCCGAACTCCGCGGGCTGGCCACCGAGGCCGCCGCCGGTCTGATCTCCGAGGACCCCGCGTACTCGAAGCTCGCCGCCCGGCTGCTGACGCTGGCCGTGCGCGACGAGGCCGCGAGCCAGGGCTCCACCTCCTTCTCGGCCTCCGTCGAGGTCGGCCACCGCGAGGGCCTCATCGCCGACCGCACGGCCGAGTTCGTCCGTACGCACGCGAGCCGGCTCGACTCGCTCGTCGAGCTGACCCTCGCCGAGGGCGCCGACGACCGCTTCGGCTTCTTCGGCCTGCGCACCCTGCACAGCCGCTACCTGCTGCGCCACCCGATCACCCGTCAGGTCATCGAGACCCCGCAGTACTTCATGCTGCGCGTGGCCTGTGGCCTCGCCGCGGACGAGAGCGTCCAGGCCCTCGAGGAAGTGGCCTCGCTGTACCGGCTGATGAGCCGCCTCGACTACCTGCCCTCCTCCCCCACCCTCTTCAACTCCGGCACCCGGCACCCGCAGATGTCCTCCTGCTACCTGCTGGACTCCCCGCTGGACGAGCTCGACTCGATCTACGACCGCTACCACCAGGTGGCGCGCCTGTCGAAGCACGCGGGCGGCATCGGCCTGTCGTACTCCCGCATCCGCGCCCGGGGTTCCCTGATCCGCGGCACCAACGGCCACTCCAACGGCATCGTGCCGTTCCTGAAGACCCTCGACGCCTCCGTCGCCGCCGTGAACCAGGGCGGCCGCCGCAAGGGCGCCGCCGCCGTCTACCTGGAGACCTGGCACGCGGACATCGAGGAGTTCCTGGAGCTCCGCGACAACACCGGTGAGGACCAGCGCCGTACGCACAACCTGAACCTCGCCCACTGGGTCCCGGACGAGTTCATGCGCCGCGTGAACGCGGACGCCGAGTGGTCGCTGTTCTCCCCGGCCGACGTGCCCGAGCTCGTCGACCTGTGGGGCGACGAGTTCGACGCCGCCTACCGCAAGGCCGAGGCGGACGGCCTGGCCCGCAAGACCATGCCCGCCCGCGACCTGTACGGCCGGATGATGCGCACCCTCGCGCAGACCGGTCAGGGCTGGATGACCTTCAAGGACGCCTCCAACCGCACGGCGAACCAGACCGCCGAGCCGGGCACGGTCGTGCACTCCTCGAACCTGTGCACCGAGATCATCGAGGTCACCAACGACGGCGAGACGGCCGTCTGCAACCTCGGCTCGGTCAACCTCGGCGCCTTCGTCGTCGACGGCGAGATCGACTGGGAGCGGATGGACGAGACCGTCCGCACCGCCGTGACCTTCCTCGACCGCGTGGTGGACATCAACTTCTACCCGACCGAGCAGGCCGGCCGCTCCAACGCCCGCTGGCGCCCGGTGGGCCTGGGCGCGATGGGCCTCCAGGACGTCTTCTTCAAGCTGAAGCTGCCCTTCGACTCCCCCGAGGCGAAGGCCCTCTCCACCAAGCTCTCCGAGCGCATCATGCTCGCGGCGTACGAGGCCTCGTGCGACCTGGCCGAGCGCAGCGGCCCGCTGCCGGCCTGGGAGCAGACCCGCACCGCGCGCGGCGTCCTGCACCCGGACCACTACGACGTGGAGCTGAACTGGCCGGAGCGCTGGGACGCGCTGCGCGCCCGGGTCGCGAAGTCCGGCATGCGCAACTCCCTGCTCCTCGCCATCGCCCCGACGGCCACCATCGCCTCGATCGCCGGCGTGTACGAGTGCATCGAGCCGCAGGTCTCCAACCTCTTCAAGCGCGAGACGCTCAGCGGTGAGTTCCTCCAGGTGAACGGCTACCTGGTGGAGGAGCTGAAGGCGCTCGGCGTGTGGGACGCCCAGACCCGCGAGGCGCTGCGCGAATCCTCCGGCTCCGTCCAGGGCTTCGGCTGGATCCCGGCCGAGGTCCGCGAGCTGTACCGCACGGCGTGGGAGATCCCGCAGCGCGGTCTGATCGACATGGCGGCGGCCCGTACGCCGTTCCTGGACCAGTCGCAGTCGCTGAACCTGTTCCTGGAGACGCCCACCATCGGCAAGCTCAGCTCGATGTACGCGTACGCCTGGAAGCAGGGTCTGAAGACCACGTACTACCTGCGCTCGCGCCCCGCGACGAAGATCGCCCGCGCCGCGTCCGCGTCCGCCGTTCCGGCCGCCGCCACCCCGCTTCCGCAGGCCGTCGACGCCGACGCCCTGGCCTGCTCCCTTGAGAACCCCGAGTCCTGCGAGGCCTGCCAGTAATGAGCTCCACCGACAACAAGAACCTCCTGGACCCGGGCTTCGAGCTCACGCTGCGCCCGATGCGCTACCCGGACTTCTACGAGCGCTACCGGGACGCGATCAAGAACACGTGGACGGTGGAGGAGGTCGACCTCCACTCGGACGTCGCGGACCTCGCGAAGCTCACGCCGGCCGAGCAGCACATGATCGGCCGCCTGGTCGCGTTCTTCGCGACGGGTGACTCGATCGTCTCGAACAACCTGGTGCTGACGCTCTACAAGCACATCAACTCCCCGGAGGCGCGCCTGTACCTGTCGCGCCAGCTGTTCGAGGAGGCCGTGCACGTCCAGTTCTACCTGACGCTGCTCGACACCTACCTGCCCGATCCGGACGACCGGGCGGCCGCGTTCGACGCGGTCGAGGAGATCCCGTCCATCCGCGAGAAGGCGCAGTTCTGCTTCAAGTGGATGGACTCGGTCGAGAAGATCGACCGGCTGGAGTCGAAGGCCGACCGCCGCCGCTTCCTGCTGAACCTGATCTGCTTCGCCGCGTGCATCGAGGGCCTGTTCTTCTACGGCGCCTTCGCGTACGTGTACTGGTTCCGCTCGCGCGGCCTGCTGCACGGCCTGGCCACCGGCACCAACTGGGTGTTCCGTGACGAGACCATGCACATGAACTTCGCCTTCGAGGTCGTGGACACGGTCCGCAAGGAGGAGCCGGAGCTCTTCGACGACGCCCTCCAGCAGCAGGTCACCGACATGCTCAAGGAGGCCGTGGAGGCGGAGCTGCAGTTCGGCCGCGACCTGTGCGGCGACGGTCTGCCGGGCATGAACACCGAGTCGATGCGCGAGTACCTGGAGTGCGTCGCGGACCAGCGTCTGGTCCGCCTCGGCTTCGCCCCCGTGTACGGCTCGCAGAACCCGTTCTCCTTCATGGAGCTGCAGGGCGTCCAGGAGCTGACCAACTTCTTCGAGCGCCGTCCGTCGGCCTACCAGGTCGCGGTCGAGGGCACGGTCGACCTGGACGAGGACTTCTAGGGTCCCCGGTCCTCCGGGGTCCCCGGCCTGGACGCGGTAACGCCGCGAAGCCGGGATGCGGTATCACCACCGCGTCCCGGCTTCTCGCGTTTCCGGCGCCCGATCGTCCGGCTGCTGCCCGTGTGCACGGTCGCCCCGGCTCAGTGGGCGACCGGGCCCCAGTGCATCCCGGCGTGCCGGGCGCGGGGCCGGCGGACGGTGGGCGGCATGCCGCCCGCCTTCTGGCGCGGCAGCCACACGAGCCGGGTCTCGACGGCCCGCAGCTGCCGGTCGATCCGGCGGTCGCGCAGGATCCCGTACAGGCTGGGGGCGAGCAGCAGCGTGGCGAAGGCAAGGACGGTGAGGTAGCTCAGGAACGTGTTCATGTCTCTACTGTCCTCCCGCCGGGAAAACTCGCACAGTGGCAGGACTGTCATGAAAGAGCGAATTACTGCCACACTGGAGTCATGCTGACCAACGTGGCCGTGGCCCTCCTCGACGAGATCGCCCCCTTCGAGTTCGGGATCTTCTGCGAAGTCTTCGGAATCGACCGCAGCGATCACGGACTGCCCGTGTACGACTTCGCCGTGTGCGCGGCGCAGGAAGGTCCGCTGGCCATGTCCGGCACCGGCTTCACGGTCTCGCCCGAACACGGGCTGGAGCGGCTGGAGAGCGCCGACCTGATCTGCGTGCCCGCCTTCCGCGACGCGGGCAACCGTACGTTCCCGGAACCGCTGCTGGAGGCGCTGCGCCGCGGGGTGGACCGGGGAGCGCGGGTGCTCAGCGTGTGCAGCGGCGCCTACGTGCTCGGGGCGGCGGGGCTGCTGGACGGCCGGCACTGCACCACGCACTGGATGCACGCCGCGACGCTGGCCGGGCGCTTCCCGCGGGCGCTGGTCGACCCGGACGTGCTCTACGTGGACGCGGGCCCGGTGATCACGTCCGCCGGCACCGCCTCCGGCATCGACGCCTGCCTGCACCTCGTCCGCCAGGAGCACGGGGCCGAGGTGGCCAACACCATCGCGCGGCGGATGGTCGTACCGCCCCACCGGGACGGCGGGCAGGCCCAGTACATCGAGCGGCCGCTGCCGCGCACCTCCTGCGACACCGTGGGCGAGGTGATCGAGTGGATGGCCCGCCACCTGGAGGAGGAGATCACCGTCGAGCAGCTCGCGGAGCGCGCGCACATGTCACCGCGCACCTTCGCCCGCCGCTTCCTCCAGGAGACCGGCACCACCCCGTACAAGTGGGTGCTGCGGCAGCGGGTCCTGCTGGCCCAGGAACTGCTGGAGTCGACCGACGAGACGGTGGACGCCATCGCCGGCCGTTCCGGCTTCGGCAACGCGGCCGCCCTGCGCCACCACTTCCTGCGGACCCTGGGCACCACGCCGAATTCCTTCCGGCGCGCCTTCCGGGGCCCGCAGGCCGCCTAGCCGGCCGAGGGGCTACGCGTTGGGGACGGTCTCGTAGCGCGGGGTGCCCTCTTCCATCTGCCGCAGGGCGTCCTTGCGGTCCCGCTTCGAGAGGCGGTCGATGTAGAGGTAGCCGTACAGGTGGTCCGTCTCGTGCTGGAGGCAGCGGGCGAAGTAGCCGGTGCCGCGCACCTTGATCGGGTTGCCCTGGGCGTCCTGGCCCTCGACCTCGGCGTAGTCCGGGCGGGCCAGCGAGGCGTACGCCGTCGGGACCGACAGGCAGCCCTCGTTCGAGTCGTCCAGCACCCGGGTGCCCGCGGGCAGCTCGACGAGCTTCGGGTTGACGACGACGCCGGTGTGGCGCACCCCGTCGTCGTCCGGGCAGTCGTAGACGAAGACCTTCGCGTCCACGCCGATCTGGTTCGCGGCGAGGCCCACGCCCTCGGCGGCCTTCTGGCTGGCGAACATGTCGTCGATCAGCTGCGCCAGCTCGCCGCCGAACTCGGTGACGTCCTTGCACTCGCTGTGCAGGACCGGGTTGCCGACGACGGTGATCGGGCGGGCGGTGCCGCGCTCACGGTGGGCGAGCTCGCGCTCCGCACAGTCCTCCGTGTCCACGACGTACCCGTCGTTCACGACCTCGACAACCTCGTTCTCCTGCTGCGACATGTCCGCCGTACGCCTTCCGTAAGTCCAAGTCACCGGTGGTCGCCAATGGCCACCGATGTGCCCGTACAGCCTACGGCCCGGCTCAGCAGACTTCTTCGAGATCCCGCCACTCACGGGTCTCCGGGCTGTCCGCGACCCAGCCGTCGAGCAGTCCGCGCACCAGCCCGGCCGGCGCCGCGATGCCGCATTCGCGCTCGGGCACCCACAGGGAGCCGGAGCCGGCCGTACGGTGCCCCAGCGGTCCGGGGTGCCCCGGCTCGCTGTGGTCGTGCGGATCCAGGTGCTCGCCGTCGCCCTCGTCGCTCGGCATCTCGCTCTCCGAGCAGGTCCGGCACAGCAGCCGCACCGACGAGGACCAGTCCTCGGCGGCGAAGCCCGCGTCCGAGGCCAGCTGCTCCAGCGCGTCACGGTCCGCCTCGGTGGCCGCCTCCAGCAGCACCACCCAGGTCGGCACCGGCGACGGCGCCCACAGCTCGATCTCGTCGAAGACGGGGTACGAGGGGCCGGCCGCGGTGACCCGCTCGCCGTGCGGGACCCCGTCGTGGAGCACGACCTCGCCCCAGCGCCGCCCGGAGGACGGCAGCGGGATCGACAGGACCTCCAGCCGGGCCGGGTCCAGCCGGCGCCCCCAGACCACCTCGGCCTCGCCCTCCGGCGAGAGCCGCACGGCGGCGCTGCCGAGCTCCATGCCGACCGGTTCGCCGCTGCCCTTGCCGCCCGCGCCGTGCGCGTCGCCGGGCACCTTCAGCCCGTACGCCTGCCAGGCCCGCCGGGCCAGCGGCCAGTCCTGCAGCGCGGTCGCGGCGATGCCGACGTTCCACCAGTCCGGGGCGCCGGTCTCCCGGTCCAGCAGGGCCACGGCGCGCAGTCCGGCGGCCCGTGCCTGCTCCCAGTCGTGCCGGAACTTGTGCAGCAGGGCCAGATTGAACCAGGACTCGGACAGCCAGGGCTCCAGGTCCGCCGCTCTCGTCAGGAGCGCGCCCGCGTCCTCGTACCGCCCGTCGCCGATCAGCGTGAACGCGCGGTCGGTGGCCTGCCGCCACGAGGCGGAGGGCCGATGCCGTACCTTCCCGAAGATCCTCACGATTCCCGCCTGCCTGGGGGCACCCTCCCAGCGGTGGCTGGGGGACAACGGTGCAGCCTTGCGGACACTCTTACTGGCATCCAACCATGCCCACTCGGACGGCCGCTCATTACCCATGGGTTACCCCGGTCGGACAGGAACAACTCTGTCACGTCCACCCCTGGCCAGAACCCTCGCAAGACACTCCACGACCTCCGGCTGGTAATCGTGCCCGGTGCCCAGGCGGAGCTGTTCCAGGGCGGCCAGTGAGCCGCCCGGGTGACGGCTCCCGCCGGCGGCGCCGGTGAGGTCCTCGTACGCGTTCACGGTGCGCACGATGCGGGCCAAGACGGGCTGCTGCCGGTACGGCTCCGCCTGCCGCTCCACCACCACGGCGACCTCGGCGGGCACCCCGGTCTGCCGGGCCACCTCCCCGCCGAGCCCGGCGATCCGGCGGGCCTCGGCGGCGGGCAGCCCGGCCGTGGCCCCGTCCGGGACCGGGTCGACGAGGGAGAGCTGGCCGATGTCGTGCATCAGAGCGGCGTATTCCAGCACCGTGAGCTCCCGCTCCGACAGGCCCAGCTCCCGGCCGACGGCGCAGCTCAGGGCGGCGACCCGGCGGGCGTGGCCCGGCCGGGTGCAGCCGGCGATCTCGGTGGCGCGGGCCAGGGAGGTGATGGTCTGGCGGTAGGTGGTGCGGATCGCGGTGATCCGGTGGAAGGACAGCTGGGTCAGCAGCAGTGGCACGCTGAAGACCGGTATGGCCCACAGGCCCGCCACGGCCGCGCCGAGCGCCATCACGACCCCGGTGGCGCAGATCGCCGCGCCGATCCCGAGCTGGGCGCGCAGCTCGTCGCGCAGCAGCGGTCCGTACGGCCAGCCGGTGCGGGCCCCGGCCAGCGCGGCGGCGAGGACGGCGTCGCACAGGGCGGTGAGGCCGAGGAGGCCGAGCAGGAAGACGACGAGGTACGGGCCCTGGCCCACCCGCTCCTCCAGCCGGCCGGAGTTGTAGAGCGGCTGGAAACAGACGGCGGCGAATCCGGCGGTGAGCACCCGGCGGGACAGGTGGTCGAGGGCCGGGCCGCGGCCCCGGGCGATGTGCGGGACGATCCCGGCGAGGGCCGCCGCGACGACGACCGCGACGATCTGGAGGACCCCGTGCCGGGTGGGCTGGCCGGCGTTCTGGCCGAGCAGGGCGTAGGCGAGGGCGCCGGCGGAGCCGAGGGGTGCGGGCAGCCGGTCGACGGAGCCGTCCTGCCGGTCCCGGCGGGCGAGCTCGCCGACGGCGATCAGCGCGCCGAAGGCCAGGGCCGCACCGGGCTCGACGACTCCGTTCCACAGGGTGTGCCCGAGGGCGACGACGGTGAGCACGGCCGCGGCCCCCCGCACCGTCCACACGGCCGCGGCCCTCATCCGCCCGCCCCGGCACCGTCCGCGTCGCGGCCGGGCCGCGCGGCCGGGGGCGTCCCGGCGGCGGGCGGAGCCGCCTTCCCGGGGCCGTCCGCGCCGGCGGGCGTCGCCTCCTGCGCGGGAAGGACGCCCAGGGCCGCCCTCGCGGGGGACCCGGCCGTGCGGGCGCTCCCGGGGGGCCCGGCCGTCTCGTCGGCAGGACCGGAGCCCTGCGCCGGCAGACCCGGCAGGGCCGGCGGAGGCGGCGCCCCGGTACCCGCGGCCCCGGTGGGAGCGCCGGCTCTGATCACCTGGAGGTCCTCGTCCGAGGTGACCACCGGGTGCCAGCCGTGCCGGCCGATGGCCCCGGTCAGGGCCCGCACCATCGCCGGGTCGAACTGGGCCCCGGCACACCGGTCCAGCTCGGCCAGGGCCACCGGCACCGGCCGGGCCCGGCTGTAGGAGCGGGTCGAGGTCATCGCGTCGAAGGCGTCGGCCACCGCCACCACCCGGGCCAGTACCGGGATCTGCTCGCCGGTCAGCCCGTACGGGTAGCCGGAGCCGTCGACCCGTTCGTGGTGGTGCAGGATCGCGGACCGGGCCTCGCCGAGGAAGCCGATGCCGCGCACCATCTCGTGCCCGTACTCGGGGTGCAGCTCGATGATCCGGCGTTCCTCCGGGGTGAGCGGCCCGTCCTTGCGCAGCAGCCGGGTGGGGACGCCCAGTTTGCCCACGTCGTGGAGGATCCCGGCGATCCGGACGACTTCCATCCGGTCGTCGGCCATGCCCAGCTCGCGGGCGATCATCGCGGAGGCCTGGCCGACCCGTTCGCTGTGGCCGCGGGTGTAGCGGTCCTTGATGTCGACGGCCTGGACGAGGGCGCGGATGGTGGCTCGGTGGGCGGCGCGCTCGCGGTGGTACTGGGCGAAGACCCAGCAGGAGATGTACATCGGCAGCAGGACGAGCAGCGCGGCCGGGAGCCCGTACGGGCTGCGCCACATGACGGCCATCATCAGTCCGGCGAGGCCGTGGACGCAGTGCGGGGCGAGGGAGAGGGTGAGCAGTCCGCTCCAGGCGGTGGCGGCGGGGCGGCGTTCGGCGGTGGCCAGGATGCCGCCGTCGAGGGCGGTGAGCACCAGGCAGAAGACGGCGGCCGCGGCCGCTGCGGGAAACATCACGTAGGGGAAGTCCGCCACCCACCCGGGGGGACCGGACCCCGCGGAAGGGCCTCCGCCGAGGGCGTCCGGACCGCGCAGCAGCCCGTACGCCCGGCCGGCGGCCCAGGCGGCGATGGCCTGCTGCGCGCCGTGCCACACCCGGCGCACCCGGGCGGGCCGCTCGGCGACGGCCCCCGCGAATCCGCCGGGCAGCGCCACGAGCGCGGCGGCGGCGGGCGGCAGGAGGAAGACGGCGGCGAGCACCACGGGGAAGAAGGAGCCGATGCCCTCGGGCACCCGGCTGCCCAGCAGCCGGCAGACCTTCACGAGTTCACAGGCGAGGTAGAGCAGGGCGAGCAGGACGACGGCCGCCCAGGGCGTACCGGAATCCGTGAGGGCGGGGGCGACGCACGCCGCGGCCGCGAGGACGGCGCCCAGGACGTATCCGCGCGCCATCGGCGGAAGTGCCCGCATGACACCCTCCTCCCCTGGGCCGTTCAAGCCGGGTACCGCGTCGCACCGGTACCGAATGGGGAGAATAGGTGGGGCCCCGCGCGGGGTGGGCCACATTTTCGTATTGCGCCATGTGGACGCCCCCGGATTAGCACATTCGGGTGAACGAAATGCTCTTCCGGGGGCGGTTGTTCCGTGCTGCGCCGATCAGGTCAGCCGGGGGCCGGGTTCTCGGCGGTGACGTCGGCGGTGACGTCGTGATCGGGCACGGCCTGCCCCGACCGGATCAGCTCGATCCGGCCCATCACCTTCGACCGCAGGTCGGTCGGCACGTCGTCCGACCCGCAGCAGCGCTTGACCAGCTTCTTCACGGCCTGCTCCAGGCCGTACTTCTCCAGACAGGGATTGCACTCGCCGAAGTGGGTCTCGAACTTCGTGCAGTCGCTGTCGGGCATCTCATGGTCGAGGAACTCGTACAGGTGGTCCAGGACCTCAGAGCACTCTGTCTCGTGCGGCTCTCCGCAACTCATGAGCCCGAGCCTTTCCGGTCGTTCGCATCTCCCGCGCCCGCGGGAACCAGCCCGCGCTCGCGGGCATAGTCCTCCAGCATTCCGCGGAGTTGACGGCGGCCACGGTGCAGTCGCGACATGACCGTACCGATGGGTGTACCCATGATGTCCGCGATCTCCTTGTACGCAAAGCCCTCTACGTCGGCAAGGTAGACCGCGATGCGGAACTCCTCGGGGATGGCCTGGAGCGCTTCCTTCACGTCCGAATCGGGCAGGTGGTCGAGCGCCTGCGACTCGGCGGAGCGCAGTCCCGTCGACATGTGCGACTCGGCGCGCGCCAGCTGCCAGTCCTCGATCTCCTCCGCGGCGCTGCGCTGGGGCTCGCGCTGCTTCTTGCGGTAGGAGTTGATGAACGTGTTGGTCAGGATGCGGTACAGCCACGCCTTCAGGTTGGTGCCCTCGCGGAACTGGTGGAAGGACGCGTATGCCTTCGCGTACGTCTCCTGGACCAGGTCCTCGGCGTCGGCCGGGTTGCGCGTCATGCGCAGCGCGGCCGAGTACATCTGGTCGAGGTAGCCGAGGGCGTCCCGCTCGAAGCGCGCATTGCGCTCCGGGGTCGTCTCCTCCGCGTGGCCTTCGTCGGTCCCAGCGACAGGACCCACCTCCTCCGACTGCGTGGCGGCTCCGAAAGCGGACCCGCTCGAATCGGAGAATAGTCGACCTTCCCGGCCCTCCGCCGCCCGAAGCGTGCTGCGCTTGGGGGCAGGAAGAACAGTCCAGTCCAGGTCAGCGGCCTGCCGACGGTTCTGACTGATGACCTGGGTCATGCGCTCCCTCTCCTCCGACAAGTTCCCGTACGTACCGACATCCGAGACAACAGAAGGGCCGGGCGGCGCATTCCCGCGTACCGGCCGGGTTTTCGGGCCTTCCGCTTCCTCCCCGCTCCCGCTACGTCCCGGCCGGGAGCTCCAGGAGCCATGCGGCGACCGCCGCGGTGATCTTCCCGAGGGCCTCGTCCTGGGTGAGGTCCGCCTTCTTCGGGACGGCGAAACCGTGATCGCCGTACGGGATCTCCACCAGCGCGTGCTCTCCCTCGGGGAACTCCCCGGGGCGCCCGAAGGGGTCCCTGGCGCCCTGGACCACGAGCGTGGGCCGGCCGGCCCCGGTGAGCTCCGCGGCCCGGGACTTCTCGGGCCGGCCCGGCGGGTGCAGCGGGAAGGCCAGCGCCAGCACGCCGGCGGCGCCGAGCTCGGCGGCGGTCCGGCAGGCCACCCGGGCCCCGGCGCTGCGGCCGCCCGCGACCACCGGCAGTCCGGGCTTCGCGAGCGCCGGCCACAGCGCGCGCCATCCCTCGTCCAGCACCTTGGGCGCGGCGGCGACCTTCTTCCCGGCGACCCGCCAGGGCTGTTCGACCAGCGCGACCGTGATGCCGCGGGCGGGCAGGGCGACGGCCAGCGCCTGGAGGTCGCGGGCCTCGATGCCGCCGCCGGCGCCGTGGCTGACGGCGAGCACGAGCTTCGCCGCGCGGGCGGTGTGCCAGGTGATGCGGGCCTCGCCCGCCGGGGTGTCTACGCTCTCGGTACGCGTGGTCATGCGCCCCATCCTGCCCGGGGCGGGGGCTAGAAGAGGGTCGCCTCCTCCGGCGCGGCCAGCTCTTCCAGCAGCTCCGGCCCGTTGTTGCGCACGTTGCTCACGGCGGTGGACACCGGGTAGGCCCGCATCAGCCCGCCCGGCGGCGGCGTCAGCAGCTCCCTCAGGGAGCCCTCGGTGTCGGTGTTCGCGGGGTCCAGCCAGGCGTCCCAGCGGTCCGGGGTCAGCATCAGCGGCATGCGCGGGTGGATCTCGGACAGCGAGCGCGGTCCTTCGGCCGGGGGCACGCCCAGGGGCGTCGTCTCGGCCTCGGTGGTGATCACCGAGCAGGTGACCCACCAGGCCAGCGGGTGCTCGTCGGGCAGGGTCCGGTCGCGCCAGAACTCGTATATCCCGGCCATGGCGAAGACGGAGCCGTCGGAGGGGAGCACGAAGTAGGGCTGCTTGCGGGCCCTCTTCTTCTTCCCCTCCACCTCCAGCTGCCGCTCGTCGTGGGCGGTGACCCACTCGTAGTAGCCGTCGGCGGGGACGATGCAGCGGCGCTGCGCGAAGGGGCGGCGGAAGGACGGCTTCTCGTGCAGGGTCTCGGACCGGGCGTTGATCATCCGGGCGGCGCCGTCGGGGTTCTGCGCCCAGGAGGGGACCAGACCCCATTTCAGGGTGCGCAGCTGGCGAACCGGACGCGGGTGCGAGGCGTCTTTGAGGGGACGGTCGAGGACCACGTGGACCTCCTTCGTCGGCGCCACGTTGAAATCGGGGGCCAGGGCCTCCTCGGGCTCCCACTTCTCGATGCCGAAGGCCTCCACGAGATCCTCGGGCTTACGACTCGCCGCATACCGTCCGCACATGGCTGTCACACTGCCATGCCACCCGTACACCACCGCAAGGAGTCCGCCACCTTATGGACAGCAGCACGACGGCCGGTCTGTGGGACCGGCTCACGGGCATACAGGCCGCGCCCGACCGGTGGCTGGTGATCGTGACCGGCCTGGTCGCGCTGGCCGCCGTGGGGCCCCGGCCGCTGTGGCGGCTCTCGCGCAACGCCATCACCATCGCGCACGAGGGCGGGCACGGCCTGCTGGCGCTGCTGACCGGGCGGCGCCTGAGCGGGATACGGCTGCACTCGGACACGAGCGGGGTCACCGTCAGCCGGGGCAAGCCGACCGGGCTCGGCATGATCCTGACCGCCGCCGGCGGGTACACGGCGCCCTCGCTGCTCGGGCTCGGCGGGGCGGCCCTGCTGTCCGCGCACCGGATCACGCTGCTGCTGTGGGCGGCCACCGTCCTGCTGGTGGCGATGCTGGTGATGATCCGGAACGCGTACGGGGCGCTGACCGTGGTGCTGACGGGCGGGGCCTTCCTGCTGGTGTCCTGGCTGGCTCCGGCCGAGGTGCAGGCCGCCTTCGCCTACCTGGTGGTGTGGTTCCTGCTGCTCGGCGGGGTCCGGCCGGTCTTCGAGCTGGGGGCCAAGCGCAGGCATGGCGGAGCCCCGGATTCCGACGCCGACCAGCTGGGCCGCCTCACCCACCTGCACCCGGTGGTGTGGCTGATGTTCTTCCACGTCGTCGCGCTGTGCTCGCTGGTCGGCGGCGGCCGCTGGCTGCTCGCCCTGTGACCACCCCGTGAGACCGGACGCGGATCAAGATCTGGGGCCTGGGGAAGCCACTAAAGTGGGGGCCATGACCGAGACCCCCGCGCTCCCTGCCCTCTGGCCCGCTCCGCTCGCCGATGGGACCGTCCACGCCACCGTCACGGTGCCGGGGTCCAAATCGGTCACCAACCGCGCCCTCGTGCTCGCCGCGCTCGCCGCCGAGCCGGGCTGGGTGCGCCGCCCGCTGCGCTCGCGCGACTCCCAGCTGATGTCCGACGCGCTGCGCGCGCTGGGCGTCGGCATCGAGGAGACCGTCTCCTCCAGCTCCGCCGGTTCCACCGACGGCGCAGTGGGCGGCGAGGCCTGGCGGATCATCCCGGCGGCCCTGCACGGCCCGACGACCGTGGACGTCGGCAACGCCGGCACCGTCATGCGCTTCCTGCCGCCCGTCGCCACCCTCGCCGACGGGGACGTCCGCTTCGACGGCGACCCGCGCTCCTACGAACGCCCGCTCGGCCAGGTCATCAGCGCCCTGCGCACGCTCGGCGCCCGGATCGACGACGACGGCCGGGGTGCGCTGCCCATGACCGTCCAGGGCGGCGGGGCCCTGGAGGGCGGCACGGTCGAGATCGACGCCAGCAACTCCTCGCAGTTCGTCTCCGCGCTGCTGCTCTCCGCCCCGCGCTTCAACCAGGGCGTCGAGGTCCGGCACGTGGGTGCCACCCTGCCGTCGATGCCGCACATCCGGATGACCGTGGAGATGCTGCGCGCCGCGGGCGCCCAGGTCGACACTCCCGAGGCCGGCGGCGAGAAGAACGTGTGGCGGGTCTCCCCCGGCGCCCTGCTCGGCCGCGACATGGTCGTGGAGCCGGACCTGTCCAACGCCCAGCCCTTCCTGGCCGCGGCCCTGATCACCGGCGGCACGGTCACCGTCCCGGACTGGCCGCGCCGCACCACCCAGCCCGGTGACGCGCTGCGCCGGATCTTCACGGAGATGGGCGGCTCCTGTGAGCTGACCGACGCGGGCCTGGTGTTCACCGGCTCGGGCAAGATCCACGGCATCGACGTGGACCTGAGCGAGGTCGGCGAGCTCACCCCGGGCATCGCGGCGGTGGCGGCCCTGGCCGACTCCGAGTCGGTGCTGCGCGGGGTCGCGCACCTGCGGCTGCACGAGACGGACCGGCTGGCCGCGCTGACCAAGGAGATCAACGCGCTCGGCGGCGACGTCACCGAGACCGAGGACGGCCTGCGCATCCGGCCGCGCCGGATGCACGGCGGCGTGTTCCACACGTACGACGACCACCGGATGGCCACCGCGGGCGCGGTGATCGGCCTGGCGGTGGAGGGCGTACAGATCGAGAACGTGGCGACGACCGCGAAGACCCTGCCGGACTTCCCGCAGATGTGGACGGACATGCTCGCCGGGGACGCAGGGGGTTCCGGTACGCCCGGAGCGGGTGCGGGAGCGTAGGGCCCGTCATGCGCAGGTACGGCAAGCACACCGACGAGGACGACATCCGGCAGCGCCCGAACCCCAAGGGCAACCGGCCGCGTACGAGCATCCGGCCCAAGCACGAGGACGCGGCCGAGGGCTTCGTCCTGACCGTCGACCGCGGCCGGCTGACCTGCCTGGTCGAGGGCCGTTCCGTGCACGCGATGAAGGCCCGCGAGCTCGGCCGCAAGGCGGCGGTGGTCGGCGACAGGGTCTGGATCGTCGGTGACCTGTCCGGCAAGAAGGACACCCTGGCCCGCATCGTGCGGATCGAGGAGCGCAAGTCCGTCCTGCGGCGCACGGCCGACGACGACGACCCCTACGAGCGGGTGGTCGTCGCCAACGCCGACCAGCTGGCCATCGTCACGGCGCTGGCCGACCCGGAGCCGCGGCCCCGGATGATCGACCGCTGCCTGGTGGCGGCGTACGACGCCGGGCTGGAGCCGCTGCTGGTGCTCACCAAGTCCGATCTGACCTCCGCGGACAAGATCCTGGAGATCTACTCGACCTTCGGGCTGAAGTACGTCGTGACCAACCGAGAGGAGCTGGCGGCGGGCGACGCGGCCGACCGGGTGCGCGAGCACCTCAACGGCCGGATCACCGCCTTCGTCGGCCACTCGGGCGTCGGCAAGACCACGCTGGTGAACTCGCTGGTCGCCGAGGGCCGCCAGCGCGCCACCGGAGTGGTCAACTCGGTGACCGGCCGCGGCCGGCACACCACCACCTCGGCGCTCGCGCTGCCGCTGCCGGGCGGCGACGGCTGGGTCATCGACACCCCGGGCGTGCGCTCCTTCGGCCTGCACCACGTGGACCCGTCACGGGTGATCCTGGCCTTCCCGGAGCTGGTGCCGGGGACGGAGGGGTGCCCGCGCG
Source organism: Streptomyces sp. NPDC090045 (assembly GCF_044747975.1). Classification (NCBI taxonomy): domain Bacteria; kingdom Bacillati; phylum Actinomycetota; class Actinomycetes; order Kitasatosporales; family Streptomycetaceae; genus Streptomyces; species Streptomyces sp. NPDC090045. The sequence continues at coordinate 362,058 of NZ_JBIVFA010000007.1, forward strand.
CGTGCAGCCACGACGAGCCGGACTGCGCGCTCGACACGTGGGTGGAGGACGGACACGCGGACCCGGCGCGGCTGTATTCGCTGCGGCGGCTGCTGCAGACGCGGGAGCGTCGCGAAGGCGACTGACCGCCCGGCGGGGTTTGCTGTGTTTGTCGAGGGGCGGGTCTGGATAAATGCATAATCCCACCAAGTGACGTGATGTCATGTGACGCGGGGAGGCATTCGACATGGCGTGGCTGCTGGTCGTGGTCGCGGGACTCCTGGAGACCGGTTTCGCGGTCTGCCTCAAGCTCTCCCACGGATTCACCCGGCTGTGGCCGACCGTCGCCTTCGCGTGCTTCGCGCTCGGCAGCTTCGGTCTGCTGACGCTGGCCCTCAAGAAGCTGGACGTGGGACCGGCGTACGCGGTCTGGACGGGCATCGGCGCGGCCGGGACCGCGATCTACGGCATGGTCTTCCTCGGCGACCTGGTCTCCACCCTCAAGCTCGTCTCGATCACGCTGGTCATCCTGGGGGTCATCGGGCTCCAGCTGTCCGGGTCGGCGCACTGAGCTGCCGGAGCAGCCCGAGCAGTTCGGCCGCCCCCGGCTCCTCCCCCGGGGCGACCACGTAGGACAGGGCGAGGCGCACGGCGAGCTCGCACCGCTGCGGGCCCTCCCCCGGCGTGAGCGCGGCGGCCGCCCGGTCGCGTACGGCCCGGGCCAGCTCACCGGGCCCGGGCGCCCGGCGTCCCGCGGCGGGCAGGCCAGCGTCCCAGCTGCCGGTGAGCAGGGCCCGTACGAGGGGATGTGCGCGGGCCGCGCGTACGGTCCACTCCGCGACGGCGGCGAGCCGTTCGGCGGCCTGCACCGGGGCGGACAGGGCCCGGTCCACACCGTCGAGGTACCGGTCGGCCTCGCGCCGGACCAAGGCGCTGCCCAGGCCCGCCTTGCCGCCGAACTCGTTGTAGAGGGTCTGCCGGGACACCCCGGCGGCCGCGGCCACGTCGACCATGCGCACGGACGGCCAGGGGCGCGCGGAGAGCGCCGCTCCCGCCGCCTCCAGTAAGGACTCCCGGGCTGCCGGCATCCCTCGCCTCCCCGATCGGCTCTCCGGCCAGAGTTGACGGGTCGACAGATCCTGTCAAGGGCGCGTCGGGGCCGCACTGTGGACGACGTTCGCCCGGGTCCGGGAGTCTCGATACTGTTCGGGCATGCCCGAGTATGACGATGACCTGCGCCTTGCCCTCGAACTCGCCGACGCGGCGGACGCCGCCACGATGGAGCGGTTCCGCGCCCTCGACCTGAAGGTCGAGACGAAGCCGGACATGACCCCGGTGAGCGAGGCGGACCAGGCCGCCGAGGAGATCATCCGGGCGGGCATCGCGGCCGCGCGGCCCGGCGACGCCATCCTGGGCGAGGAGTACGGCCTGCAGGGCGGCGGCCCGCGCCGCTGGGTCGTGGACCCGATCGACGGCACGAAGAACTACGTGCGCGGGGTGCCCGTCTGGGCGACGCTGATCTCCCTGATGGCCGAGGGCGCCGACGGCGTCTTCCGGCCGGTGGTCGGCGTGGTGTCCGCGCCGGCGCTGGGCCGCCGCTGGTGGGCGGCCGAGGGGCAGGGGGCGTACGCGGGCGGCGCGCTCGGCGAGACCACCGCGATCGGCGTCTCGAAGGTGGCGGGACTGGGCGACGCCTCGTTCGCGTACTCCTCGCTGAGCGGCTGGGAGGAGCAGGGCCGGCTCGCCGGGTTCCTGGACCTGACCCGCGCGTGCTGGCGTACCCGTGGGTACGGGGACTTCTGGCCCTACATGATGGTCGCGGAGGGCTCGCTGGACCTGTGCGCCGAGCCCGAGCTGAACCTCTGGGACATGGCCGCCATCGCGGTCGTCGTCCAGGAGGCGGGCGGCCGGTTCACCAGCCTCGACGGGGTGGACGGTGTGGACGGCGGGAACGCGGCGGCCTCGAACGGGCTGCTCCACGAGGAGATGCTCGGCCTGCTGCGCCCGCGCGCCTGAAACTCCGCGCTCCTGAGGGCATTTGTGCGCCGGCACGCTCCTTTGCGCGCCTTCTTGCTGGCCCTCCGTGTCCGTGGGAATCTGAGACTCCCCACGCTTGTGCGCTTGTGAAGCCTTTCTCTAAAGGCTTCACCGGCACACCCGCCCAAGCGGGGGGCTCACCCCAGGAGGTGGCTCTCTTCATGCTCGTCCGTGACGCAATGAGCACCGTGATCCTCACCCTCGGACCCGCACACACCCTCCGGCAGGCGGCCTGCCTGATGTCCGGCCGGCGCGTCGGCGCGGCCGTCGTCCTCGACCCCGACCACAGCGGAATCGGCATCCTGACCGAGCGCGACATCCTCAACTCGATCGGCGCGGGCCACGATCCCGACCGGGAGTCCGTGGGTGCGCACACCACCAACAACGTCGTCTTCTGCACTCCGGACGCCACCGTGCAGGAGGCTGCCGAGGCGATGGCGCACGGCGGTTTCCGGCACCTGATCGTGCTGGAGAACGGCGGCCCGGTGGGCATCGTGTCCGTGCGCGACGTCATCCGCTGCTGGGTACCGGCACGGCGCACGGTCTCCGCGTAGGCAATCGGGCGCGCGGGCACCTCGTCACGAACGGCGCCGGGCCGGAACCCTCCGAGGAGGGTTCCGGCCCGGCGTCACGCAACGGCAAGCGATCCGTTTCAGCCGCGAAGGGCCTGGACCGCGGCCTCCAGCCGCTTGCCGAAGTCGCCGTCCGCCTGGCGGAAGTTGTTGATCGCGCGCTCGACGATGTCGTCGCGCGAGACCTTGGCGATGAAGCCGGACAGGTTCTCGACCAGACGGGCCTTCTCGTCCTCCGAGTAGAGGCGGTAGAGGTTGCCGGCCTGGACGAAGTCGTTGTCCTCGCTGTGCACGGCGGCGGCGTGGTTGCCGGTGCCACCGGTCACGTCGATGGGCTGCCACAGCGGGCGGTCGGTCTGGTGCGGGCCGCCGAAGCTGTTGGGCTCGTAGTTCTTCGCACCCTTGTGGCGGCCGTCGTACAGGTAGCCGTCGCGGGAGTTGGTGCGCGCCTCGGTGGCGTGCGGGCGGTTCACCGGCAGGTGGTCGGCGTTGATGCCGACGCGGTAGCGGTGGGCGTCGCCGTAGCCGAAGAGGCGGCCCTGGAGCATCTTGTCCGGGGAGGGACCGATGCCGGGGACGAAGTGCGCCGGGGAGAAGATCGACTGCTCGACCTCGGCGAAGACGTTCTCCGGGTTGCGGTTGAGCTCCAGCTTGCCGATCTCGATCGGCGGGTAGTCCTCGTGCGGCCACACCTTGGTGAGGTCGAACGGGTTGAAGCGGTAGGCCGCCGCATCGGCCGCGGGCATGATCTGGACCTGCACGGTCCAGGTCGGGAAGTCGCCGCGCTCGATGGACTCGCGCAGGTCGCGCTGGTGGGAGTCGGGGTCCTCGCCGGCGAGCTGGTTGGCCTCGGCCTGGGTGAGGTTCTTGATGCCCTGGTCGGTCTTGAAGTGGTACTTGACCCAGAAGACCTCGCCGGCCTCGTTGTTCCACTGGAACGTGTGCGAGCCGTAGCCGTTCATGTGGCGGTAGGACGCCGGGATGCCGCGGTCGCCGAACAGCCAGGTCACCTGGTGGGTCGACTCGGGCGACAGACCCCAGAAGTCCCAGACGTTGTCCGCCTCCTGCGAGCCGGTGTACGGGTCGCGCTTCTGGGTGTGGATGAAGTCGGGGAACTTGATGGCGTCCTTGATGAAGAACACCGGGGTGTTGTTGCCGACGAGGTCGTAGTTGCCCTCTTCGGTGTAGAACTTCAGCGCCCAGCCGCGGGGGTCGCGCACCGCGTCGGCCGAGCCGAGGTTGCCCGCGACGGTGGAGAAGCGCAGGAAGGTCTCGGTCTCCTTGCCGACCTCGGACAGGAACTTGGCACGGGTCCACTGCGAGACGTCGCGGGTCAGCGTGAAGGTGCCGTAGGCGCCGGCGCCGCGGGCGTGCACCACGCGCTCCGGGATGCGCTCGCGGTTGAAGTGCGCGAGCTTCTCCAGCAGCAGCTGGTCCTGGACCAGAACGGGGCCTCCGACGCCGGCGGTCTCGCTGTTCTGGTTGTCGGCGACCGGAGCCCCGGCCTCCGTGGTGAGCGGTCCCTGCGTCACGTGCGCCTCCTGCGTCATTCCTGGATGTCCTGTCCTTGGCGTTCGCCGTACCCGATCCTACGATGGACTTTGTCTAAGTCAAGTAAGCATCCAAGTCCGCACTGGTTCGGGAGTTACACCGAGTCCCCTCGCTGTTAGGCTGGTGCCCATGAGTGACCTGCTGGAACGACTCCGCGGACGCGGCTGGCGCATGACGGCGCAGCGGCGTGTCGTGGCCGAGGTGCTCGACGGTGACCACGTGCACCTGACGGCCGACGAGGTGCACGCGCGCGCCGTGGCCAAACTGCCCGAGATCTCGCGCGCGACCGTCTACAACACGCTGGGCGAGCTCGTCACCCTCGGCGAGGTCCTCGAGGTCTCCACGGACCGACGCGCCAAGCGGTACGACCCGAACGCCCACCGGCCCCACCAGCACCTGGTCTGCGCCCAGTGCGGCGCGATCCGCGACGTCCATCCGGCGGGCAACCCGCTGGCCGACCTGCCGGACACGGAGCGCTTCGGCTTCGTCGTGTCCGCGGTCGAGGTGACCTACCGCGGGGTCTGCCCGAACTGCGCGGCCGCCTGACCCCGGAGAACGCCGGAAGGGCCCGGACCCCACGGGGGTCCGGGCCCTTCTGCGTACCGCTTCGCGTTTCCGCTTCACGCCCGGAAACGACTCAGGGCCCGGATCCATTGGATCCGGGCCCTGGGCCTTCAGTAGCGGGGACAGGATTTGAACCTGCGACCTCTGGGTTATGAGCCCAGCGAGCTACCGAGCTGCTCCACCCCGCGTCGGTAAACCCAACGTTACGTGAGGCCCCCCGGCAGATGCAAATCGGTTAACCGGCCCCGTTTGCGTTTGAGGGGCGGGGTCCGGGGCGGAGCCCAGGAGGCGGCGCCTCAGCCACAGACACAGCCGAGCCCCCGGCCAGGGTCAGGCCGAGAGCTCCTCCGCGAGCGCGTCCCGCAGCCGAGCCGCCCGCTCCGAAACCTCCGCCGGCCCCAGCTCCATGGCCCGCACGCACCACTTCTGCCCCTCCGCGAGGTCCCCGTGCCGGGCCGCCAGCAACCCCAGCCGCAGCGCCGCACGGCCATGGCCCGCCACCGCCGCCCGCGTCCACCACAGTGCGGCCTCCGGCTCGCTCCCCTCGCGGGCGAGCAGCAGACCCAGGTTGAAGGCCCCGTTGCGGGACCCGGCCTCGGCCGCCTCCCGGTACCACCGCGCCGCCACCGCCAGGTCACCGCGGGCGGCGGCCAGCATGCCGACCCGCACCTGCGCCCGGCGGTGCCCCAGCTCGGCGGCCCGCTCGTACCACTCCTCGCTCTCGGTGCGCGGGGCGCCGCCCACCGGCTCGCCCAGCGCGACCGGCTCCGGCGGCGGGGCCAGCGACTCCAGCAGCGCGGCCAGCCGGAAGGCGGCCTCCGCGCTGCCGCCGCCCGCCGCGCACCGCAGGTGCCGCTCGGCCGCTCGCTCCTCGCCGTCGCGGACCAGCGCGATGCCGACCTGCAGCGCCGCGTCCGTGTGTCCGGCCGACGCGGCCCGCTCGTACCACTTCAGCGCCGTGCGGTCCTCGTCCCGGCTGGCGAAGAGGATCCCGAGGTTGAAGGCCGCGTCGACGCTGCCCGCCTCGGCCGCCTTGGAGAACCACGGCTCCGCGCCCGCCGCGTCCCCGACCTGCAGCAGCATGATGGCCAGCGCGTTGGCCGCCTCGCGGTGTCCCGCGTAGGCCGCCCGCCGGTACCACTGCTCGGCCTGCGCGGTCCGGTCCTGTGCGGCGCACAGCAGAGCAAGGTTGTACGCCCCGTTCTGGTCGCCCGCGTCCATGGCGGTCCGGTACCAGCGCTCCGCGGTCTGGGTCTCCCCGCGCGCGGCGTGCAGGGCGCCCAGCGCGTTCGCGGCGTTGCCGTCGCCGTCCTGGGCGGCACGGTGCCACCAGGTCGCCGCACTCTCCTCGTCCCCGGCGTCGCGCAGCAGGAAGCCGAGCGCGCACGCGGCGCGGGCCTCCCCCTGCTTGGCGGAGGTCAGGTACCAGCGCCCGGCCTCCTTGAGCTCCCCGCGCGCCTCCAGCAGCGCGCCCAGGTGCAGGGCGGCGCGCCGGTGCCCGCGCGCGGCGGCCTGCCGGTACCACTGCTCGGCCTCGGCGGGGTCGCCCTTGCGCAGGTGCCTCGCCAGCCGGTACGCGGCTTCGCGGTGCCCCTGTTCGGCGGCGGCGCGGAACCACCGCTCGACGCCCTTGTCCCCGCGGTGCTCCAGCAGGTCGGCCAGCCCGTACGCGCCCAGCGCATGGCCGGATTCCGCCGCCTGCCGCATCCAGTACTCGGCCGCGGGCTCGTCCCCGCGCTCGCGGAAGTGGCGGCCGAGGGCGTGCGCGGCCGGCGCGGATCCGGCCACGGCGGCGACCCGCCACCAGCCGGCGGCCTCTTCGGGGTAGCCGCGCTGGTGCAGGAGCACGCCGAGGTTGTTCGCGGCGGCCCGGTCCCCTTCGCCGGTGGCCCCGCGCAGGTACGGCTCGGCCCCGTCGAGGTCACCGCGGCGCAGCAGCAGCGCACCGAGCACGCTCATGGCGCCGGGGTCGCCCTTGTCAGCGGCCACCCGGTGCCGGGCCTCCAGCTCGGCGTCGCTCGCCGCGTCGGTCTCGGCGAACAGTTCCTGCGCGAAATCCGCATCGGTCAGCGCGGTCTGCGCGTCGGCTACCGGAACCGCCCCCTGGGCCTCTGCGCCCGATTCGGTCTCCGCCCTCACAAACCGCCCTGTCTCCAGCAGAGTTGACCTGTCCCCCATAAATCCCATCGTCGCATCACCTGCTACCCGCGTACACCTGGTATGTCGCAGCCAGTGAGGTCACTACAGCGTTTTGTCGACATGCCCACAGTGAGGTAAGTCAAACACGCTCCCACCCCAACTCACCCGCCCCAGCTAACGCGTGTCCGCCCCGGACATGACGAAGGCCCGGATCCCATGGATCCGGGCCTTCATCTTCAGTAGCGGGGACAGGATTTGAACCTGCGACCTCTGGGTTATGAGCCCAGCGAGCTACCGAGCTGCTCCACCCCGCGTCGGTGAAACCACAGTATCACGACACGGGACGGAGCCATTACCCACGGATGATCAGCCGCCCGACGGGGGCGGAGTCGCCGCGCCCGACGGAGGCGGCGTCGCCTTCGCCTCCGCGTCGATCGCCCGCTTCAGCGCCGCCTTGATCTCGTCCTGGGCCTTGCCGAAGGCCGCCCAGTCGCCGGACTGCCTGGCCTTCTCGGCGTCCTCGATGGCCTTCTGCGCGTCGGCGAGGGCCGCCTTGACCGTCGGGTCCTGGCTGACCGGGGGATTGACTGTGCCCTCGCCCGGAGGCTGGACCGGGGGCACCGGTGTGGTCGGGGCCTCGGCCCCGAAGACCACGTTCAGCGCCTTCTCCAGCGTGTCCTCGAAGGCCGTCTGGCCGCCGTAGGTCACCAGCACCTTGCGCAGCAGCGGGTACTTCAGCCCGGAGCTGCGGACGTAGACCGGCTCCACGTAGAGCATTCCGCCGTCGAGCGGCACCGCGAGCAGGTTGCCGTACTCGATCTCCGAGTCACCACCGCGCAGCAGGCGGATCGACTCGGCGATCTTCGGCTCGGACTGGAACTTGCTCTGCACCTGACCCGGGCCGTCCGGCGGCTTGCTGGTCGGCATCTTCAGGATTCTGATCTTGCCGTAGTCCGGGGTTCCGGGATCGGCGTTGACCGCCATGAAGGCGCTCAGGTTCGGCCGCTCGTTCGGCGTGAACGTCGTGGTGAGCGAGAAGACCTGGTCCTTCTCCTTCTGGCCCGGCATCTTCATCGACAGGTAGTACGGCGGAACCGCCGTGCCGGCCTTGGTCGTCGGGTCGTCCGGGACCGCCCAGGCCTCACTGCCGCTGAGGAAGGTCTGCGGGTCCGTGACGTGGTACCGGGTCAGCAGCTCGCGCTGGACCTTGAAGAGGTCCTGCGGGTAGCGGAGGTGGTCCATGAGCGGCTTGGCGATGTCGGCCTTGGGCTTCACCGTGCCGGGGAACGCCTTCATCCAGGTCTTCAGGACCGGGTCCTCGGTGTCCCACTGGTACAGGTTGACCGAGCCGTCGTACGCGTCGACGGTGGCCTTCACCGAGTTGCGGATGTAGTTGACCTGGTTCTCCTGGGCCACCACCGCGCGCTGGCTGTTGGTCAGCGAGTCGGCGGTGCTCTGGCCCAGCGTGGTGCGCGAGGCGTACGGGTACCCGTTGGTCGTCGTGTAGGCGTCGACGATCCACACGACCCGCTTGCCGATCACGGCCGGGTACGGGGCGCCGTCGATGGTCAGCCACGGGGCGACCGCCTCGACGCGCTGCTTGGGCGTGCGGTTGTAGAGGATCCGCGAGCCGTCGCCGATGGCGCCCGAGTAGAGGATCTGCGGCTCGCTGAAGGAGAGCGCGTAGGCGGCCCGGTTGACCGGGTTGTCGAGGCTGACGCCGGAGTCGCCCTTGTAGCTCGTCTCCTTCTCGCCCTTGTCGTCCGAGTAGTCGAGCTCCTTCTGCGGCCCGCCGACGATCGAGTACTGCTTCGTCTGCTCGCCGTAGTAGATGCGCTGCTCGAAGTCCGTGCCGAACATCCCCTTGGAGGGCAGGTCGGACTGGGTGAAGTCCGGGGCCCCCTCGGCGCCGACCGTGGTGCCCTTGGCCGCGACCACGCCGTAGCCGTGCGTGTACTTGAAGTGGTCGTTGATCCAGTTGTTCTTCGGGATGCCGCCGATGTTCAGCTCGCGCAGCCCGATGACCGTGTCCTGGCCGGTGTACCGGTCCACGGCGAGCGTGGACGGGAAGGCGTAGTAGCCCTTGACCTGCTGGAGCTGCTGGAAGGCGGGCGAGACGATGTTCGGGTCCAGGAGCCGGATGCTGGCCGTGGTGTCGGCCTGCGTCCGCAGCTTGGTCCGGTCGGCCGTCTGCGGGGATCCCGGGTAGTCCGTGACCTCGGAGCCGGCGATCCCGTAGGCGTCGCGCGTGGCCTTGATGTTCTTCTGGACGTACGGCGATTCCTTGGCCTGCTCATTGGGCTGGACCTGGAACTTCTGCACGATCGCCGGGTACAGCCCGCCGATCAGGATCGCCGAGAGCACCATCAGGCCGAAGCCGATCACCGGCAGCTGCCAGGTGCGGCGCCACAGCGTCGCGAAGAACAGCACGGCGCAGATCGCGGCGATGGCGACGAGGATCGTCTTCGCCGGCAGGTAGGCGTTGGCGTCGACGTACCGCAGGCCCGTCCAGTTGTCCGCGGCCTTGAAGTCGCTGGACTTCACGGCGAGCCCGTACCGGTCGAGCCAGTACGCGATCGCCTTGAGCGTGACGAAGAGGCCGAGCAGCACCGACAGGTGCCCGGTGGCGGCGGCCGTGGCCCGGGCGCCCGGGCTGGTCACGCGCAGTCCGCCGTAGAGGTAGTGCACGACGGCCGCGGCGATCACCGACAGCACGACCGCGGCGAAGCCGAAGCCGAGCAGGAAGCGGTACCAGGGCAGGTCGAAGGTGTAGAAGGACACGTCCATGTGGAACTGGGGGTCCTTCGTTCCGAAGGTCACCCCGTTCACGTACATGAGCCAGGTCTTCCACTGACCGGCCGCCGAGGCGCCCGCGATCAGCCCGACGAGCACGGCGATGCCGAGGAGCAGCCACTTCTTGTAAGGGGCGATGCTCATCCGGTAGCGGTCGAGGCTCTGCTGTTCCATCGACATGGCGCTGAGCGGCGGCCGCAGCCGGTGGGCCAGCCAGATGTTGAATCCGACGGCGCCTGCCATCAGCAGCCCGAACACGGCGAAGAGGCCGATCTTCGTCCACAGGGTGGTGGTGAAGACGGTGGAGTACTTCACGGAGCGGAACCAGAGCCAGTCCGTCCAGAACCCCGCGAACATGATGAAGAGCATGGCGAGGACGGCCAGCACGCCCAAGGTCATGAGGAGAGTGCGGGCCCGCCGGGAAGGTCGGCCGACTCTCATCCGTGGCCCGGACGGGCCTCCGCCGCGGTCCGGCATCTGGAAAGCCAAGGTGCGCACCTCGAAAGTCGCTGAGTACTGGTATTGAACGGACCCCCGATCGTAGAGCCCATTCATGCAACTTACTGAGGCCCCGGTCAGTTCCCGGTATGGAGCGGAAAGGAGGCAGGATGTTGTCCATGTCCAACGTTTCGCCTTCCCCCGGCACCCCCATGGCGGCCGGCCCGCTCACCCGCGCCTGTCTCGAGATCGACGAGTACGCGGCCGGCCTCGGCTGGGACAAGCCCGCGCGGCTGTTCGCCCTGGTCGACACCGCCCGGCTGAAGAAGCAGGAGCCCCGGCTCGCGAGCCAGCTCGGCCTCGACCAGGACGACGCCGGCAAGGCCTCCCTCACCCCGATCGAGCAGGACGAGGTCCCGGCCGGGACCCCCCTCGACAAGTTCCTGGGCACCATCGCCTGGCCCGATGCCGTCGTCGGCTGCGCGCTGACGGTGGAGCGGCTGATGCTGCCGCCGTCCGCGGAGGCCTCCGTACCGGAGGGGCTGAGCGACAAGCAGCTGGCGAAGTGGGTCGCCGGTCACCCGGAGCGGCAGGAGGTCCGCCTCACGGTGGCCGTGCTGCGCGACGGCTCGCGCGAGTCGGCCGTGCGCCTGCGCGAGAAGGACTCCTCGACCGAGGTGCTCACCGGCGGGGGCCTGGTGCCCGGGCTGGCGGAGGCGCTGGCCGCGACCTTCTCGTAGGACCGCAGGGGGGAGGACCGGTCAGGGCTTGGCGCTGCACTGCGTCAGCCCGGCCGTGTCCCCCTTGCTGATCTTCTCCAGTGCCTTGGTGGCGTCGCCGATCGTGGAGACCTTCACCAGGGTCAGGCCGTCGGGCACGTTCGTGGCCGCGGAGGCGCAGTTGTCGGCGGGCGTCAGGAAGTACTCGGCGCCGGCCTGGCGGGCGCCGATGGTCTTCATCTGGATGCCGCCGATCGGGCCGACCTTGCCCGCGTCGTCGATGGTGCCGGTGCCCGCGACGAACTTGCCGCCGGTCAGGTCCTCCGGGGTCAGCTTGTCGACGATGCCGAGGGCGAACATCAGGCCGGCGCTCGGGCCGCCGACGTCCGCGAGCTTGATGTCGATCGTGAACGGGAAGGTGTGGTCGGATCCGGCCCGGATGCCGACGATGGCGTGACCGTCGCCCTCCGCCTTGCCCGCGTTGATCGTCAGCTTCGAGGAACCGGCGGGCTCGTGGTTCGCCTTCGCCGCCTCGGCCGCCTCCGCGGCGGGCACGATCGTGAACTCGACCGGCTCGCCGGGCTTGTGCTTGGTGACGAGCTTGGCCACGTCCTCGGGGGCGGTGACGGGGGCGCCGTCGACGGCCTTGATCACGTCACCGGCGTGCAGCTTGCCCTCGGAGGGGCTGCCCTTGACGACGGAGGCGACGATCACGCGGGCGGTGACCGGGATGCCGAGCTCCTTCAGGGCCGCCACCTTGGCGCTCTGCTGGGACTGGCTGAACTCCTCGGCGTTCTCCTGAGTGGATTCCGCGTCCGTCTTGCCGTCCGGGTAGAGGTTCTCGTGCGGCACGACGATGTTGTCGCCGGACAGCCACCCGTACACCGCTTCCACCAGGTTCATGTCGTAGTCCGCGCCGGTGACGCGGACCGTCGTCATGTTCAGGTGCCCGCTGGTCGGGTACGTCTTGCGCCCCGAGATGTTGAGTACGGGCGCACCGTGCGAGTCGCCGAGCGTGTTCACGGTCGGGCCGGGGCTCATCTCGGAATACGGGACCTTGATGAACACCCCTGCGCAGAGCAGCGCGAACAGCACGAGGGTGGAAGCGAGCATCGTCGCAGTGCGGCGTGGCATGGATCCGACAGTACGGGACGGCCCCGGCGGGCGGCCCTCGGGGCCGGTCCGTACGGGGTCCGTACGCGAAACTCTCAGGGGATTCTCAGCGGAGTCCCGTCAGACGGCGTCGGAACCGGAATGGGCCTCTGCCTTCGCCCTGGCCTGATCGGCGTTCCCCATGGCCTCGCGGAACCGCGCGTAGCCGGCGAGCTCGGATATGTCACCTTGCGTGCGGTCGCGTGCCGCCCAGCTGCCCCATATCGCCGCACCTATCGCGGCGAACAGCGGAATCAGCAACCACGCCAAAGACGCCATGGGCGTGCCTCCCTACCCCGAACTACGTTTCGTTGGTGGCTTCAACGCTCGTGCCCGTGGGGGGGTTACGCAAATCGAGGGCGTGTTGCGCGGCCGAACGGGTGCGAGGCTACCCCCTCGCGGGGGCCGCTCCGCGACCGGGGTTCAGCAGGCGCCGACCCACTCCTCGCTGCCGTCGGCGAAGGGCCCCTCCTTCACTGCCGCCCTCGCACTCCTCGGCGCCGGAGCGCCTCACAGGCTTCGGACGCCTGCGCCGGACTCCGTCCGTCGTACCGTCCCGGCGCACTCCCTTCTAGCAGGCGCCGACCCACTCCTCGCTGCCGTCGGCGAAGGTTTGGTGCTTCCAGATCGGGACCTCGTGCTTGAGGTCGTCTATGAGCATCCGGCAGGCCTCGAAGGCCTCGCCGCGGTGCGGGCAGGAGACGGCCACGACGACGGCCAGGTCGCCTACGGCGAGGTCGCCGACGCGGTGCACGGCGGCCAGCGCGCGGACGGGGAACTTGGCCACGACGCGCTCGGCGACCCGGCGCATCTCGGCCTCGGCCGTCGGGTGGCAGGAGTAGCCGAGCGAATCGACGTCCGCCCCGCTGTCGTGGTTGCGCACCGTGCCGACGAAGAGCGTCGTCCCTCCCGTCGCGTCGTCGCCGACGGCCTGGAAGACCTCGTCGATCGAGAGCGGGGTTTCACGGATCTCGAGCAGCCGGATCGGGTCCTGAGCGGCCTGCTCGCCGGGGTGGTCGAAGTGCGGTGCCATGCCTTCATCGTGCCCTAGTGGCTGACGAGGCGAAATAGCACTTTCGCCCGTCCCGGCCCGCCCCCCTTGGGAGCCTCCTACCAATCCAGCCCCGGGCACCATCCAGGCCCGCCCACTCCAGCCCCGCCAAACCCAGCCCCGCCGGCGTTTGAGGCGCTCTTTCAGCCCCGCCGGCGTTTGAGGCGCTCTTTCAGCCCCGCCGGCGTTTGAGGCGCTCTTTCAGCCCCGCCGGCGTTTGAGGCGCTGTTTCAGCCTCGCCGGCGTTTGAGGCGCGGGGTCCGGGGCGGAGCCCCGAATCTTTGAGGCGCGGGGGCCCGGGGCGCGGGGCAGCGCCCCGGCGGGTCGGGCAGGCGGCCCGGCCCGCAGGGTCAGATCCCGCGCCGCTTCCGCGCCAAGCGGACCGCGGCGGCCGCACCCAGCAGCGCCACCGTCGCACCCGCCGCACCCGCGGCCGTGGCGGCGTCCCTGCGGCCCAGCCGGCGGCCCGCGACCGTGTGGCGCCCCGAGACCTCCTGGAGGAGCTCGGCGAGCACCTCCTCGTTGGTCCAGCGCGGCCGCCACCCCGCCGCGTGCAGCCCGCTGACGCTGACCACCCACGGGTGCATCGTGTACGCGAGGTCGCCGGCCGGGGACGGGGTGAGGCCGATCCGGTGCAGCCGGGCCGCCGCGCCGAGCGCGACCGCCGAGGGGAGCTCCATGCGGCGGATGCCGCTCAGCTCCTCGACCTCCTCCTGCTCCAGCCACCCCTCGCAGCCCACGGCCAGCTCGCCCTCGACCTTTTCCAGGGCCGCGTACTCCAGGGCGCTGACCAGGTCCTCCACGTGGCAGAACTGCCACGTCGGGCGGGATCCCGCCACCACGAGCAGCCGCGGGGACTCGAAGTAGCGGGTCAGGGCGGTGTCGGTGCCGCCGACCAGGACCGCCGGGCGGATCACGGTGACGTTCAGGCCCGGGTGCGCGCGGGGGGCCCGGCGGCCGAGGCGCTCGATCTCCAGCAGGTCGCCGACGCCGGTGGCCTCCGCGGTCGCCCGCAGCTCGGAGTCCTCCGACAGCGGGATGTCGTTGTCCGGCAGGGCCCCGTAGACCATCGCCGAGGTGCAGAGCACGACCCGGTGCACGCCGGCCGCGGCGGCCGCGGTGAGGACGGTCTGGGTCCCGCGCACGTTGTACGCCGTACGGGCCGCGGGGTCCGTCTCCAGGTCGAGGTCGAGGGCGAGGTGGACGACGACGTCCGCGCCGCGCAGCTTCTCGGCGATCGCGGGGTCGCGTACGTCCAGGATGTGCCACTGCGCGGCCGCGCAGTCGCCCCGCCGCTCGTCGATGGCGACGACCTGCTTGACCTCGTCTGAGGCGGCCAGCCGGCTCACCAGGGCCGCGCCGACCCCCGACGCGGCGCCGGTCACGGCGATCACGGGACCTCGCACGGCCGGGTTTCGCGGCTGGCGAACGCCCTGGGCGCTGTCGCCGTGCTCAGGGCGGTCTTCGTCGTCGTTCATCGCGCGAAACTGCGGATCTGGGGAACTCACCGGGCGTCTCCAGCGGTTGTCTTCAGTAGGGACGCGCCGTGACGCGTACCCACCAGGTGATGTCCATCCTGCCGCAGCCCAGGAGTCGGCGGAGCACCGAGCCCGCATGCGGGCCGGGTGTCTACGCTGGGTGGTGTTGTCGGACCATTGCCCGTCGGCACCCGCCGGCGGCCCTACGAGCCGAGGAAACCCGTGAGCGACACCCCATTCGGATTCGGCCTTCCGCCGGAGGAGCCGGAGAACGGCGACGAGGGCAAGAAGAAGGGCAGTCAGGGCGGTCAGGGCGGCCCGAATCCGTTCGGGTTCCCGGGCATGGGCCTGCCGGGCGGCGCCGGCGGTCCCGGTGGCGCGGACAATCCGTTCGCCGCGATGTTCGGTTCGATGAACCCGAACGACCTGGGTGCGGCCTTCCAGCAGCTCGGCCAGATGCTGAGCTACGAGGGCGGTCCCGTGAACTGGGACATGGCCAAGGACATCGCCCGCCAGACCGTCGCGCAGGGCACCGCGGACGGCGTGAAGGACACGAGCGTCGGCATCGCCGAGAAGTCGGCCGTCGAGGAGGCCGTGCGCCTCGCCGACCACTGGCTGGACGGGGTGACCTCGCTGCCCTCGGGTGCCACCACCTCCGTGGCCTGGAGCCGGGCCGAGTGGGTCGAGGCGACCCTTCCGGTGTGGAAGGAGCTCGTGGACCCGGTCGCCGAGCGCGTCGGCGCGGCCATGGGCAGCGTCCTGCCCGAGGAGATGCAGGCCATGGCGGGCCCGCTGCTCGGGATGATGCGCTCCATGGGCGGGGCCATGTTCGGCCAGCAGATCGGCCAGGCCGTGGGCACGCTCGCGGGCGAGGTCGTCGGCTCGACCGACATCGGCCTGCCGCTGGGCCCGGCCGGCAAGGCCGCGCTGCTGCCGCTGAACATCGAGGCCTTCGGCAAGGACCTGAGCGTCGCCCCGGACGAGGTGCGGCTGTATCTGGCGCTGCGCGAGGCGGCGCACGCCCGGCTCTTCGCGCACGTGCCGTGGCTGCGCTCGCACCTGTTCGGCGCGGTCGAGGGCTACGCCCGCGGCATCAAGGTCGACACCTCGAAGCTGGAGGACGTGGTCGGCCAGCTGGACCCGTCCAACCCGGAGCAGCTGCAGGAAGCGCTGCAGGGCGGCATGTTCCAGCCGCAGGACACCCCCGAGCAGAAGGCCGCCCTGGCCCGCCTGGAGACGGCGCTCGCGCTGGTCGAGGGCTGGGTCGACGCGGTGGTGCACGAGGCCGCCAAGCCGCGGCTGACCTCGGCGGACGCGATGCGCGAGACCATGCGCCGGCGGCGCGCCTCGGGCGGCCCGGCGGAGCAGACCTTCGCGACGCTGATCGGCCTGGAGCTGCGTCCGCGCCGGCTGCGCGACGCCTCCCGGCTGTGGGCCTCGCTCACGGACGCGCGCGGTGTGGACGGCCGCGACGGGCTGTGGGAGCACCCGGACATGCTGCCGACGGCCTCCGACCTGGACGACCCGGACGGCTTCGTGCACCGCGAGCAGCTGGACTTCTCCGAGATCGACAAGATGCTCGGCGAGGCCGCCGAGCAGCGCGACCGGCGTGACAAGAGCGACGAGGACGGCGACGAGAAGAAGTGAGCCTGCACGAAGACGCGGTCCTCGTCCTGAAGGGCTACGAGGACCAGCCCGAGCTGCGTGACGTCTATCTGGAGCACCTCGCCGCCCATCCGGACGGGGTGTACAAGCCGTGCACGGCCGGGCACATCACCGGCAGCGCCCTGGTGATCGACCCGGTCGGGGAGCGCGTCCTGCTGACCCTGCACAAGAAGCTGGGCCTGTGGCTGCAGATGGGCGGCCACTGCGAGCCCGGCGACGCCACCCTGGAGGAGGCGGCGCTGCGCGAGGCCCGGGAGGAGTCGGGCATCGCGTCCGGGCTGAGCCTGCTGCCCGGCGGCCCGGTCCGCCTGGACCGGCATCCGATCCCGGCGCCGTGCCACTGGCACCTGGACGTGCAGTACGCGGCGCTGGCTCCGGCCGGTGCGGTGGCGGAGATCAGCGAGGAATCGCTGGACCTGCGCTGGTTCCCGTACGAGGAGGTGGCGGCGGTGGCCGACACCTCGGTGGTACGGCTGCTGGAGGCGACCTTGGCTCGCCTCGGGGGCTGAGCCCGGGTACGGCGGAAAGGGGCGGTCCCTCGCGGGGCCGCCCCTTTCGCCTGCCTGCGATCAGTGCCCGGGATCAGTTCCAGGCGTTGTTCTGGTTCTGCGCGTGGGAGCCGTGCTGGCCCACGCCGAACTGCGCGGCGACGCCCTGGCCGAGCTGGGCGTTCTGCGGCGGCAGCACCTCGCTGGGCTGCACCAGCGCGAAGCCGGTGCCGAGGAAGCTGAGCTCCCAGCCCTCGCCGGTGTTGCCGCGCCGCCGCCAGACTCCGCTGGAGTGCGTCTGGGCCTGCATCTGCACCCGGAGCGAGGTCGACCAGGCGACGATCGCGTCCGCGTCGACGTTGACGTACTTGTCGGGCGTGACGTGCATCATCAGCGGCTGCCCGGAGGTCATCAGCGCGACCTTGCCGCGGCCGGTGATGTTGAGCTGGTACTTGCCGGATCCGGAGATTCCGTACTGGCTGTCCACCGCGATGACCTCGGTGTGCAGGGTGGAGTCCAGGGCCAGGACGTAGCTGCTGTCGACCGTGAGGCCTTCCTGGTCCACGTCCACGACGTGCACGTACTGGGCCAGATTGGCCAGGTAGACCGTGCCCTGCCCGGAGCAGCGCATGAGGTCGAGGCCCTCGCCGGTGCGGCGGCGGGCGTTGCGCTGTCCGGTGCTCTGGTACTCGCCGTCGAAGTCGATGAGGCCCTGGTAGGCGACCATCGCGCCCTTGCGGGCGAGTACGTCGTCGGAGCCGGTCAGCGAGACCCGCAGCAGCTGCGGGTTCTGGATGGCGTACCGGTCCTGGGACTGGGCCTCGGCGTGGGCGAAAAGTGCGCTCTGCATGATGTGTCCGCTCCCCCTCAGCCCCGGACCCGGAGCCGGTCGGTGCTGTCCTCGCTGGGCTGTACGACGACGATGCCCTGGCCGGAGAAGGCCATCTGGTAGGCCTCCCCGCTGCCCCGGCCGATCATCGACGAGGCCTTGAAGCTGCGCTTGCCCTTGACCTTGAGATTCGGCGACCAGGCGACGAGCGCGTCCGGGTCGACGTAGGTCTCGTCCTCGCCGCGTCCGCAGTCGACGACGATCGGGGTGCCGCGGGAGGTCAGGGCGACCCACCCGGTGCCCGCGATCTGCACGTTGAACAGGCCCTGGCCGGCGAACTTGGCGAGACCCTTGACCCGCTCGACGCCCCACTGGAGGTGCGCGTCGAAGGCGAGCAGGTTGGTGCCGTTGACCGAGAGCGAGTCGTTGTTGAGGTTGATGACGACGACTTCCGCGCCGTAGTCGGCGAGGTAGAGCAGGCCGTCGCCGGTGCACTTCATCAGCGGTGCGCCCTCGCCGGTGACCCACTGCGAGGCCATCTGGCGGACGGCCGGCGGGTTGGGCTCGTACTGCACGAAGCCCTCGTAGGCGACCATCGAGCCGGTGCGGGCGAAGAGGTCCTGGCCGCTCTGCATGGCGACCTTGAGCATGGCCCGGCCGTGGTTCTCCATGCGGGCCGTGACGGGGGTCGGGGCGAAGCCCGCGAGCTGCTGGTTCATTGCGTTCATGTCGGGCTCCCTCAGACCTCGTACGGCTGGACGACGATGAAGTTGCCGGGAGCGCCGCGGAACTGGAGGTTCACGGTCTCCCCGCTGTGGCCGGGGTAGGCGTTGCGCCGCAGCCGGACCTGGCTGGACAGGATCACCTGCGAGGCGGAGGACCACGCGACGATGGCGTTGCTGTCCGCGAAGGTGGTCGGCGTGACGGGCAGGACCACCGGGACGCCGTGCGTCTTGACGATCACCGTGCCGGTGCCCTGGAACTGCATGGTGAACAGGGCGCCGCCCGGGATGCCGTGGCCCTCGATGCGGCGGACCTCGTGCTGGAGCGACTCGTCGAAGGCGAGGACGGCCTCGGCGGAGACGCAGATCCCGTCGCCCTGGAGCTCGATGGCGTGCAGGTGGGCGCCGTTCTCGGCGAGGAAGACCTGGCCGCGGCCGGTGCAGCGCATGAGCTGCATCTCCTGGCCGGTGGCGTTGCCGACGATGCGGCCGGCGAAGCCCGCGCCCTTGTAGCTGAAGTCGACCTTGCCCTGGTACAGGACCATGCTGCCCTGGCGGGCGAGGACGGCCTGGCCGCCCATCGCCAGGTCGACGCGCATGAGCTGCGCGTTCTGCGGGGTCCAGCGGGTGCCCGTGGGGGCTTCCTTGTACGGCTGGAGCGCCGCGGCGAGCCCGGCCGCGACGGGGGCCGCGGCCTGGGGCGCGTAGCCGGGCTGCTGGCCCGGGACCTGGCCGGGGACCTGGCCGTAGCCCGGCTGCTGCCCGTAGGGCGCGGGGGCCGGGGCGGGCGGCGGGACCTGGCCGGGGTACTGGCCCGGGACCTGCCCGGGGACCTGGCCGTACGAGGGCTGCTGCGGCTGCCCGTACGGAGCGGGGGCCTGCGGGGCGAGCGGCGCGGCCATGGTGGGCGCGGTGTGCACCGGGGCCGGCGCGGCGGGCTGCTGGTACTGCGGCTGCGGGGCCGCGGCGGGCGCGGGCGCACCGAAGGACGGCGCGGGCGCGGGAGCAGCGGCCTGGGCGGGCGCCGGGGCGCCGAAGGCCGGGGCCGGCGCGGCTCCCTGCGGCGGCGGGGCGAAGCCGGGCGCGGCGGCGGCCGGCGCCTGCTGCTGCGGCGGTGCCTCCTCGGCGACCTCGCCGCCGAAGTTCCTCAGCAGCGCGTCGAGCCCGCCGTCGAAGCCCTGGCCGACGGCGGCGAAACGCCACACGTCCTTGAGGTAGAAGTCGCCGAGCATCACGGCCCGCTCGGTGGTGAACTCCGAGCCGGTGAAGGCGTACCGGACGACCTCTTCGCCGCCGGCCACGATCCGGATGTAGCCCGGGCCGACCTGCGACATCTGGCCGGCGCCGTCGATGGTGGCGGTGAAGGAGAGCTTGTGGATGGACGCCGGAATGCGATCCAGGGTCACCCGGAAGGATTCGGTGTCACCGGACTGTGCGCCGAGTTGCTGAATGGACTCTTCCGGCGACTTCGGCTGGTTGAAGAAGACGAAGTAGCGGTCGTCCGAGAGCTGCTCATTGGCGTCGAGCCCGAAACAGCTGATGTCGAAGGTGAGTCCGGGCCCGGCGATCTGGACGCCTACGTACAGATCGGTGCCCGCCGTGAGATCACTGATCTTGGCCTTGTGGCCGCGTTGGAATTCCCTGGCCATACGTAACGACCGTCCCCCATCCCGACTGTGAAATGCGTGCCGCTCAGGCTAACGGCAACTGCCGACATCCGGCCAAGTCGGTACCGACCCGGTACATATCACGCTGTGTGACATGACGGGTGGGTACAAGGCCTTCCTGCTCATTCCTCGCGGGCGGCCGGGACCTTCGGGAGGCGCTCGGCCGCCACCACTCCCTCCAGGTACCCGCGGGCCCGCTCGGTGCGCGGGTACGCCTCCAGCAGCTCCCAGAAGCGGGGCCCGTGGCCGGGCACGAGGAGGTGGGCCAGCTCGTGCAGGAGCACGTAGTCGACGACGTACTCCGGCATGCCCTGGATGCGGTGCGAGAGCCGGATGCTGCCTTCGGCCGGCGTGCAGGAGCCCCAGCGGGTGTTCTGGTTGGTGACCCAGCGGACCGAGCGGGGGCGTGCGCGGCCGCCGAAGTACTGCTCGGACAGACGCTCTGCGCGCTCGGTGAGTTCCGCGTCCCCGAGGGTGCGTTTGCTCTCCTGGGCGGCCAGCTTGTCGAGCATGACGCCCACCCAGCGCTGTTCTTCCGCCTCGGACATCCGGGCAGGGATGAGGACGACCGTACGGTCACCCTCGCGATAGGCGGATACGGTCCTGCGGCGGCGCGCACTCCGGCGGACTTCGACGGCGCGCGGCGATGGGTCGGCGGACACGCCACGACGGTACCCGGTAGCGGTGGCCGAAGTCCCGCCCGTCCGCGGTTCGAACGCGAGCGATGCGCAGCCGATATCAGGAACGGCATTTCCCTTCATCTCATATGCCTAATACCCCTCGCCTGTGGACAAATTCCCGCACGGATTCCGGCGGACGGGCACTGTTGCGGAAGAACGGGAAAAGGGGCGGCGCGAGTCCGCACCGGAAATCGAGGGGGACCGGACATGTATCCGAAGGTGAAGCCCGCGCTGGCGCGGGCCTGGCGGGACCGGGAGACGGTGCAGTTCGGGGTGACCCCCGCCCACGCGGTGGTGCTCGGGCCGGTGGACACGGCCACCGGCACGCTCATCGACCGGATCGACGGCACGCGGGGGATGGATCTGCTGCGGGCCGAGGCCAGGGGGATGGGACTCCCGGACGGCCGGGCCGACGCACTCGTCAGGCAGTTGGCGGGAGCCGGTCTGCTCGACGACGCCACCGCGGGAGGTCCGCGGGCCCAGGCCGTGCGCAGGCATCCGGAGTCCCTGGAGCGGCTGGGGCCCGATCTGGGCTCTCTCTCCCTGGTGCACCGGGAGCCGGGCGGGGACTTACGGGGTGTCGCCGCGCGCCGGGCGGTACGGGTCCGGGTGCGCGGGAGCGGCCGGGTGGGCGCCGTCATCGCGGCGGTCCTGGCGGGCGCCGGTGTGGGCCGGGTCGAGGTGCTCGACGGGGGCCGGGTGGAGCCGGCCGACGTGGCGCCGGGCGGTCTGGATCCCGGGAGCGTGGGCCGGCTGCGGGCGGAGGCCGCGGGGAGGCTGGTGCGCACATCGGCCCCGGGACGCACCCCGCGGGCCGGGGAGGAGGAGGGCGCGGAGCCCCGGCTGGCGTTGGTGGTGGTCGCGCCCCGGGACGGGCTGCACGCCTGGGCCCCCGATCCGGGCACCGCGGCCGACTGGGTCGCTACGGGCATCCCGCACCTGTACGCGGGGGTGTTGGAGGGGACGGGGCTGGTGGGTCCGCTGGTCCTGCCGGGGGTGACGGCCTGCGCGGGGTGCATGGAGCGCGACCGCGTGGACCGGGACGCGGCCTGGCCCCGGATGCTGGTCCAGTGGCGTTCGGCCCACCGCCGGCGCGCGGGCGCAGCCTGCGACCTGGGGCTGTCCACGGCGGTGGCCGGCCTGGCCGCGGCCCACGCGCTCTCCTTCCTCGACGGTGAACTGCCCGCGTCCACCGCCACCCGCTGGGAGGCCGCCCTCCCCACCCTCCACTGGCAGCCCGCCCCGGTCCACCCGCACCCGGACTGCCCGTGCGGCGCGGCCGCGGAGCGGACGGCCCCGGAGGCACCGGCCGCACTCACGTTGTCAG
Organism: Streptomyces sp. NPDC090045; assembly: GCF_044747975.1. Taxonomy (NCBI): domain Bacteria; kingdom Bacillati; phylum Actinomycetota; class Actinomycetes; order Kitasatosporales; family Streptomycetaceae; genus Streptomyces; species Streptomyces sp. NPDC090045. The sequence continues at coordinate 383,909 of NZ_JBIVFA010000007.1, forward strand.
GGGGTCACTGATGTCCCGCGAACCGCTCCTCGACGGTGCGGCAGAGAGCGAGGATCCTCGGTTCTGCCGACGGAATGATCACAATCAGGCTGCGCAGGGCGAGGATCAGCTCCTGCGCCCGTCCGGGCTGCGGATCGCCGTCCAGGAAGGCCGAGACCAGGGAGCCGGCCTCCTCCCATCGCAGCGACAGGACATGGGCCAGGACGAGGTTGCCGGTGTTGGCCGCCGGATCGGAGGTGAGCCCGGCGCCCTCGGGTGCCAGGAGCTCCACAGCCCGCGACAGATGGTGGTCACGCTCGGGACGACCGAGCGCGTGCAGGACCACGGCGGTCTCGTAGTGGGCATGAGCGCTGGAAGGCCCGGCGGCGACGGCGCGGGTGAGATCGGCCAGTGCCTCCTCGTACCGCCCCATGAGCCTGTATGCCATCCCCCGGGCGGTCAGCGTCCATTCATCCGGCCGCCGCAGCTCCATGACCCGGGAGAAGTCCTCCACGGCCGCCGCATAGAGCCCCATGAGGTGGCGCACCCGTCCCCGGCCGCACAGGGCCACGATGCTGTCGGGCTTCAGCTCGATCACACGGCTGAAGTCGTCATGCGCCTCCACCAGCCGGTCGAGACACTCACGCATCCGGCCACGCTGAAGAATGCCCCACACGTGGTCGGGGCTGAGCTCGACTCCTCGGTCGAGCTGGGCGATCGCCTCTCCGTGGCGCCCGAGTTCCCAGTAGGTGACGCCACGGTTGATGAAGGCCCAGCCGTAGTCCGGCGAGGCGGCGAGAGCCCGTGCGAAGTCCGGCAGCGCCTCTTCGAAGCGCTCCATGGCGTTGAAGGTGACGCCTCGGTTCACGAGCGCCCACGGGTCCTCCCGCAGTTCGACGGCGCGGTCGAAGTCCGCCAGGGCCTCCTCGAAGCGCCCTTGCATGCGGTGGACGACACCGCGGTTGGTGAAGGCCCAGTCGTAGTCCGGCGCCAGTTCGATGGCGTGGCCGAAGGCGGCGAGAGCCTCTTCGTACCGTCCGGTGAGCCGGTAGGAGGCCCCGCGACTCACGACCGACCGGAAATGGCCGGGATCGAGCTCGATGGCCCGCTCGAAGTCCGCGATCGCCTCGTCGTGGCTGCCCGTCAACGCGTGCGTCCGGCCGCGCCCGAAGTACGCGCGGACGAGCTGGGGGTCCAGTTCCGTGGCACGGCTGTAGTCGGCAAGGGCCTGCGGATACCTCTCGGCGCTGCGGTGGTCGAGGCCACGGCACGCGAAGGCCAGGGCCCGGCCGACGGCATCGAGACCGGCACGGCTGACGAGGAGGGTGAACACCGCTCCGCTCCCCCCGGGACCGTCCATCGCCGCCTGGAGGTCCTCTCCCCACTGGGCGACCGCTTCCGAGTCGGCGTCACGACCGCTCCTGGCCAAGGTCTGGATCCAGCGACGGAGGCTGGTGACGCCGTGGCAATAGGCGTCGAGGAGCTCGCTCAGGGCTGCGGGGAGGGCGGTACGGGGGTCGGCGCAAAGACGGTGATACGTCTCCTGGAGCCGGTGTGCGCGCCATGTCTCGTCCGCCCACCAACCGCGGGAAGGAGCGGCGGCCTCCTCCAGGCGGGCCCGGCGCTGACCGAAGGCGTCGGCGAGCCGGGTGTGCAGCTGTTCCCACCGCGCCGGCGACTGCCTGCGCTGCAGGCGGAGCATGGTGCCGCGGACGAGTTCGTGGTAGCGGCAGTGACCCGACCGGTCGGTGACGAAGGGCATCGACCGCAGCCAGCCGAACAGTTCGGTCGCGTCTTCCTCCACGGCCGCCCGGTACACGTCCTCGTCCAGCTCCTGGGGGAACGCGCACGCCAGGGCGGCGGCCCGGCGGGCCGGATCGGTCTCCCACTTGAGGAACCTCTCCACGGCGGTGCCGCTCGGGTCCCCGATCTCTTCCACACTGCCGGGCTGTGTCTCGGCGAGGATGGAGACGAGCACGGGGAGGCACTTCGACAGCTGGAGGATGACCTCGACGACCCGCTCGTCCGTCACCCCCTTGCCGGTGAGGAGCTGTCGTGCCTCCGTCTCCGTGAAGGCCTCCAGGGGCCAGTCCGTGACCAGGTCCATCCAGTCCTGCCAGCACGCGGCCGTCAGCCGGGACTGGCCTGCCAGGGTGACCAGGACGTTCGAGGGGAGCCCTCCGTATCGATCGCTGACCAGCACGTCGCGCAGCCAGGTGTCCAGCAGCCGACCGGTGCGTTCGTAGGTGTCGAAGAAGAGCACGATCCATGGCCGACGACGAGCGACCTCGGAGAGTTCCTCGAGGAACACGGGGGTCAGCGCGTCCAGCGGGGACAGGACGAGTTCCACGTCCCCGTGGTTGCGCAATCGCGTGCTGATCAGCGCTTTCATCCGGTCCGCGCCGGCTGCGACCTGGTGCGGGTCGACCGCGCCGGTGAAGGCGCCGACTCCGGGGATCATGCCCAGTCCGGCCAGGCCCAGTTGCGAGGCGATCACAGTGGACGGCGACGGGGGCGGGACCTCGCCTGCGGGCAGGTCCCCACCCGTCACGGCGACGCCCATCCCGGCGTCCGCCTCGTGCCGGCGCTGGCGGTAGGTGGCGAGGAGTTTGTCGAAGCCCTTCAGGGCCGCCCCCTGCTGGGCGAACTGGGCGCTGATGACCTCCATCGTCTCCACGGTGTCGGCCACCGACTCGTCCACGTAGGCGGTGACGGCCTGGCCGTCGCGGGCGATGGTCTCCAACTGGCGTACGAGGGTGGACTTCCCGACTCCGGCCGGGCCGCGCACATGGAAGAGGAACTGCGCCGCCTCGTCCGGGGGCTGCTTGAGCGCGTCCCGGAAGGCCGACACCTCGCCTTCCCGTCCGATGAAGCCGCCGGAACGCCGTCGCCGGATGAGCTCCTGCCTCGTGGGACCCCGCCCCGCCATCCCCTGCTCCTCACGATCATCCCGTCCCCCTGCCCCGTCATGCTGGCCCATCGGGCCGGGCGCCGTCCGGCTTTGGCGAGATCCCGCACGGGCTGGGGCAGGTGCCCTCCTCCGAGCCGCGAGGAGGCCATGACAGGATGCGGAGAACCGCTGTTCGCGGCCCAGCTGTCTGGGAAATGGAGGGGCGCATGTCTGATCTTCCCCGGAAGGCGGTCACCCGCACCGTCAAGCTGGCCGCGCTGCCGCTCGGCATCGCGGGACGGGCCACCTGGGGGCTGGGCAAGCGGATCGGGGGCAAGTCGGCCGAGATCGTGGCGAGCGAGCTCCAGAAGCGCACAGCCGAGCAGCTGTTCCGCACGCTCGGGGAGCTGAAGGGCGGTGCCATGAAGTTCGGGCAGGCCCTGTCGGTCTTCGAGTCGGCGCTGCCCGAGGAGGTCGCGGGGCCCTATCGGGCGGCGCTGACCAAGCTTCAGGAGGCGGCTCCGCCCCTGCCCGCGGCGACGGTGCACCAGGTGCTGGCGGACCGTCTCGGCGAGGACTGGCGGGAGCTGTTCGAGGAGTTCGAGGACAAGCCGGCCGCGGCGGCCTCGATCGGGCAGGTGCACCGGGCGGTGTGGCACGACGGCCGGCAGGTCGCGGTCAAGGTCCAGTACCCGGGGGCCGGTGAGGCGCTGCTGTCGGACCTGAAGCAGCTGGGCCGGTTCGCGGGGCTGCTGGGGCCGCTGATCCCCGGCATGGAGATCAAGCCGCTCATCAAGGAGTTGCGCAACCGGGTCTCCGAGGAGCTCGACTACGAGCTGGAGGCCGAGGCCCAGCGGACGCACGCCGACGCGTTCGAGGACGATCCGGACGTGGTCGTGCCGGACGTCGTGCACCAGGGCGACCAGGTGCTGGTGACCGAGTGGATGGAGGGGACCCCGCTGTCGGAGGTGATAGCCGACGGCACCGAGGAGGAGCGCGACCGCGCCGGGCAGCTGCTGGCCCGGTTCCTCTTCTCCGGTCCCGCGCGCACCGGTCTGCTGCACGCGGATCCGCACCCGGGCAACTTCCGGCTGATACCGGGGGCGGACGGCCGGATGCGGCTGGGCGTCCTGGACTTCGGCACGGTCGACCGGCTGCCCGGCGGCTGGCCCAAGCCCATCGGCAGGTCGCTGCGGATGACCCTGGACGGTGACGCCGAGGGGGTCTACGGGCACCTGCGCGCCGAGGGGTTCGTGAAGGAGTCCATCGAGCTGGACCCCGACGCGGTGCTGGACTACCTCAAGCCGATCATCGAGCCGGCCGAGGCGGAGGAGTTCACCTTCACCCGGCCGTGGCTGCGCGGCCAGGCGGCGCGGATCGCCGATCCCCGCTCCCCCGCGCACCAGTTGGGCCGGCAGATCAACCTGCCGCCTTCGTACCTGCTGATCCACCGGGTCACGCTGAGCACGATCGGGGTGCTGTGCCAGCTGGGCGCGACGGTGCGGCTGCGGGACGAACTGGACGCCTGGCTGCCCGGGTTCGCTTCCGCCGAGTGACTCCGTAGGGTCCGCTCCGTCACCACCAGGAGGAGTCGAGCCTGCCTTCGATCGCCCGGAGGTTGGCCCGCGCGCAGTCGACGCAGAAGTACTGTCTGGTCCCGTTCTCCACCGAGCAGGTCCAGGTGGGCGGGGCGCCGTTGGGGGACTCCGTGCCACAGCGCGCGCAGACGACGGGCTGGGCCTCGGATCCCGACGGGGCGGGGTGGGGAGTCGGCTGGTCCACCTCCAGACGATATCCCCGCAGGGGGTGGACTGCCGTCCGCAACGCACCGGGGGGACCGGTCCGTTCGGACCGGTCCCCCCGGGGACGCTGTTTTCAGCTCTTAGTGCATGACGGCCATGGCCAGCGCACGGCGGGCGCGCATCGAGACGCGCTCGGCACGCCGCTGCATGCGGCGGGCGGTGACCAGGCGTACGGCGTGACGTTCGACGTCCACCTCACGCATGAGCTCGTCCATATGGGCACGAGCCAGGGCTTCTGGGATGAGTTGCATTTCGCGGGTCCTGTTCTGACGCGAGGTGATCGCGCCGGTGGTGATGAAGTCTGCGTGGGCGGCGCCGTGCGGCTGCTCGCTCGTGGTGTAGGCGGTCATGAGGGCCTGCTTCAGGGGGTCGTGCGTCAGGGGGCGGTCGATGGTTCCGATGGCGGTCATGCCGCGACAACCGGGTTCTTGCGCGGACGGCCACGGGGCCGCTTGCGGGCGACGACGACGCCCTGGACGAAGAGCTCGCCACCCCAGACGCCCCAGGGCTCGCGGCGCTCGACCGCTCCGGCGAGGCAGGCCTCGACCAGCGGGCAGGTGCGGCAGAGCGACTTGGCGTACTCGACGTCGGCCGGGGACTCGGCGAAGAAGACCTCGGGGTCGAAGGTGCGGCAGGGAACGGGTACGCCGAGGTTCTCGATGGCGTCGTCGAGCGCGGTGAGCGCGGTGAGCGGGGTCAAGGCGTGGTCCTCCGGGACTGCGGGCGGGGAGATCGTGTGGGTCTGCGTTACGGACGGGGCGTGCGCTTCGAGTTGCACGGTGGTTTCTTCCTCGTCGTCTTGGTCGGCTAGTCGTTCCGGCCGGTGGGCCGGGTTCGGCTGTCACCTGCTTCTGCCAGTCCCGAGGCCCCTTTGCTGCGTTCGCCCCCCGTTCGGGGACAAACAGAAGGGCCGCGGATCCCGGGTGGGGTTCCGCGGCCCTGAAGGCGCCGGCCTGATCATGCGATCAGACTGGATCACTCCAGGGTTCGAGCCCACGGAAGGCCCACATCAGGTGGTGCTGCTGCTTCGTCTGCTTCGTCTTGGCTCCGGCACCGGCTGCGGCCGCGAAGCCATAGGCGCCATGCGCCTGAGCTTCTGCTGCCAGTACTGCCACCGGTGCCTGGGTCGGTCGCTCATTGCGCTCACTGACCGGAAGGGTCGCCAGCAGGGCGGGGCGGTCGGCGGAAATCGCGGACACACCGGTACCCAGAAGGGAGACGGAACCGAGCAGGCAGGAAGCGTCGACCGAGCGATCGGTCATTTTGGTGAAGGTCATGAAGCTGGTCACTGGTCTCGCCTCCTCTCGGCGTCTCGGGGACTCGGCCCGAGGGCCTGTCCCATGCGTATTCGGATAAGTACAGCACGGATCCAGGGCTTCGGAGAAGCCACCGTTTCCGTTGCTAAGAACCTATGGGTCTTCGCTGGGCATGTGCAAACTATTTTTCCGACGAGTTTCTACGCGTCGGCAGGATCCGCGGACCCGTGCTCCTGACCTGCACATATGGCCAGGACCTCGGCGCCGTACCGCTCGAGCTTGCGGCCGCCCACTCCGGAGATCATAGAGAGCTCGCCCGGCTCGGTGGGCGCGGCCTCCGCGATGGCCATCAGGGTCTTGTCCGTGAAGACGCAGTAGGCGGGCAGGCCCTGCTCCTTCGACTGGCCCGCGCGCCACTCCCGCAGCCGCTCGTAGAGCCCTTCGTCCATGTCGGACGGGCAGTCCTCACAGCGCATCAGCTTGAGCTCGCCGGCCTCGGTCAGGGTCTTGCGGCACACCCGGCACAGCGTGGGGCCCCGCCTGTCGCGCCTCCGGGCCAACCGGTCGGCCGGGGAGCCCGGCCGGCTCCCCGGGGCCGCGGAGCCCGGCCGCAGGCCGTTCAGGAAGCGGCTGGGCCGCCGGGAGGCCCGGCCGCCCGGAGCCCGGGAGAGGCCCCAGGAGAGGGTCAGGTGCATCCGCGCCCGGGTGACGCCGACATAGAGCAGCCGGCGCTCCTCCTCGACCTGCTCGTCGGTCTTCGCGTACGTGATCGGCAGCATGCCGTCGGTGAGGCCGACGAGGAACACGGCGTCCCACTCCAGGCCCTTCGCCGCGTGCAGCGAGGCCAGGGTGACGCCCTGGACGGTCGGGGCGTGCTGGGCGGCCTTGCGCTCGTCCAGCTCGACCGTGAGGTCGGCCAGGGTGACGCCCGGCCGGGTCCGGGCGAAGTCCTCGGCGAGCCGGACCAGCGCGGCCAGGGATTCCCACTGGTCGCGCACGGCGCCGGAGCCGGCGGGCGGCTCGGGGGTCCAGCCGGTGGAGCTGAGCACCGCCCGGACCTGGGAGCCCAGTTCCACGACGTCGTCGAGCAGCGGGTCGTTCCCGCCGGAACGGGCGGCTCCGCGCAGCGCGAGGATCGCCTTCTGGACCTCGGCCCGCTCGAAGAACCGCTCGGCCCCGCGCAGCTGGTAGGGGACCCCGGCGTCGGCCAGGGCCTGTTCGTAGACCTCGGACTGGGCGTTGATGCGGTAGAGGACGGCGATCTCGCCGGCCGGGACGCCCGCGGCGATCAGGTCCCGGATCCGGTGGGCGACGCCCTCGGCCTCGGCCGGCTCGTCCGCGTACTCGGCGTAGACGGGGTCGGGGCCGGTCTCGCGCTGGGAGACCAGCTCCAGCCGGTGCTCGGCGGCGCGGCCCTTGGCCTGGTTCAGGAGCCCGTTGGCGAGGTGGACCACCTGGGGGGTGGAGCGGTAGTCGCGGACCAGCTTGACCACGGTGGCCTGCGGGTACTTGGTGCGGAAGTTCAGCAGGTGGTCGGGGGTGGCGCCGGTGAAGGAGTAGATCGTCTGGCTGGCGTCGCCGACGACGCAGAGGCTGTCGCGCTCGCCGAGCCAGAGGTCCAGCAGCCGCTGCTGGAGGGGGCTGACGTCCTGGTACTCGTCGACGACGAAGTGCTGGTACTGGGTGCGGATCTGCTCGGCGATGTCGTGGCGGTCCTGGAGGATGCCGACGGTCAGGAGCAGCACGTCCTCGAAGTCGATCATGCCGCGGTCGCGCTTGAGCTGCTCGTACGCCCCGTAGATCTGGGCGATCTCGGCCATGTCCCGGGGCGCCTCGCGGCCCGACTTGAGGGCGGCGGCCGGGTAGTCGGCGGGGACCGTCTGCGTGACCTTGGCCCACTCGATCTCGCCGGTGACGTCGCGCAGCTCGCCCCGGTCGAGCCGGATGCGGCAGCGCGCGCCGGCCTCCGCGACGAGCTGGATCTTGCGCTCCAGGAGCCGGGGCACGTCCCCGCCGACCGCCTTGGGCCAGAAGTACTGGAGCTGGCGCAGGGCGGCGGAGTGGAAGGTCCGGGCCTGGACCCCGCCCGCGCCGAGGGTGCGCAGGCGGCCGCGCATCTCTCCGGCGGCGCGGTTGGTGAAGGTGACGGCCAGCACACTGGCCGGCATGAGCTGGCCCGAGCGGACGCCGTAGGCGATGCGGTGGGTGATCGCGCGGGTCTTGCCGGTACCGGCGCCCGCCAGCACGCACACCGGCCCGCGCAGGGTCGTCGCGACCTCGCGCTGCTCCGGGTCCAGGCCCAGGAGCACCGCGTCGGCCGAGTCGGCGGAGGCGGGGCCACCCGGGAACGAGGGGAAGTGCGTTGCTGCTGTCACCCCGCCATGCTGCCAGGTCTCGTGGGGCGGGCGGGAAAACCGTCCACAGGCGGCACGTATCCGTCGTATCAGTCACACCGGCCGCACGGGGACGCCGTACGGGAATGGCCGCGGGGTCCCGTACGTTCGAGTACTCGGACCACCGAGCCCTCACGAAGGAGAGCGCAGCATGCAGGACACGGGCACCGTCACGATGTACAGCACGACCTGGTGCGGCTACTGCCGTCGGCTGAAGACCCAGCTGGACCGGGAAGGCATCGCGTACAACGAGATCAACATCGAGCTCGACCCGGAGTCCGCCGCGTTCGTCGAGAAGGCCAACGGCGGCAACCAGACGGTTCCCACCGTGCTCGTGAAGTCCTCCGCCGGCAACGAGTCCGTCATGACGAACCCGAGCCTGGCCCAGGTCAAGCAGGCCCTCGCCGTCTGAGGCAGCCGCACCCGCGGGCACCCGCAGGTCCCCGCGAGCACCAGAAAGGCCCCCGCCGAGGCGGGGGCCTTCTGCTGTGACGAACGTTACGCCGCCATCTTCGGCAGCGGCTCGCCGTACCAGAGCTCGACCAGCCGGGCGGCGATGGAGATGCCCGACGGGGGCAGCACCTCGCCCGTCTCGAACGCGGCGCGCAGCTCCTCACGGGAGAACCAGCGGGCCTCCTGGATCTCCTCGCCGTCCACCGTGATCTCGGAGGTGGTGGCGCGGGCCGTGAAGCCCAGCATCAGGCTGTACGGGAAGGGCCACGGCTGGCTGGCCACGTACTCGACCTCGCCGACCCGGACGCCCGCCTCCTCCCACACCTCGCGGACGACGGACTGCTCGATCGACTCGCCCGGCTCCACGAACCCGGCGAGGGTCGAGAAGCGGCCCTCCGGCCAGTGCACCTGGCGGCCCAGCAGCGCGCGGTCGTGCTCGTCCGTGACCAGCATGATCACGGCCGGGTCGGTGCGCGGGTAGTGCTCGGCGCCGCAGCCCGGGCAGCGGCGGATGTGTCCGGCGGCGGCGACCACCGTGCGCTCGCCGCAGCGGGAGCAGAAGCGGTGCATCCGCTGCCAGTTCTCCAGGGCCACCGCGTGCACCATCAGCCCGGCGTCGCGCGGGGAGAGCAGCAGTCCGGCCTCGCGCAGGCCGGCCGGGCGGGCCGACTGGTCCATGCGGCCCGGCAGGGCGTCCTTCTGCAGCGCGAAGTACCGTACGCCGTCCTCGTCCGTGCCCAGGAAGTAGCGGTGGGTCTCGGTGACCGGGGCCTCGAAGGCCGGGGTCATCACGATGCCGGTGCCCCCGTCGGGGGTGTCGTCGATCAGGACCTGGCCGCCGGAGACGACGAAGACGCGGGTCGTGGGGTGGCTCCAGGCGGCGGCGAGCCACGCCTCGTCGAGGCGGTGGTGCGCGGCGCGGTCGATTCCGCTGGGCGCGGCGAGCGAGAGAGGGCGCTCGGTGAGAGGGCGCTCGGTATGGGTGCTCACAGGTACTTCCAACTCCCCCGGTGGTGGGACAAGGCAGGCGTGCGTGCGTCGGGTGTCAGGCGGTGGGGCGGTGGGTGGCGGCCAGGTCTCCCCAGAGGTAGGCGGTCGTCTCGACGCCCTTGAGGAGCAGGTCCAGCTCGACCTTCTCGTTCGGCGAGTGCCAGCCGTCGGACGGTACCGAAATGCCGAGGAAGAGGACGGGCGCGTCCAGGACGTCCTGGAGGTCCGCCGCGGGTCCGGAGCCGCCCTCGCGGGTGAAGCGGATCTTCTGGCCGAAGGCGCGGCCCATGGCCCGTACGACGGACTGCAGGGCCGGGTGGTCCAGCGGGGTCAGGCACGGCCGGGTCGGGGCGCCGAAGGTGATGGAGTGGCGGATCCCGTCCGGGATCCGGGCCGCGACCCAGTCCCTGACGGCGGCCTCGACCTCGTACGGGTCCTGGCCGGACACCAGGCGGAACGACAGCTTCAGGTGGGCGGAGGCGGGCACGATGGTCTTGCCGCCGGGGCCCTGGTAGCCGCCGCCGATGCCGTTGACCTCGGCCGTCGGGCGGGCCCAGACGCGCTCCAGGGTGGAGTAGCCGGCCTCCCCGGAGGCCGCGTGGGAGCGGGCCGTACGGAGCCACTCGGACTCGTCGAAGGGCAGCTCGGCGATGAGCGCGCGCTCCGCCTCGGTGAGCTCGGCGATCCCGTCGTAGAAACCGGGGATCGTCACCCGTCCGTCGTCGTCGTGCAGGGCGGCGACCAGGCGGGCGGCGACGGCGGCCGGATTGGGCACGGCCCCGCCGAAGGCGCCGGAGTGGATGTCCTGGTCCGGGCCGTGGAAGTCGATCTCGCAGTCGGCGACGCCGCGCATGCCGGTGCAGACGGTGGGGGTGGTCTCGGACCACATGCCGGTGTCCGAGACGATCACGACGTCGGCGGCGAGCTCGGCGGCGCGGGCCTCGACGAGCGCGCGGAAGTTCGCGGAGCCGGACTCCTCCTCGCCCTCGATGAGCAGCTTGAGGTTCACGGCGGGGGCGGCCGCGCCGGTGGCGGCCAGGTGCGCGCGCACCCCGAGGGTGTGGAAGAACACCTGCCCCTTGTCGTCGGCGGCGCCGCGCCCGTACATGCGGCCGTCGCGGACCACCGGCTCGAAGGGGTCCGTGTGCCAGCCGTCGGCGAGGGCGGCGGGCTGCACGTCGTGGTGCCCGTACACCAGGACGGTGGGGGCCTGCGGGTCCTCGCTCGGCCAGTGCGCGAAGACGGCGGGGGCGCCGGGGGTCTCCCAGACCTCGGACACCGGGAAGCCGGTCTCCTTGAGCTTCGCCGCGAGCCATTCGGCGCTGCGGCGTACGTCGTCCGCGTGCTCGGGCTGGGCCGAGACGGAGGGGATGCGGAGCCACTCGGCGAGGTCGTCGAGGAAGGCGGCGCGGTGGGTGTCGATGTACGTGCGGACGACGTTGTCCGGCGGGGTGTCGCTCATGCCCACGAGCCTAGCCGTCCGTCTGATGGGCGCCGCCGGTGTCCGTTTTGCCTTGGAGGATCCGCTCAAGGCGGGCCCGGTCGGGGAGGTTGCGGGGCCGGATCACGCGGCCGCTGCGGACGTGGAGGAAGGCGGCGGTGACCCGGTCGAGCGGGGTGTTCGTGGCCTCGGCCCAGGCCAGGCGGTAGACGGCGAGCTGGAGGGGGTCGGCCTCGGTGGTGCGGCCGGTCTTCCAGTCGACGATCTCGTACGAGCCGTCGTCGTTGCGGTAGACGGCGTCGATCCGGCCGCGGATGACGCGGCCGGCGAGGGTGAGCTGGACCGGGGCCTCCATGCGGTGGGGCGGCCGGTCGGCGTACGGGCTGCGCTCGAAGGCGGCCTTGAGGGAGTCGAGGTCGGCCTCGTCGGCGATCTCCTGGTCGGAGCCGGCGCCGGGGAGGTCGGTGACGGGGTCGAGGACGTCGAGGAAGGGCAGCGGGAGCTCGTCGAAGCGGGACTCGACCCAGGCGTGGAACCGGGTGCCCTGGCGGGCGGCGGGCTGTGGGGGCTTGGGCATGGGGCGGGCGAGGTCGCGTACGAAGCCCTGCTCGTCGGCGGCGAGCCGGAGCAGCTGGCTCGCGGAGAGGGCGGCGGGCAGCTCGACGTCGCGGACGGCTGCGCGGGCGCGGCGGAGCTCGCCCTCCAGGGCGTCGAGGTCCCGGTCCCAGGAGGCGATGGCGCGCGCCTCCTCGGGCGCGAGTCCGGCTGCACCGCCGCCCGGGCGGGCCGCCGCGGCCCAGGCCTCGCCGGCCCAGGGGCCATCACCCTCCGGGGCGCCGGTGCCGGTGCGGCGGGCTCCGCCCGGGCTCTCGGCGACGTCCCAGTGGGCCGCCTCCGGCCACAGCTCGTCGTCAGGCGGGCCGGTGGGCCGGTCCTGGTGCGCGGTGGGGTTCGTGCCCGCGGGCACGGCTGCGCCGCCGCCGGGCGCGGGTAGGGGCTCGGCTGCCCAGGGGTCTTCGGCGGGGGGTGGTTCCCAGGGGTCTTCGGACGGCCACGGCTCCTCGCAGTCCGGGGGCCAGAGGTAGGCCTCGTCCTCCGGCGGGGGCGGGGCGGCGAGGTAGGACTCCACCAGGGCGGCCGCCGCCCGGCGCAGGGTGAGGGAGTGCGGGTCGAGCGGGAGGGGCCAGGAGTGGTCCGGGGTGGAGTCGTCGGCGAGGGACGGGTTCTCGGCGGCCGGCTCCGGCTCGTCCGCCCAGGCCTCGATCTCGCCGAAGCCCGCCGCGCAGTGGTCGTGGAGGGACCGGAGGAAGGCCGAAGGGCCGCGGCGCTTCTTCTGGGTCGGGCCCCACCAGTGGCCCGAGGCCAGGAGGAGGGAGCGGGGGCGGGTGAAGGTCACGTAGCCCAGGCGGAGCTCTTCGGTCGCCTTGTGGTCCTTCAGGGCCGTCTTGAACGCCTTCAGGCCGGCCGAGGTCCAGTCCGGGTCCGCCGGCAGGGTGGGGGCGTCGCCGCGCAGCGCGTACGGGAGCACCTTCGCGTACGAGGTCCAGGCCTCCGGCGCCTTCTCCTTCGGGAAGGACCCCGCGCACAGGTCCGGGACGACGACCACGTCCCACTCCAGGCCCTTCGACTTGTGGGCCGTCAGGACCTTGACCGTGTTCTCCCCGCCCGGCAGGGCGTGGTCCAGGCCCTTCTCGTACTGGGCGGCGGTGCGCAGGAACGCCAGGAAGGCCAGCAGCGAGGCCTCGCCGTCGAGCGCGGCGAACCCGGCCGCGACGTCCATGAAGTTCGAGAGCGTCTCGCGGCGGCGGGCCGCCAGTGCGTGCGGGGAGGCGGACAGCTCCACCTCCAGGCCGGTCGCGGACAGCACGCGGTGCAGGACGTCCATGAGGGGATCGGCCAGGGAGCGGCGCAGGTCGCGCAGTTCCTGGGCGATGTGCGCGAAGCGGACCCGGGCCTCCGCCGAGAAGGGGAGGTCGTCCGGGGCCTGTCCGGCGCCGTCGAGGAAGGTCTCCAGCGCGTCGGCCAGGGACACGATCTCCGCCGGGTCCACGCCTTCCACGGCCGCCGCAAGCCGTTCGTCCGGGTCCGCCCCGGCCGGCGACCGGCCCACCATGAGGCGGGCCCGCCGGCCCAGCAGGGCCAGGTCGCGCGCGCCGATCCGCCAGCGCGGGCCGATGAGGAGCCGGACGAGGGAGGCGTTGGCGCCCGGGTCCTGGAGGACCTCGCAGACGGCGACGAGGTCCGCGACCTCGGGGAGGTGCAGCAGCCCGGAGAGGCCGACGACCTCCACCGGCACGTCCCGGTCCACCAGCACGGCCTGGATCCGCGCGAAGTCCCCGGCCGAGCGGCACAGGACCGCGATCTCGCGCGGCTCCGTGCCCGTGCGGACCAGGTGGGCGACGGAGTCGGCGAGCCAGTCGAGCTCCTGGGCGTGGGTCTCCAGCAGGGCGCAGCGGACCTGGCCCGCGTGCTCGGCCCCCGGCGCGGGGCGCAGTGCCTCCACGCCCTCGTGCATGGCGCGCAGCGGGGCGGCGAGCCCGTTGGCCAGGTCCAGGAGCCGGCCGCCGCTGCGCCGGTTCTCGCTGAGGGAGAGCCGGGCAGCGGGGCTCCCGTCGGCGTGCGGGAAGTGCTCGGGGAAGTCGTCGAGGTTGGCCACGGAGGCGCCGCGCCAGCCGTAGATGGCCTGGCAGGGATCTCCGACGGCGGTCACGGCGTGGCCGGAGCCCGCGCCGAAGAGCCCGGAGAGCAGGAGGCGCTGGGCGACCGAGGTGTCCTGGTACTCGTCCAGGAGCACGACCTTGAATTCCTCGCGCAGCAGTGCGCCGACCTCGGGGCGGGTGGTGGCGAGCTGCGCGGAGAGGGCTATCTGGTCGCTGAAGTCGAAGAGGTCGCGGGTGCGTTTGGCGGCGCGGTAGCGGACGACGAGCTCGAGCAGTTCGAGGCGGCCGCGCACGGCCTCGGGGACCTTGCGCAGGTCCTCGTTGGTGAGCCGGGTGCCCGCGAGCACGTCCAGGAGCGCGGTGTCGTGCAGGCGCAGCTCCGCCGGCTCGACCAGGTGCTCGGAGAGCTCGCCGTCGAGCGCGAGGAGGTCCCCGACCAGGTCGGGGACGGACTTGGTGAGCGAGGGGTACGGGCCGGGGGCCTCGCGCAGCACCTTCGCGGCGAGCTGGAAGCGGGTGGCGTCGGCGAGGAGGCGGGAGCTGGGCTCCAGGCCGATGCGCAGGCCGTGGTCCTTCAGCAGCTGGCCGGCGAAGGCGTGGTAGGTGGAGATGCGGGGCTCGCCGCCGGCCGTGTCCACGTCGGCCGGGGAGGGGTCCGGGTCGGTGATGCCTGCCCGCGCGAGGGCCTTCCGTACGCGCTCGGACAGTTCGCCGGCGGCCTTGTTGGTGAAGGTGAGGCCGAGGACCTGCTCGGGGGCGACCGTGCCGGTGCCCACGAGCCAGACCACGCGGGCCGCCATGACGGTGGTCTTGCCGGAACCGGCGCCGGCGACGACGACCTGCGGGGCGGGCGGGGCGGTGACGCAGGCCATCTGTTCGGGCGTGAAGGGGATCCCGAGGAGCTCTTTGAGCTGCTCGGGATCGGAGAGGACGGACGCACGCGCGGACACGTAAAAAGGCTAGCCGCCCGCACCGACAGCCCCGACCGTCCCGGGCCGGCCGAGCCGGCCCTGGCCGGGAGGGAGGCCGCTCACTCGACCGTCTGGCGGCCCTCGGGACGGGCGCTGCACGCGCTGCGGAAGGAACAGTGGTCGCAGTGCTTGCCCGCGGCGGGCGCGAACCGCTCGTCGAGGACCCGGCCGGCGGCGGTCGCGAGCAGGTCGCCGACCCACTCCCCGTCGAGCGGCTGCTGGGCCTGGACCTTGGGGACCGTGTCGCCGCCGTCGCGCTGGGCCGCGCCCTGCCGGAGCTGGACGAGCTCGGCGCCGCCGGGGGTGGGGCGCAGCCCGTCGAAGACCTCGTCGACGGCGCCCTCGCGCACGGCGAGCTGGTAGACCGCGAGCTGGGGGTGGCGGGCCACCTCGTCCTTGGTGGGCGCGGACTTGCCGGTCTTGAAGTCGACGACGTACGCGCGCCCCTGCGGGTCCGATTCGACCCGGTCCATGGAACCCCGGATGCGGACGGCGACCTCACCGGCTTCGAGCGTGACGTCGAACTCGTGCTCCGTGGCCACGGCCGCCCGGCCCCCGCGGTCGGTGGTGTGCCAGCGCAGGAAGCGTTCGAGGGCGGCGCGGGCGTTGTCCTTCTCCTGGCGGGACTT
This sequence comes from Streptomyces sp. NPDC090045, assembly GCF_044747975.1. NCBI lineage: Bacteria > Bacillati > Actinomycetota > Actinomycetes > Kitasatosporales > Streptomycetaceae > Streptomyces > Streptomyces sp. NPDC090045. Next base: position 399,373 of record NZ_JBIVFA010000007.1, read on the forward strand.
CCAGGGCGCGTCGAAGGCGAGGGCGTCCCACACCGAGTCGAGGCGTTCCATGAGCACGGCCAGGTCGGCGGGGGTGCGGCCGGAGGCGACCTCGTCGGCGAGGACGTGGACGACGTTGCCGAAGCCCTGGGCGGCGGTGGACGCGGTGTCGGCCTTGACCTCGCGGCCGAGGAACCACTGCAGGGAGCAGGTGTTGGCGAGCTGCTCCAGGGCGCTGCCGGACAGGGCCACGGGCCGGTCCCGGTCGCGGAGCGGGACGCTGCTGCGGGTGGGCTCGTACAGGCCCCACCAGCGCTGCGGGTGCGCGGCCGGGACCAGGGGGCGGTCCTCGTCGTCGGTGAGCGCGGCGAGGCGGGCCAGGCGCCGGGCGGCGGCGTCACGCAGGGCGGGCGAGGCGTCCGGGTCGACGGTGGTCGCGCGCAGTTCGGCGACGAGCGCGGGGACGGCGAGGGGGCGGCGGGGGCGGCCGGTGACGTCCTTCGGGGTGACCCCGAGTTCGGTCAGGAAGCGGGAGGGCTGGTCGCCGTCGTCGGCGGGGGCCTTGACGGCGGTGACGACGAGGCGGTCGCGGGCGCGGGTGGCGGCGACGTAGAAGAGCCGGCGCTCCTCGGCGAGGAGGGCGCCGGGGGTGAGGGGCTCGGCGAGGCCGTCGCGGCCGATGCGGTCGGCCTCCAGGAGGGAACCGCGGCGGCGCAGGTCGGGCCACAGGCCCTCTTGGACGCCGGCGACGACGACGAGGGACCACTCCAGGCCCTTGGAGCGGTGGGCGGTCATCAGGCGGACGGCCTCGGAGCCGGTGGCGCGGGCCGTCAACGTGTCGGCGGCGATGTCCTCCGCCTCCAGTTGTTCGAGGAAGTTGAGCGCGCCGCGGCCGCCGGTGCGCTCCTCGGCGCGGGCGGCGGTGTCGAAGAGGGCGCAGACGGCGTCGAGGTCGCGGTCGGCGTTGCGGCCGGCGGCGCCGCCGCGACGGGCGCTGCGCTCCAGCCGCTGGGGCCAGGGGGTGCCGTCCCAGAGGATCCACAGGGCCTCTTCGGCGGTGCCGCCGCCCTGGAGCAGCTCGCGGGCCTTGCGCAGGAGCAGGCCGAGGCGCTGCGCTCCGCGGGCGTACGCGGGGTCGTGCGCGGTGAGCCGCTCCGGCTCGGCGAGGGCGCGCGCGAGCAGCACGTCGGAGGGCGCGGGCACCTTGACGCCGGCGGCGCGCTCCTCGTCCCGCAGCGCCCGGCCGAGCCGCCGCAGGTCGGCGGCGTCCATGCCGCCGAGGGGTGAGGTGAGCAGGGTGACGGCCGCCTCGACGCTGACGCCTCCGGCGGGGTCGGCGGTGTCGGGGCTGGGCCCCGGGGCCGGCTCGTCGGCGGGGTACGCGTCGGCGTGGGGGGAGGTTTCCCGCCCACCCGCCCCGGAGATGCGAGCGAGCTCGCCCGGCTCGTCGCCCATGGCGGCTTCCGGGCCCGCACCGGCGGTGCCTGTGGCCCCCGCGGAGCCGGGCGTGGTTGCCGGGGCGGGGGAGGTTTCCCGCCCACCCGCCCCGAAGGTGCGAGCAAGCTCGCCGTCAGCGGCGGCCTCGGCCGCCCCGTCGGACACGCCGGGCCTCGCCTCCCCGTCGGCCACGACGGCACCCGTGCCGGCCCCGCCGGTGCCTACGGCGGCACCCACGCCCGCCCCGCCAGTGCCAGCGACAGCGCCCGCGCCCGCCTCGCCGGTGCCTGTGGCGCCCGTGTCGGCATCGCCCACACCGGCGGCACCCGTGCCGGCCGCGCCCGCACCGGCCGAGCCGGGGATCGTCACGTCCGATTCCCGCTCGCCTGCGGCGGCCGAGGCTCCGGCGGTCGCGTCCGCCGGGGCCTCCACCGCGGCACCCGCGCCAGCCCCGTCGGCTCCGGCGGAGCCGGGGGCCGTCGCGGCCGGCTCGCGCTCGCCTGCGGCGGCCTCGGCGGTCGCGGCGGTCGCGGCGGTCGCGGTGTCGGCCTGGTCCGGGGGCAGGGTTGCCGTGGCTGTGAGGCGGAGGGCGGTCAGGAGGGGGGCGATGGCGGGTTCGTGGCGGAGGGGGGTGTCCGTGCCGTCCGTTTCGGCGGGGACTCCGGCCGAGATGAGGGCGCGGCGCATCGCGGGGAGGGTCCGGCCGCCGGCGCGGACCAGGACGGCCATGTCCTGCCAGGGGACGCCGTCCTCCAGGTGGGCCCGGCGCAGGATGTCGGCGATGTTGTCCAGTTCGGCGCCGGCCGTCGGGTACGTGAAGACCTCCACCCGGCCGCCCTCCCGGGTGGCCTGGAGCCCGCGGTGGGCGCGTACCGCCGTGGCCGGCAGGCGCGGGACCGGCATCCGGGTGGTGAGGAGACGGGTCGCCGTCAGCAGGGCCGCGCCGGAGCGGCGGCCCACCGTCAGGGCCTTGACCTCGGCGCCCGGGAACGCGGACTCGAAGTCCAGGATGTTGTTGATGTCGGCGCCGCGGAAGGCGTAGATCGACTGGTCGGGGTCGCCGAAGGCGACCAGCGTGCCGCCGCGCCCGGTCAGCGCCCGCAGCAGCCGCAGCTGGGAGGCGTCCGTGTCCTGGTACTCGTCCACGAAGATCGCGTCGTAGGAGGAGGACAGGGCCGGGGTGCCTTCCGCGAGGAGGACCGCGCGGTGGAGGAGTTCGGCGTAGTCCAGCGTGCCCTGCAGGTCCAGGACGTCCAGGTACTCGGAGAGGAAGGCCGCCGCGGCCTTCCAGTCCGGGCGGCCGATGCGGTCGGCGAACGAGGAGAGGGCCTGCGGGCCGAGGCCCAGTTCGCGGGCGCGGGCCAGCACCGCACGGACCTCGTCGGCGAAGCCGCGCGTGGTCAGGGCCGCCCGCAGGTCGTCGGGCCAGCGGATGGAGCGGATCCGGCGCTGGCCCTCCAGGAGGGTGCGGACCATCACGTCCTGCTCCGGCCCGGACAGCAGCCGCAGCGGGTCGGCGAAGAGGTCGGTGTCCTGGTGGGAGCGGACCAGGCCGTAGCAGAAGGAGTGGAAGGTGGTGGCCTGCGGAGCCCGCGCACCGCCCAGCCGCAGGGCGGCCCGGTCGCGCAGTTCCACCGCCGCCTTGCGGCTGAAGGTGAGGATGAGGATGCGGGCGGGGTCCGCCCCCGCTTCCACCCGGGCGGTGACCGCCTCGACCAGCGTGGTCGTCTTCCCGGTGCCCGGTCCGGCCAGGACCAGGAGCGGTCCGCCGGTGTGGTCAACCACCGCCCGTTGCGCTGCGTCCAGCACAGGGGGATCCACCCGTTCCGGCCCGGTGCGCACGAGGCGGTACGCGTCCGGGGTCCGCGTATGCCGCCGCTCGGTGCGGCGGCTATCGGAGGAAGAGGTGATCACGTGGGGTGCCGGTCCTGGTGGGTCTGCGGGTGCTGCCGTGACGGCTCGCGGAGAAGCCGAAGAGGCAACGCTACGGCAACCCGCCGACGCCGCGCAGTCCCCCCGGGTAGCCCGTACGGACGTTCGCACCGTCGCCCGATCGCCCGTCCAGGCCGCCCATGGCCGAAGCTGTCAGGTGTGAGCCTCGTCGCGTGTGCCGTCCGGTCCGGGGTCTCCCGGGGCCCCGTCCCAGCGCGCCCGGCGCATGTCCAGCCGCGGCTCGCCGCCCGCGGTCAGGCGCAGCGGGGTGGCCTCGGCCCGGTAGTGCTCCAGGGCGCGCAGCTCGTGGCCGGGCAGGGGTACGCCGTCCGCCCGCACCACGCGCCACCAGGGCACGGCTCCTCCGTACAGGGCCATGACACGCCCGACTTGGCGCGGGCCTCCCTCTCCGAGCCATTCGGCGACGTCCCCGTATGTCATCACCCGGCCGGGCGGAATACGCTCTGCCACCTCAAGCACGTGCTCCGCGTAGGCGGGCAGCTCCTCACTCATTCAGCACATGGTGCAGTACGCCGGAGGCCGGCCGGCGGAAGTCGGGGTTCCGGACCGGCACGCACCCTGATGCCCCGCTGGCCGGTCGGTCCGTGCCACCATCTTCCGGGCGGTGACTGGTGATACGTGATCAAGAAGAGACGGATGTGACGACGAAGGAGCAGGGTGTGAGCCCTCCGGACGGCGCGGCGGCGGACGACGGCGCGCGCCCAGACGACGGCGCCGCCCCCCGCCCCGAACCCGTTCCGGCGACCCACCCGCAGACCCCGCCGAAGGCTCTGTCCAAGGTTCCGCGCCCCGAGAGTGACACCGACCGCGGCACCGACGGCGAGGGCGGCGACGCGGAGGGGTCGCACGGCCACGCCTCCACGGACGCCGACCGCGTCGAGGTCGACGAGCCGCTGCTCGCCGCCCGCGTGCACCGGCCGTCCGACCTCGTACGCCTCCTCGTCGGCATCCTCGGCATCGCCGTCCTGCTCGCCATCGCCGCCTTCGCCCACGGCACGACGGTCGGTCTCGAAGAGGACATCAGCAAGGGCACCGGCCAGGCGCCGGACCTGCTGATCAAGGTCGCGGCGCTCGTGTCGAGCATCGCCGTGCTGCTGCTGCCCGTCGCCTTCGCCGTGGAGCGGCTGATCAAACGCGACGGGCTGCGCATCGCCGACGGCGTGCTCGCCGCCGTCCTCGCGCACGGCGTCACCCTCGCCACCGACCTGTGGGTCTCCCAGGCCGCCCCCGACACCATCCAGGACGCCCTGACCCGCTCGGCGGGCAACGGGGCCCTCACGGATCCGGTGCACGGCTACCTCGCGCCCGTCATCGCGTACATGACCGCCGTCGGCATGACCCGCAGACCCCACTGGCGCGTGGCGCTGTGGGTGGTCCTGCTGCTCAACGCCCTCACCATGCTGGTCAACGGCTACACCACGCCCTTCTCGATCATCCTCACCGTGCTGATCGGCTGGAGCGTCGCCTACGGCACCCTGTACGCCGTCGGCTCGCCCAACGTGCGCCCCACCGGGCAGAACCTCCTCGCCGGCCTGCGCCGGGTCGGCTTCCAGCCGGTCAGCGCGATGCGCGCCGAGATGCCCGAGGGCCCCGAGACGACCGAGGTGAGCGACCGGGGCCGGCGCTACCACGTCACCCTGGAGGACGGCCCGCCGCTCGACGTCACCGTCGTCGACCGCGAGCAGCAGGCCCAGGGCTTCTTCTACCGGGTCTGGCGCCGCCTCACCCTGCGCGGCATCACCACGGGGCGCAGCCTGCAGTCGCTGCGCCAGGCGCTGGAGCAGGAGGCGCTCCTCGCGTACGCGGCCATCGCGGCCGGGGCCAACGCGCAGAAGCTGATCGCCACCTCCGAGCTCGGTCCGGACGCGGTGATGCTCGTGTACGAGCACCTGGGCGGCCGGACCCTGGACTCCGTACCCGACGAGGAGATCACCGACGACCTCACCCGCAACGCGTGGGAGCAGGTACGGGCCCTCCAGTCGCGGCGGATCGCGCACCGGCGGCTGACCGGGGACGCCCTGGTGGTGGATCGTTCCGCCAATGTCATCCTCACCGACCTGCGGGGCGGCGAGATCGCGGCGGGCGATCTGGTGCTCCGGATGGACGTCGCGCAGCTGCTCACCACGCTCGGCCTGCGGGTCGGGGCGGAACGGTCGGTGGCCTCGGCGGTGTCGGTGCTCGGCCCGGACACGGTGGCGGACTGCCTGCCGCTGCTCCAGCCCATCGCGCTGAGCCGTTCCACCCGGGCGACGCTGCGCAAGCTGGCCCGGGAGCGGGCGGAGCGGCAGCGGGAGGCCGTACTGGAGTCCTCGCGGGCGGCGAAGGCGGCGCGCGAGGCGGAGTCCGCGGCCTCCGCGACCTCGGTGCCCGCCTCGGCGGCGGCCGACCGCAAGGCGGAGAAGAAGGCCCTGGACGACGCGCTGGACGGGGCGCGCGAGGAGGACCTGCTCAGCCAGATCCGCCAGCAGGTGCTGCTGATCCGCCCGCAGGCCCCGGTGGAGCCGGCCCGGCTGGAGCGGATCCGGCCGCGCACGCTGGTGTCGTTCATCGCGGGCGCGTTCGGTGCGTACTTCCTGCTCACGCAGCTCGCCCACGTGGACTTCGCGACGATCATCGGCGAGGCGCAGTGGGGCTGGGTCGGGGCGGCGCTGGCCTTCTCGGCGCTGACGTACTTCGCGGCGGCGATGAGCCTGCTGGGCTTCGTGCCGGAGCGGGTGCCGTTCCTGCGGACGGTGGTCGCGCAGGTGGCCGGCTCGTTCGTGAAGCTGGTGGCCCCGGCGGCGGTCGGCGGTGTCGCGCTGAACACCCGCTTCCTGCAGCGGGCGGGGGTCCGGCCGGGGCTGGCGGTCGCGAGCGTGGGCGCCTCCCAGCTCTTCGGGCTGGCCAGCCACATCCTGCTGCTGCTGTCCTTCGGCTACCTGACCGGAACCGAGAAGACCCCCGAGATGACCCCCTCGCGGGCGGTCATCGCGGGGCTGCTGACGGTCGCGGTGCTCGTGCTGGTGGTGACGGCGGTCCCGTTCATGCGGAAGTTCGTCGTGACGCGGGTGCGGGCGCTGTTCGCGGGCGTGGTGCCGCGCATGCTGGACGTGCTCCAGCGGCCGAAGAAGCTGATGACCGGCATCGGCGGGATGCTGCTGCTGACCGGCTGCTTCGTGATGTGCCTCGACGCGTCGATCCGCGCGTTCGGGGGCGGCGAGGCCATCAGCTACGCGAGCATCGCGGTGGTCTTCCTGGCGGGCAACGCACTGGGGTCGGCGGCGCCGACGCCGGGCGGCATGGGCGCGGTGGAGACCACGCTGACGCTGGGGCTGATCGCGGCCGGGCTGGAGAAGGAGGTCGCGATCTCGGCGGTGCTGTTGTTCCGGCTGATGACGTTCTGGCTGCCCGTGCTGCCGGGCTGGATCTCGTTCAACTTCCTGACCCGCAAGGAAGCCATCTAGCCTCCGGCTCGGCCCGCGGCCCAAAGACCGGGGCTCCGCCCCGAACCCCCTACGGCGCTCCGCGCCCGCGCCTCAAACGCCGGCGGGGCTGGGTTTGGCGGAGTCGGAGGGGTGGGGACCCGTTTGGGTCAGCGCGGGGGCGGGGGTGGCGGGGGGCGCACAGGATGGAGGTATGCCGAGAAACGCCTGGCGGGTCACCGCCGCCGCCGCACTCGCCGCCGCTCTGCTCTCCACGGCCGCGTGCTCCGACGACGGCGAAGGGGGGCAGCCGAAGGCCGACGGCACCGAGCCGGTCAAGCCCCTCAAGTGGGGCGACTGCGACGCCCCCACCCCCGCGCAGGGCAGCGGCCCGGTCCCGCCCAAGGACTGGCAGTGCGCCACTCTCGACGTCCCCCTCGACTACGCCGACCCGGGCGGCAAGACCGTCCCGATCGCCCTGATCCGCGCCAAGGCCCGCGACCAGAAGAACCGTCTCGGCTCCCTGGTCTTCAACTTCGGCGGCCCCGGCGGCTCCGGCATCGCCACCCTCCCCGGCGCCGCCAAGGAGTACGAGGCCCTGCGCGCCCGGTACGACCTGGTCAGCTTCGACCCCCGCGGGGTGGGCGGCAGCGATCCGGTCCTGTGCCAGAACGACAAGCAGCTGGACCAGTACACCGCCCAGGACGCCTCCCCCGAGACCCCGGAGCAGGAGAAGGCCTTCATCGAGAACATCCGGAAGTACCAGGAGGCCTGCGAGAAGAACTCCGCCGAACTGCTCCCCCACGTCGGCACCGAGAACGCCGCCCGCGACCTGGACCGCATCCGCCAGGCCCTCGGCGACGAGAAGCTGAACTACTTCGGCATCTCCTACGGCACCGAGCTCGGCGGGGTCTACGCCCACCTCTTCCCCAAGAACGTCGGCCGGGCCGTCTTCGACGCCGTCGTGGACCCGACCAAGACCGCCGAGGGGAGCGCCCTGGGCCAGGCCAAGGGCTTCCAGCTCGCGCTCGACAACTTCGCCCAGGACTGCGTGGACCGCGGCGACGAGTGCCGGCTCCAGGGCAGCACGCCCAAGGAGATCGAGGCCGGGATCATCAAGCTGCAGAAGTCGCTGGCCGCCAAGCCCATCCCGGGCATCGGGGACCGGATGCTCACCGAGACCCAGGCGACCAACGGCATCGCGCAGGCCCTGTACTCGCAGGAGCTGTGGCCGCTGCTGGAGCAGGGCCTCGACGAGGCGGAGGGCGGTCAGGGGCAGCTGCTGATGGCCCTGTCCGACGCGATCAACGGCCGTGACCAGCAGGGGCGTTACAGCAACATCGGGGCGGCCAACACCGCCATCAACTGCGTGGACGACAAGGAGCGCTACACCCTGGAGCAGACGAAGGCCAAGCTGGCGGAGTTCCGCGCGGCCTCGCCGGTCTTCGGGGACCTCCTCGGCTGGGCCATGATGTCCTGCACCGGCTGGCCGGTCGCCGGGACCTGGGAGACCCCCGACGTCTCCGCGCCGGGCTCCGACCCGATCCTGGTGATCGGCAACACCGGCGACCCGGCCACCCCGTACGAGGGCGCCCGCAACATGGTGGAGCGGCTCGGCCCCGGCGTGGGCGTGGAGCTCACGTACAAGGGCGAGGGGCACGGCGCGTACAACAGTGGCGACCCCTGTGTGCAGGAGGCCGTCAACACGTACCTGCTGGACGGGAAGACGCCGAAGGCGGGCACCGTCTGCACCGCGAGCCCGGACGCCACGGGGACGCCCGTCGCGCCGGAGGATCCGGCGGGCGCCTGATCCGGACCGGGATCCGGAGAACGCCGCAGGGGCCGTACCGGGCGACGTGCGCGGTACGGCCCCTGCGGGGTGACTGCTAGTAGACCGGCTTCTCGGGCTCGATCTGGTGGACCCAGCCGATGACGCCGCCGCCGACGTGCACCGCGTCCGCGAAGCCCGCGGACTTCAGGACCGCGAGGACTTCCGCACTGCGGACACCCGTCTTGCAGTGCAAGACGATGCGCTTGTCCTGCGGCAGGTCCTGGAGGGCCGTGCCCATCAGGAACTCGCCCTTGGGGATCAGCTTCGCGCCGGGGATCGAGACGATCTCGTACTCGTTGATCTCGCGGACGTCGATGATCTCGATGGGCTCGTCGCTGTCGATCCACTCCTTGAGCTGCTTGGGAGTGATCGTGGAGCCGGCGGCCGCCTCCTGGGCCTCCTCCGACACGACGCCGCAGAAGGCCTCGTAGTCGATGAGCTCGGTGACGGTCGCGTTCGGACCGCAGACCGCACAGTCGGGGTCCTTGCGGACCTTGACCTGGCGGTACTGCATCTCCAGGGCGTCGTAGATCATCAGACGGCCGACGAGCGGCTCGCCGACGCCCGTGAGGACCTTGATGGCCTCGGTGACCTGGATGGAGCCGATGGACGCGCAGAGCACGCCCAGCACGCCGCCCTCGGCGCAGCTCGGGACCATGCCCGGCGGCGGGGGCTCCGGGTAGAGGCAGCGGTAGCACGGGCCGTGCTCGGACCAGAAGACCGAGGCCTGGCCGTCGAAGCGGTAGATCGAGCCCCATACGTACGGCTTGTTCAGCAGCACGCAGGCGTCGTTGACGAGATAGCGCGTGGCGAAGTTGTCCGTGCCGTCGACGATGAGGTCGTACTGGCTGAAGATCTCCATCACGTTCTCGGCTTCGAGCCGCTCTTCGTGCAGGACCACGTTCACGTACGGGTTGATGCCCAGCACGCTGTCGCGGGCCGACTCGGCCTTGGAACGGCCGATGTCCGCCTGGCTGTGGATGATCTGGCGCTGCAGGTTCGACTCGTCGACCTCGTCGAACTCCACGATGCCCAGGGTGCCGACGCCGGCCGCGGCCAGGTACATGAGGGCGGGCGAGCCGAGGCCGCCCGCGCCCACGGCCAGCACCTTGGCGTTCTTCAGGCGCTTCTGGCCGTCCATCCCGACGTCCGGGATGATCAGGTGGCGGGAGTACCGACGGACCTCGTCAACGGTGAGCTCAGCAGCTGGCTCGACCAGGGGTGGCAGCGACACGGGGACTCCGTAGATGGTGACGTCTTAACGGTGGTTCTCTCCGTAACACTGCCACGCCCGTCTTCATTCCAAGACACCTGTCCCAATTCGTGAGACGATTTCGTCCCAGTACCCGGGCATCGAGGCCCACGGGTCGCGGTCGCCGACGGCGCGCCGGTCCGTGAACCAGATGGTGCCCGCGCCCTGCCAGCGGGCGATCCGCATCGCCTCCTCCAGGTGGGTGCGCGGCACCCCGTGGACCAGGTGGCAGAACCGCTCCGCCGGATGGTCCGCGGTCCACTCCGCCACCTGCGACCACCGGTAGTCGGCCCAGGCCCCGGAGAAGGTGACCAGCTGGTCGGCGGCCTCCGCATAGCCCTCGTACGGATGAGTGCCGTGCCCGAGCACGATCCGCAGGTCCTCCCCGAGACCCCGCAGGGTCTCGACGACCCGGCACACCGAGGCCAGGTCCGCCTTGTCGGCCGGGGTCTCGGCCAGGTAGAAACCGCCGACCGCGTACCAGTCGCGGAAGCGGTGGGCGTCGGAGATCAGCTCCCCGAAGGACCGTGATCCGTCTCGCATCGCGAGATGGCCGAGGACCGTGCCGTCCGCGCCGCGCAGCTTCGCCGCCGCTTCCGTGCAGTGCGGGTCGGGCCGCCCGCCGGGACCGTCCGTGACGTTGAGCACCGCCCAGTGCAGCGGGGTGCCGGGGCGGGTCAGCTCGGCCCACTCGACGGGGGCGAGCAACGGGTGCGCGTAGCCGGGGATGCCGAGGCCGAGGCGGCCGGCCTCGGTCGCGGCGGCGGTCATCGCCCCCGGCGGCGTGGTCAGATGCGGCACGCCGCCTCCATCCAGATGTCCGCGAGGGATTCCTCCAGGTTGATCCGGGGCCGCCAGCCGAGCCGGTCGCGGGCGGTACGGACGTCCGCCTGCTGCCAGGCCCCGCAGCCGTCGGGGTACGGGTACGGCTGGGGGGCCGCGGCCGAGAGCTGCTCCGCGGTGGCCTCGGAGCGGGGGGACCCGATGGAGGCGAGCCCGGCCGGGCGGCCGGGATGCGGGTGCGCCTGCGCGGATCCGCCGTGCGGGACGTCCAGCTCGTGCAGGGCCCCTCCGTACCCGGCGACCCGGGCCAGGACGGCGGCCGCGTCCCGCAGCCGGACCGCCCGGCCGGTGCCGATGTTGACGACGCCCTGGGCGGCGGACAGGGAGGCGGCGTGCACGGCCCGCGCCACGTCCCGTACGTCGACGAAGTCGCGCTGCACGCCGAGCCCGCTGAGCTTCAGCTCGCCGTCGCCCGACTGCATCGCGCGGCGCATGGCCTCGGCGAGCCGGCCGAGCGGGGATCCGGCGGGGGTGCCGGGGCCGACGGGCGAGAAGATCCGCAGGACGACGGCGTCCAGCCCGGAGCCGAGCACGAGCTCGGTGGCGGCGAGTTTGCTGACGCCGTACGGCCCGCCGGGTCTCGGCACGGCGTCCTCGGCCGTGGAGGATCCGGGCTGGCTGGGCCCGTACTCGGCGGCGCAGCCGAGCTGGACGAGGCGCGCCCCGCAGCCGCTGCGGCGCAGCGACTCGCAGATCGTGGCGACGGCGACGGTGTTGTGCCGGGTGAGTTCCCGGGCCCCGCCCCGGGTGGCGCCCGCGCAGTTGATGACGACGCCGGGGTGGACGGCGTCGAGGAAACGGGTGAGCGCGCCGGGGCTGCCGGTGGCGAGGTCGAAGCGGACGTCGGCGTCGTCGCCGCGGCCGAGCGCGGTGAGCTGGACGGCGGGGTCGGCGAGCAGCCGGTCGGCGACGTAGCGGCCGAGGTATCCGTTGGCTCCGATCAGCAGCACCCTCATCGCGTGACCCCTTGGTTGGTTGGCTGGCCGGTCATGTCTGTTTCTCCTTGCGGACGGGTGGATGGATGGGGCGGGGTACGGGTAAAGCGCCTCGGCGTCGGCTCCGAAGGTCGGTGGTCGTCCCCGCGCCGTCAGGGCCGCGCATGCGCGGATGCACGGGACAGGGCGAGGACGGCGTGTACGAGGAGTCCGGCCGCGGCGGCGAGTGCCGCCGCCGGGACCGGGATCAGGGCGAGGGCGAGGGCGGCTCCGACGGGGCCGCGGTGGGCGCCGTGCCGGAGCAGGAGCCGGGTCAGGAACAGCAGCAGTGCGAGCGGCGCAGCCACAGGGAGCGGGGTGCCGGCGAGCGCGGCCGCCCCCGCGGCGGCCCCGGTGAACACGGCGACGGTCGCGACGAGCAGGGGCCGGGCCCGGTCCGCGAAGTCCTCCAGGGCGCGGCTCCCGCCGAGCCGGGCCCGGGCCCCCGCGGCGAACGCGGCGGCGAGCAGGTGCCCGGGGGCGACGGCCAGCGCGAGGGCGACGGCGAGGGCGGGGCCGTGCCGGTGCGCGGCCCAGGCCACGAGGGCCGCGGCCAGCAGGTGCGCGGCGTAGGGGAACCGGCCCCCGGCGGTCCGCCCCGGCCACACCAGGGCGACGACGGTGACGGCCACGGCGACGGGCCCCGCCCACGCCTGCCCGGCGGCGGCCGCGCCGAACGCGAGGGCGCCGGGCAGCAGGGCGTAGCCGAAGCCCCGGAAGGCGGGGGCCGAGGCCCCTGCGGGGGCGCGGCCGGGCTGGGCGGCGGGGTGCTCCCCGCGCGGGCTCCGGGCGTACAGCTCCTCGGCGAGCGAGAAGACGTCGCGGTGGCGGAAGCGGGCGGCGGTGCGGTCGGTGATGCCGTGGGCTTCCAGCCCGGCGGCGATCTCCAGCGGGTCCACGGCCCGCTCGCACAGCTCCCGGTGCCGATGCAACAACGCCTTGACCGGATCCCCACCACCCCGCCGCCGCACCGGCTGCGCCTCCGCTGCGCGCAGCCCAGGCCCGCCTCCAGCCGTGCCGACGGCCAACTCGGCCTCGCCGGGGGCAAATCCAGCGCCGCTGGCGTACGTAGCGCGGGAGCCCGCACCTTCCGCCTCGCCGGGGGCAAATCCAGCCTCGCCAGCGTTTGAAGCGCGGGAGCCCGCACCTTCCGCCTCGCCGGGGGCAAATCCAGCCTCGCCGGCGTGTGAGGCGCGGGGGTCCGGGGGCAGCGCCCCTGGCAACGGCGCCGCGCCGGACCGTGCACCGGAGGACGGCATCACACCTGCAGCACCGCTGCCGGGGCTCCGCCCCGGACCCCGCTCCTCAAACGCCGGAGGGGCTGGATGTGCCGAGGCTGCGAATGGCCACGCCTCGGGCACCTCCGGCGAGGCGGTGGTCTGTGGGTCGATGGTGGTCATACGGTGGCCTCCGGGGACGGGTCCGGCAGGGGCTCGGCCCAGGTGGGGCTGGTCCAGTGGCCCGGTACCCGCGCTTCCGGGGGCCGGGCGAAGGGGACCTCCCCGGCCGGCCGGGCGGAGCCCTTGGCCAGCAGCCGCAGGTAGATCTCCTGGAAGGCCGCCACGTTCTGCTCGACGGTGAAGAGCTCCAGCGCCCGCGCCCGCGCGGCCGCGCCCAGCCGCTGCGCCCGCTCGGGATCGCGCAGCAGCGACAGGCAGGCGTCGGCGAGCGCCCGGGGATTGCGCGGCGGGACGACGAGCCCGGTGCCGCCGATGACCTCGAACACCGCGCCCACGTCGGTGGAGACGGTGGCCCGGCCGCAGAACATCGCCTCGGCCAGGGTGACCGGGAAGCCCTCGATGACGGAGGACAGCACGACGACGCGGCCCGCGCCGTACGCATCGGCCGAGGAGGGCGCGTCGGGTCCGCCGATCTCCTCGAAGGTGACGGGGTTCTCCCCGGCCGTGACCGCGTCGGCGGCCTCGTCGGGGAAGAGCTGCGCGGCCAGGGAGCGGCAGTCGGCGAGGTAGCCGGGGGCCGCGGCCGTGGCGAAGATCCGCAGCCGGGTGTGGGGCTCGGCCCTGCGCACCTCGGCGAAGGCGTGCAGCAGGCCGATGAGGTCCTTGGCGGGCTCTGTCCGGCCGACCCACACGAGCGTGTCGGGGTCCCCGCAGTCCGCGGCTTCGCCGACGGTGGCGAATCGGTCCGCCTCCATTCCCGGGTAGACGGTGCGCAGCCGTTCCCGGGTGGCTCCGCACTTCTCCTGCCAGCGCCGGGCGTGCGCGTTCCCGGGGGTCAGGAAGTCGGCCCGGGCGTAGATCTCGGCGGCCAGCCGGAGGTGGAAGGCGCCGAGCAGGGCCCGTACGGCGGGGCGGTCGGCCGGCTCGCCCCGTGCGTCGAGCTGGGCGAGGTAGTGGGCCCGGAGCTGGACCCCGTACTCGGTCACCAGCAGCGGGACCCCGCAGAAGCGTTTGGCCAGCAGCCCCGGGAGGGCCGCCACCCCGCCCGCCGCCGCGTGGCAGATGTCGGCCGCGCCGAGACCGCCCGGGTCCTCGTACCAGTCGAGGGACAACGGCCGCAGCAGCCGCTCCAGTTCGTCCACGAACTCCAGCAGGTCGGTGACCTGCGCCGCCCGTACGGCGGCGCTCGCGCCCGGCGCCCGGCAGGCGGACTCCAGCGCGCGCACCGCGGACTCGGAGCGCAGGGCCGCGTACAGCCCGCCCTGTTCGCGGGCGAGTTCGGCGAGTCCGTACAGCCCGGAGGCGAAGGGGTCGGGCGCGCCGGTGCAGATCCCCTGGACCAGCTCCCGGAAGCAGTCGCCGAACCGTCGGCGCTCGCGCCGGGAGTAGCTCCGTCCGTCGTCGGCGGGGGCCCAGAGGGGGGCCGTCCGGACGCGGGTGACGTGCTCGGGCAGCGGGACCCGTGCGCGTTCCTGCTCGGCGCTGCGGCTCAGTGCGTAGAGCTCGAACTCGTGCTGCGGGAGCCCGCGCACGAGCCGGTCGCACCACAGCCTCGCCTCTCCCGTCGCATACGGATAACCACCTTCCGTGACCAGTCCGATCCGCACGAGTGGCACCCCCGATCTCCCGTTCAGGCGGTCGCCGTCGGTCAGGCGACCCGCCGCGGGAGAACTCAAGCGGATATGCCGAAGGCGCGACGGACGGTTGTCCGTCGCGCCACCGGAAGGGGTGAAGAGTCGTAACTTTCCCGTACGGTTCGCGTTCGAGCACGCTAGAAGTACGGCCTGACGACTAGGCGAAGGCCTCCTGCCGGAAGGTGCGGCGCTCGGCGGCCAGTACGGGGTCCAGTGCCGGGACCGCGGCCAGCAGGCGGCGGGTGTACGCGTGGGCCGGACGGTCGTAGACCTCGTCCACCGGGCCCTCCTCCACGACCTCGCCGGCCCGCATGACGGCCACCCGGTCGCTGACCTGCCGGACCACCGCCAGGTCGTGCGCGATGAAGACGAGGGCGATGCCGAGCTCCCGCTGGAGTTCCGCCAGCAGCGCGGTGACCTGCGCCTGCGTGGTCACGTCGAGGGCCGAGACCGGCTCGTCGCAGACGATCAGCCGGGGGCGGGGCGCCAGGGCCCGGGCGATGCCGACCCGCTGGCGCTGGCCGCCGCTGAACTCGTGCGGGTAGCGGTCGTAGTGCCCGGGCTCCAGCCCGACGCGCAGCAGCAGCTCCCCGACGCGGGCCCGCACGGCCGCCTCGTCCCTCTCTCCGGCGGCGCGCAGCGGGTCCGCGATGGACTCGCCGATGGAGCGGCGCGGGTTGAGGGAGGACACCGGGTCCTGGAACACCATCTGCACGCCGTCCGCGATCCCGTCGGCCGGGGCGCCGTCCCGGCGGATCTGCCCGGAAGTGGGCTCCAGCAGCCCGACGAGCATCCGCCCGAGCGTGCTCTTGCCGCTGCCGCTCTCCCCCACGATCCCCAGCGTCTCCCCGGCCCGCACGGCGAGCGAAACCCCGCCGACGGCCACGACCCGCCGCTTCCCCCGCCCGAACTCCCGCCGCACCCCAAACACTTCAACCACAGGCTCCGCCGCCGAATCCACCCCCGCCGGAGCCAAACCCAGCCCCGCCGGCGTTTGAGGCGCGGGTCCGGGCAGAGCCCGGGAGGCCCGCGGCCCGTCCAACCTCGGCACCGCCGCCAGCAACGCCCGCGTGTACGGCTGCGCCGGTGCGGCCAGCACGGAAGCCACCTCCCCCCGCTCCACGGCGTAGCCACCCCGCATGACCAGCAGCTCCTCCACGCTCTCCGCCGCCACCCCCACGTCGTGGGTGACCAGCAGCAGCCCGAGCCCCCGCTCCTCCCGCAGCCCGTGCAGCAGGTCCAGGATCTGCGCCTGGACGGTGACGTCCAGCGCGGTGGTCGGCTCGTCGGCGATCAGCAGCCGCGGTTCGCAGGCCAGCGCCATCGCGATGAGGGCCCGCTGCCGCATGCCGCCGCTGAACTCGTGCGGCCGCGCGCGGGAGCGGCGTACCGCGTCCGCGATGCCGACCCGGTCCAGCACCTCGACGGCCCGTGCGCGGGCGGCCCGCCGGGAGACGTCCGCGTGAACCCGGTACACCTCGGCGATCTGGTCGCCGATGGCGTAGTACGGGTCGAGAGAGCTCAGCGGGTCCTGGAAGACCATGGCGGCGGTGCCGCCGCGCAGCCGGCGCAGTTCGGCCGCCGGGGCCGTGCCCACGTCGGTGCCGCCCACGCGGACGGTCCCGGCCAGCCGGGCTCCCGTTCCGCGGTGCAGTCCGAGCAGGGCGGCGGCCACGGTGGACTTGCCGCTGCCGGATTCGCCCACGATGCCCAGGGCGCGTCCCGCGTCCAGGGTGAAGGAGAGCCCGTCCACGGCCCGTACGTACTCCCCCGCACCGCCGACCGCGAAGTCGACCACGAGGCCGTCGACCTCCACCAGTGGTTGCGTCATGCGAGGGTCACCCTTCGGTCCGCGGCGGCGTACAACAGGTCGGCGACCGCGCCCGCGAGGACCACGGCCGTGCCGATGGCCAGGACGACGCCCACCACGACGGGCAGGTCCACGACCCGCACCCCGTCGATGAGGGTCTTGCCGAGGCCGGGGATCCCGAACAGCGACTCGGTCAGCACGGCGCCGCCGATCATCGTGCCGAAGTCCACGGCGCTGAGTGCGATCACGGGGGCCACGGCCCCGCGCACCGCGTGCCGGGTGACGACGGCCCGCTCCCCCACCCCGTAGGCGCGGAAGGTGCGGATGTGGTCCTCGGCGAGCGTTTCCAGGGTTGAACTGCGCGTGAGGCGGGCGTACTTGGCGCTCTCGAAGAGGCCGAGCGTCACCCACGGCAGGAGCAGGTTCCAGGCCCACTGCTCGGGGTCCTCGGTCAGTGGCACGTACGTCGGGAAGGGCAGCCACTGCAGGTAGGCGCAGACGCTCATGAGCAGCAGCAGTCCCAGGATGAAGACGGGGGTGCCGGTCCCGGCGAGCGTGAGGACGGTCAGCACCCGTTCGGTGATGCCGTCGCGGCGCAGCGCGGACAGCAGCCCGGTGCCGACGCCGACCACCAGCCAGATCACCAGCGCGCCCAGCGCGAGCGAGAGGGTGGCGGGCAGCCGCTCCAGGATCAGCTCGGTGACCTGCTGGTCGTTCTGGTACGAGAATCCCAGGCAGGGCGCGTCGCAGTGCAGGACGAGCCCGGCGCCGCCGGAGTAGTCCCGGCCCACCAGCAGCCCCTGGAGGAAGTGCAGGTACTGGGCGACCGCCGACTCGTTCAGCCCGAGCTGTTCGCGCACCTGGGCGATCTGCGCCGGGTTGCAGCGCTCCCCGCAGGCGAGGCGGGCGGGGTCGCCGGGGGCGAGGTAGAAGAGGGCGTAGATGAGGACGGACAGGGTGAGCAGCACGAGCAGTGCGCCGCCGGTCCGTTGGAGTACGAAGCGGGTCACTGCTTGCGCTCCTTTCTGGTGCCGACCCGCAGGCGGGAGCCTTCGCGCGGGTCGAGGGCCGTGCGGACGGCGTCGCCGAGCACGGTGAAGGCGAGCACGGTGACGAAGAGCAGCCCGGCGGGGAGCAGGACGTAGGCGGGGTCGGCGCGGAACCAGGTCTGGGCGCTGGACAGCATCTGTCCCCATGAGGGGGTGGGCGGTTTCACGCCGACCCCGAGGAAGGAGAGCGAGGCCTCGGCCACCATGGCGGAGGGGACCTTGATCGCGGCGAGGGTGATCACGGGGGCGGCCAGTGAGGGCAGCAGTTCCCGGCGGGCGATCCGCAGGGTGCTGTTGCCGGAGAGCCGGGCGGCGTCCACGAAGTCCAGGTCGCGCAGGGCGAGGGTCTGGGCGCGCACCATCCGGGCGACGCCGCCCCAGTCGAGCAGCCCGATGATCAGGATCAGCAGCAGCGGCCGCGGGAAGTCGGGCGGGACGACGGCGGTGAGCGCGATGCCGAGCACCAGCATGGGCAGGGCGATCATCACGTCGGTGAACCGGCCGATGAGCTGTCCGGCGAAGCGGTTGCCGAGGGCGGCGGCGAGTCCGGCGGCCACTCCGACGGCGGTCTGTACGGCGGTGGCGCCGAGGGCGACGAGCAGGGAGATCCGGGCGCCGTAAACGAGCCGGGTGAACAGGTCGCGGCCGGTGCCCGGTTCGACGCCGAGCCAGTGGTCGGCGGAGATCCCGCCGAAGGAGCCGTACGGGACGCCGCCGCGCGCGGAGTCGACGAGGTCGTCGTGGTACGCGTTCGGGTCCTGGCCGGTGAGCTGGGCGAGCAGGGGCGCGGTGAGGGCGAGCAGGACGAGCAGGGCGAGGACGCCCGCGGCCGCGAGGGCCGCGGGGCGGCGGCGCAGGCGCCGCCCGACCTGGCGCGCGGTGCCCGCGCCCGGGGTGACGATCCCGGGCGCGGGCAGCGGCGGTTCGGCGGTGACGGTCACTTGACGGAGACCTGCGAGATGTCGAGGACGCCGGTCCAGTCGCTGATCACGACGTTCTTGACGTCCTTGCCGACGAGCCGCTTGTAGACCGGGTGGAAGAGCGGCACGTCGAGGGCCTGCTCGCCGATCTTCTTGTCGAGGGCGCCCCAGCGCTTGCCGGCGGCCGCGAGGTCGGTCAGCTTGGCGATCTCGTCGATCTCGGCGTTCACGGCCGGGTCGTTCAGCTGCGCGTGGTTGTAGTTGGAGCCGCTGGCCACGATCTGCCGGCCGTCGAAGATCGGGGCGAGGAAGGGGCCGCCGGACGGCCAGTCGGCGCCCCAGCGGGAGAGGAAGAAGCCGGGGGTGTTCTTGGCGTCCCAGCGCTTCTCGTTGAAGGCGTTGTTCTCCAGGCCCTCCAGCTTGACCGTGATCCCGGCGGCGGCGAGCGCCTGCTGGACGGCGGTGGCGACCTCGGGGCTGGTCTGGCGGTTCTGCGCGGTGGAGTGGGTCAGGGTGACGGTGACGCCGTCGGGGAAGCCGGCCTCCTTGAGCAGTTCCCTGGCCTTGGCCGGGTCGCCGGTCTTGCCCGCCGGGAAGTGGTCGTAGGGCGTGAAGCCGAAGGCCTCGCGCTCGGGCAGGAAGGTGGTGGCGGGCTCGGCGAGCGCGGAGCCGCCCGCGGCGTTGACCACGCTGGTGCGGTTGATCGCGTAGGAGACGGCCTGGCGCACCTTCGGGTTGTCGAAGGGGGCCACCTTCGGGTTGAAGGCCAGGTAGTTGACGTAGCCGAAGTGGCCGGTGCCGATGCGTCCCTCCAGCTCCTTGTTGCTGCCGATCTGGGCGAGTTCGGCGGGTCCGAGGTTGGTGTCGGTGGTGATGGCCGCCGCGTCGGCGCCGGAGCTGGTGGACAGGCGCTGGTTGATGACGGCGGAGTCCAGCCCGGAGCGGACGTCGATCTTGTCCGGGTAGGCCTTGCGCTCCTCGTCGGTCTTCTCGTCCCAGTGCTCGTTGCGCTCCAGGGTGAGGTGTTCGCCGTCGTTGTCGTTCTTGACGACCTTGTACGGGCCGGAGGAGACGGGGTGCTCCTCGTACTTGACCCCGGTGTCCTTGGCCTTGGGGACGGGCGCGAACTGCGTCTGGGTGGCGACGAAGGGGAACTCGCCCTCGGGCTTGCGCAGTTTGAAGACGATGGTCTTCGCGTCGGGCACGACGATCGAGTCGAGGCCCTTGCCGCCGTCCTTGTAGGGGCCCTCGTACGTCTCGCCGCCGACCAGCCAGTCCCGCAGGTACGGGGCGCCGCCCGACAGCTCGCCGGCGAAGGACCGCTCGATGCCGTACTTGATGTCGGCGGTGGTGATCGGGGTGCCGTCCTCGTACTTCAGCCCGTCCTTGAGCGTGTACGTCCACTCCGTGGCGTCGGCGTTGGGCCGCCCGGTGTCGGTGGCCAGGTCGGGCACGACCTTGGTGCCGGCCGCCCCGGCTTCGCGGTTGCGGGTGGTCAGCGTGCGGAAGACCAGCGAGGGAACGTTTCCGCCGCCCGAGGTGTAGAGCCGGGCCGGGTCGAAGTCGCTCTGCGGCTCGGAGTTGAGGACGGTCAGGGTGCCGCCCTTCTGCGGGGCGCCTCCGGCGGCGCCCGGCTTGTCGCCTAAACCGGCCTTGTCCGCGCCGTCCTTGGGCCCGCAGGCGGCGGCGCCCCCGGCCAGTACGAGGCTGACGGCGACCGCGGCCACGCGGCGCGATATGTGGGACTGACGCAACATCGGAAAAGGACCTCTCGGCGTGAGGGAAGAAAGGGAGAAAAGGTGGAGGCCACGCCAGGGGCAGCGATCGGCGCCGGAAGAGGGGTCACCGATGACAGAAGAGCCGCGCCTGCGGGCATGCGTACACCCGGGCGCGGCGAAATACGGAAAAAGGGTCGCGGCGCTTCAGGCGAGCGTCAGCGACAGAAGATGTCGGCCACGCTGTGCGCGGTCACACCAAGCAGCGCCAGCTCAATGGCGGCGCTCGCGGTCATGGTGTGGTGCTGCGACATGCGGAGAACCATCGCCGATGATCGGACGGATTGTCAACGCGGGTTCCGGCCGTGGTGGCGGTCCGGGACGTCAACCGCCGGGGTGCACCCAGGGGTTGGCCTTGCACTCGATTCCGCCGATGTCGAGGGACTTGGTCTGCTGCTGCATGATCGGCGCGAGCGCGCCCGGGGTCCGGCAGTTGACGTGCCCGTGCCCGAGCCGGTGGCCGACCTCGTGGTTGATGAGCATCTGGCGGTAGGCGAACATCTGGTCCGGGCCGTAGGTCGCGGAGCCCTGTGCCCAGCGGAACGCGTTGATCATGACCCGGGAGGTCGACGCGGAGTCGCAGGAGACGTTGTCGACGGTGGTGTCGAGGTCGGACTTGGCGCACCAGACCCCGGTGGTCCCGGGGCTGGCCAGCGTGATCACGAAATCGGCCTCGCCGCCCGGCACCCGTTCGAAGGTCATCGCGCCCCCGTGGGCCCAGCTGCGCGGGTCGTTGAGGGTGCGCTGGACCGCCTCGGCGAAGAGCTGCGGGTCCAGGCCCAGGCCCTGCTCGACGTCGACGCGGTAGCGCACGAGCTTGCCCTTGCCGGGGGCCTTGGCCACGCCGGGCACGGTGTCGAAGGTCCCGGGGCCGGTGAGCTTCGCGTCGATGGGCAGCTGCTGCGCCATCTGCTGCTCGTACGTCAGCTCCGGCGCGGGCGCGGCGGAGGGCGCCGCGGGTGCGGCCGCGGGGGCCTCCGGGGTGGGTCGGCCGTCCGAGCGGGAGGTGGCCGGGTCGGACCGGCCCTCGTCGGGAGCGGCCGCCGCGCCGGTCTTGGCCGCGTCGCCGTCCGAGAGCGCCTGGCCCGCGACGACGACGGCGAGGACGGTGGTGACGGCCACGGCCGCCATGCCGGTGTACGTGCGGACCTTGTGGCCGCGGCCGGGGCCGGGCGGCTCCGCGACGGGATCGACGGGTTTTCGCGGCCCGGGCACGCGGCGGTGCGACCCGGTGGAGGTGAAGGGATCGGGCGCGGGAGCCGGTACGGGGGCCGGGGCGCGGGTCGGCGCCGGGGCCTGGGCCTGCGGTTCCAGGACCACCTGCGGGAAGCCCACGGCGGGGGTGCCGAAGGCCGGGGTGCCGGAGTCCAGGAGGGCGGCGCCGGCCGCGGGAGCCGTCGCCGGTGCCGCGCCGGTGGTGGCGCGGCGCGGGCGCGGTATTCCGTGCCAGTCCCCGTAGACGGAGTCGGAGCGGGCGCCCCAGGCGTCGCCGGACTCGTACTGCTGGGGGTGGCCCCCGGCGCGCGCGCCGGCGAACGGCGCGTCCTGGGAGACGTACCCCTGGTGGGTCACGGTGGGCTCGGGCCAGTACGCGGCGGGCGGTTCCTCGTACGGCCACGGCTCCGGCCCGGGCTGCGACGGGAGGGGAGCGGGGGCCGCGGCAGGAGCCGGGGCCGGGGCTGTGCCCGCCTTGCGGCTATGTCGTCCCACGGTCGTCAGCCTCTGCCGTCTTCGGTGTCCCGGTCGGTCCCGTCCTCGCCCGTGCCCGTGTCGCGGAGCAGCTCCCGGAAGGCGGCGGCGACCGCCTCGGGGTACTCCATCATCGCCACGTGCCCGGCCTCGGGCAGGGTCAGCAGCCGCGAACCCCGGAAGGCCGCGGCGGCCTTGTGCGCCATACGGTACGAGACCAGTTGGTCCCGGCCACCGTAGACCAGGAGCGAGGGTGCGAGAACCCGCTGCGCCTGGCGCCACAGCCCGTGCTGGCCGCCGAGGGTGTAGGCGTCGACGATGCCGCGCGAGGAGCGGGTCATCGCCTCCCAGAAGTACGGCAGGGCCATCCGCCGCTCCATCTCCTCCACGGCGTGGCGGAACCCCTCGGATGTCACCCGGGAGGGGTCTCCGTAACAGAGGTCCGTCACCCCACGGGTGCGCTGCTCGGCGCTGAGGCCCCGAGTCAGCCGGCTGAAGAGCCCCGCCACCCCCGGTACGGCGAGCAGCGCGGTCGGCACGGCCGACTTCTGCACGCGCAGTTCGGGCAGGGCGGGCGAGATCAGCGTGAGGGTGCGCACGAGGTCGGGCCGGACGGCCGCGACCCGGGTGGAGACGGCGCCGCCGAGGGAGTTCCCGAACAGGTGGACCGGTCCGCGGTCGGCGGCGTCGAGGTGACGGATGACGGCGCGGGCGAACGCGGTGACGGAGTAGTCCCGGTCGGCGGGCGGTGGGGACCAGCCGAAGCCGGGCAGGTCCACTGCCTCGCCGTCGACGGTGTCGGCCAGCTGCGCCATGAGGTCCGACCAGTTCTGCGAGGAACCGCCCAGTCCGTGCACGAACAGCGCGGGCGGCAGGCCCGTGCGCAGCGGCGGGCGCACCCGCACGGCCAGTTCCAGCCCGGGCAGCGCGGCGGTGCGCAGCTGCTCTCCCTCGGCCACCCGGACGTCCCCCACCAGGGAGGACAGCTCGGCGGTGGACCGTACGCCCGGCAGCTCGGTCGAAGACATGCAGGCAATGTTACGAGACGATCACGTTCCACTTCCTGTGTTCGCCGTCACAGACACAAGCGGATCCGGATCCGCATAGCGGCGCCCCCTCGATCCTCCTAGGCTCATAGGTGAGAGCAAGGAAGCGAGGGGAGCGGCATGACTGTCGACCCTGCGGAGCCGGACACCTTCCGGGAGCCGTTTCCGGAAACCCTCGATCCTGAGGCGCCCGAGGCGGATGTGGCGGAGCAGCTGGCCGGTCTCCGGCCGGACGAGGACGACCCGATCACCGGTGCGGATGTGGGCGAGGCCGCGGACGGCGATGCCGCCGAGCAGGCGCGGGTGGTGCCGCTGGACGAGGACGACTACCGCTGACCGGCCTTCGACCGAGCGCTGACCAGCGTCTCCGGGTCGTCCGTACCGCGAGAAAACTCCGCTTGAACCCTCCAGATTCGGTTACCGAAAAGTACGATGGCGGGCGCGGCGCAGAGCGCACTGTGTTCTTAGAGAAAGTGGGAGGCGGCGTGACAGCCATCGAGCAGACCGAGGCAGCGCGTCCGCGGGGCACGCGACTGCCGCGCCGAGCCCGGCGCAACCAGCTCCTCGGCGCGGCCCAGGAGGTTTTCGTCGCGCAGGGTTACCACGCCGCGGCGATGGACGACATCGCCGAGCGTGCCGGAGTGAGCAAGCCGGTGCTGTACCAGCACTTCCCCGGCAAGCTCGACCTGTACCTGGCGCTGCTGGACCAGCACTGCGAGGCCCTGCTGCTCGCCGTGCGCACCGCGCTCGCGTCGACGACGGACAACAAGCTGCGCGTGGCCGCGACGATGGACGCGTACTTCGCGTACGTGGAGGAGGAGGGCGGCGCCTTCCGGCTGGTCTTCGAGTCCGACCTGACGAACGAGCCGGCGGTGCGCGAGCGCGTCGACCGCGTCTCGCTGCAGTGCGCCGAGGCCATCTGCGAGGTCATCGCCGAGGACACCGGCCTGTCCCGGGACGAGTCGATGCTGCTGGCCGTGGGCCTGGGCGGGGTCTCGCAGGTCGTGGCCCGCTACTGGCTGTCCAGCGAGAGCCCGGTCGCCCGCGACACGGCGGTCGGCCTGCTGACCTCGCTCGCCTGGCGCGGCATCGCCGGTTTCCCGCTGCACGGCGCCGAGCCGAGCCCCGACCCGGCCTGACCGGCCCGCGGCACCGTCACCGTCACCGGCCGTTGTTCGCTGCCAGCGTGTCCGCTCTGCGCGGTCCGCATCCCCTCTCCGGGCTAATGTGGACCGCGTACGGCGCGGCTGATCGCGCGAACGGATCGTCGGAGGGACAAAGCCGTGGAGGTCAAGATCGGCGTGCAGCACGCACCCCGGGAGATCGTGCTGGAGAGCGACCTGAGCGCCGAGGAGCTGGAGAGCATCGTCACCGCGGCGCTGTCCGGCAACGAGCCGCTGCTGAGCCTCACCGACAACAAGGGCCGCAAGGTCCTGGTGCCGTCCGACCGCCTGTCGTACGTCGACCTGGGTGAGCCGAGCGTGCGCAAGGTCGGTTTCGGCGCGCTCTGAGTGCTTTGAGAACTGTCGCAAACGGCCCGGTGGTTGATTCCACCGGGCCGTTTCTCTTTCTTCCGCTTCGGGTAGGACGGCAGTGACTCGGTTTGCCCTGACGTATGGGAGAGACCTCATGCTGCTGATGGAAGTGCTCGGCTCCGCTCTGTTGGGCCTCGCCCTGTCCGCAACAGCCGCCCGAGTGCTCGCACGCCGACTGCCGTCCCGGAGAGTGGTGCTGGTCAGTGGGGTGCTGGGGGCGCTGTTCGGGGCGTATCTCACCCACTTCGCGCTGGGTCCCGGGCACAACACCCTGACCGCGACCTTCGTCGGCGGGGTGCTCGTGTCCGCGGTGGTCCTGTCCCTGCTGCTCCGTCCGGCCTCCGGGCCCCGCAGGCCCGCGCACAGGACTCCGTTTTCGCTCCCGTCGCGGGGGTGACCGCTGAGGGTCCGCGCGTCGACGCGGACCCGCCGCCGAGGAAGCCCTGACAGACGTACGCCGGCCCCGGCGCGCACGATGCGCGCCGGGGCCGGTGCATGCAGCTGTCCTGAGCCGTACGGGGCGTACGGAGGCGTTCGGTCAGGCGGCGAGGCCGAGGGCCGCCATCCGCTTGGTGTGCGCCTTGGTGATCCGGGTGAACATCTCGCCGACGGCCGCGAGGTCGAAGCCCGCCGCCATTCCGTCGACGCCGCCGACCAGCATGGTCGAGAGCGCGTCGCGCTCGGCGACCACGCGCTGGGCCTGCGAG
The DNA here is from genome assembly GCF_044747975.1 of Streptomyces sp. NPDC090045. NCBI lineage: Bacteria > Bacillati > Actinomycetota > Actinomycetes > Kitasatosporales > Streptomycetaceae > Streptomyces > Streptomyces sp. NPDC090045. The sequence continues at coordinate 424,608 of NZ_JBIVFA010000007.1, forward strand.
AGGGCCTCGCCCATCAGCCGGCGGGCCCACAGCGCGAGCCGGCCGCCGCAGCGCGGGTCCGCCTCGATCGCGGCGCGCACCTTCTCGACGGCGAAGTTGCCGTGGCCGGTGTCGTCGAGCACGCCGAGCACGAGCGCGCGGGTGTCGCTGTCCAGGTGGGAGGCGACCTCGCGGTAGAAGTCGCTGGCGATGGAGTCGCCGACGTACGCCTTGACCAGGCCCTCCAGCCAGTCCGAGGGAGCGGTCTGGCGGTGGAAGTCGTCGACGCCCTTGGCGAAGGGCTCCATGGCGGCGGTGGGCTCGGCCTCGATGGCCGTGAGCCGGTCCCGCAGCCGCTCGAAGTGGTGGAACTCGGCGGAGGCCATCGCGGCGAGCTCGGCCTTGTCGTCCAGGGTGGGCGCGAGCTTCGCGTCCTCCGCGAGGCGCTCGAAGGCCGCGAGCTCGCCGTACGCGAGCGCGCCGAGCAGGTCCACGACGGCGGCCCGGTACTGCGGCGAGGCAGAGGCGGTCGCCCAGTCCTGGGAAGCGATACCGACGGCTTCGGCGGGGGCGCTGTCGTCGGCGGGCGAGGCGTTTTCTACGGTCGACATGCTCCGCACAATAGCCCGCCGAATGGCCCTCCAAGGCACCATGCCGGTTGACCGCCTGTCCAGCTAAACGCGTCTACCCGGTGAATTCACCCGACACACCTGCGCGATTCCGGGGTACAGTGGTAATGCGCCTGCCGAATACTCGGCGGGCCATCCGAATGAGGATGCCCGGTCGGTGGCCCGATCGGCTCCAACCGACCGCCCTCGGTGTGGTGCGTACGTTCATGCGTACCGCCTCCCACGAGGGGCCCCCTCAGCGGCAGATGCGCCTGAGCGAAGGCTAGTGGTCCCGCGCAGCTTCGTACGTAGCAGTACTGCAAGCACGGCACGGTACGACCCCCCTCGCCGCCTCGCGCCGCGTCTCACAGAAGAGGCAGCACCCTGACTACGTTCCGAGACCTCGGGATCCTTCCCGAAACTGCCGAAGCCCTTGAGGCCGTCGGCATCGTGTCCCCCTTCCCGATCCAGGAGATGACCCTCCCCGTCGCCCTTTCCGGCACGGACGTCATCGGCCAGGCCAAGACCGGAACCGGCAAGACGCTCGGTTTCGGCCTTCCCCTGCTGGAGCGGGTCGTCGTCCCCGCGGACGTGGAGGCCGGCCGGGCCGAGCCCGAGCAGCTGACCAACGCTCCGCAGGCCCTCGTGGTGGTTCCGACCCGCGAGCTGTGCACCCAGGTCACCAACGACCTCCTGACCGCGGGCAAGGTCCGCAACGTCCGCGTCCTCGCCATATACGGCGGCCGCGCGTACGAGCCCCAGGTCGAGGCGCTCAACAAGGGCGTCGACGTGATCGTCGGCACCCCGGGCCGCCTGCTCGACCTGGCCGGGCAGAAGAAGCTCGACCTGTCGCACGTCAAGGCGCTCGTCCTGGACGAGGCCGACGAGATGCTCGACCTGGGCTTCCTGCCCGACGTCGAGAAGATCATGGGCTACCTGCCCGCGAAGCGTCAGACCATGCTGTTCTCGGCGACCATGCCGGGCGCGGTCATCGGCCTGGCCCGCCGCTACATGACGCAGCCCACGCACATCCGCGCCGTCTCCGAGGACGGCGAGGGCGCGACCGTCGCCAACATCACGCAGCACGTCTTCCGCGCGCACAACATGGACAAGCCGGAGCTCGTCTCCCGCATCCTGCAGGCCGAGGGCCGCGGCCTGGCGATGATCTTCTGCCGCACCAAGCGCACGGCGGCCGACATCGCCGAGCAGCTGGAGAAGCGCGGCTTCGCCTCCGGCGCCGTCCACGGCGACCTGGGCCAGGGCGCGCGCGAGCAGGCCCTGCGCGCGTTCCGCAACGGCAAGGTCGACGTGCTGGTGTGCACCGACGTCGCCGCGCGCGGCATCGATGTCGAGGGCGTCACCCACGTCATCAACTACCAGACGCCGGAGGACGAGAAGACCTTCCTGCACCGCGTGGGCCGCACCGGCCGCGCGGGCAACAAGGGCATCGCCGTCACCCTGGTCGACTGGGACGACATCCCGCGCTGGCAGCTGATCAACAAGGCGCTGGAGCTGGACTTCCACGAGCCGGTGGAGACGTACTCCACGTCCCCGCACCTGTTCGAGCAGCTGAACATCCCGGCCGGCACCAAGGGCATCCTGCCGCGCGCCGAGCGCACGCGGGCCGGCCTGAAGGCCGAGAACCTGGAGGACCTGGGCGAGACCGGCGGCCGCGGTGGCCGTGGCGGACGCTCCGGTCCGGCCGCCGCCGCCGTGGCGACCGAGGAGCGCCCCGCGCGCACCCGTACGCCGCGTCAGCGCCGCCGCACCCGTGGCGGTGCGGAGCTCGCCGAGGGCGCCGAGGCCGCCGCCGTCACCCCCGTGGTGGACGCGCCGACGGCTCCGGCCGCCGACGAGCCGCGCCGGCCGCGCCGCCGCCGCACCCGTGTGGCCGCGGTGCCGGCTCAGGCCGTCGAAACCGCTCAGGCCGCACCGGCCGCGGTGACCGAGGCCCCCGTGGCCGCGGTGACCCCGGTCGCCGAGGAGGCCCCGGCCAAGCCGCGGCGCACCCGCACCCGCAAGGTCGTGGAGAGCGCCCCGGAGCCGGACTTCCAGACGGCCGCGCCCGTCGAGCCCGCGCCCGTCCGGGTACGGCGCCCGCGCAAGATCGTCGAGACGGCCCCGGAGCCGGACTTCCAGATGGCTCCGCCCGTCGAGCCGGTGAAGGCGCGGCGCACCCGCAAGGTCGCGGCCGCCCCGGTGACCCCGGTCGCCGAGGTCACCGCCGTGGCCGAGGAGGCGCCGGTCAAGCCGAAGCGCACCCGGACCCGCAAGGTCGCCGAGGCCGCTCCGGTCGCCGAGGCCGCCGCCGTCGCGGTGGCGGAGGAGGCTCCGGTCAAGCCGAAGCGGACCCGTACGCGCAAGGTCGCGGAGGCCGCTCCGGTCGCCGAGGCCGCCGCCGCGGCCGAGGAGGCGCCGGCGAAGCCGAAGCGCACCCGCACCCGCAAGGTCGCGGCCGCCCCGGAGGCGTAAGCGCACCCGAGCACCGCACCGACGGCCCCGTCCCCCTTCCGAGGGGGCCGGGGCCGTCGGCGTACCCGGGGTCGTCCGGGGAGGCGTATCCGGACGTCGTCCGGGGGAGGCTGCGCCGGGAATCTACGGGCCGGTAACCTCGGGCTCATGAGCAAGCCGCCGCGCCTCACCCTGCCCTCCGCCGCCCGTGCGTACCGCCTCACCACCGACCGCGGCGAGTTCGCCGTGCACGAAGCCGGTGAGCCCGTCCGCGGCACCGCCCTGCTGGTCCCCGGTTTCACGGGCAGCAAGGAGGACTTCATCGGCCTGCTGGAGCCGCTGGCCGCCGCCGGGTACCGGGTGGTCGCCGTCGACGGGCGCGGCCAGTACGAGACGCCCGGCCCGCGCGAGGAGGCCGCGTACGCGCTGGAGGAGCTGGCGCAGGACGTGCTCGCGCAGACCGGCGCCCTGGGGTCGGACCGCGTGCACCTGGTCGGCCACTCCCTCGGCGGGCTGATCTCGCGCGCCGCGGTGCTGCGCGACCCCTCGCCCTTCGCCTCGCTCACCCTGCTGAGCAGCGGGCCCGCCGCGATCGCCGAGGAGCAGCAGGCGCGTACGAAGCTGCTGGTGGCGGCGCTGGAGACGATGGGCGGGGACATGCCGGCCATCTGGACGGCGATGCGCGCCTACGACCCGCAGGACGCGGCGGCGGACTCCGCCGAGCTGGCGGAGTTCCTGCGCGGGCGGTGGGTGGCGACCGTGCCCGAGCAGTTGATCGTCACGGGCCGGGTGCTGATCTCCGAGCCGGACCGGGTGGCGGAGCTGAGCCGGACCGGACTGCCGAAGCTGGTCCTGTCCGGGGCCGTCGACGACGCGTGGCCGGTCCCGCTGATGGACGAGATGGCGCGGCGCCTCGGCGCGGAGCGGGTGGTCGTCCCCGGGACGGGGCACTCCCCGAACGCCGAGGATCCGGCCGTCACGGCCGCCGCGCTGGCCGCCTTCTGGGACACCTGCACCCCCTAGTACTTAGCCTGTCGAAAAATTTCCTTAGCGTAGGGAATGATTGCGGCTTACACTTCGTTGAACCCTGTGCAAGGAGACACTGACGAAGGGAGAAGCCCCATGCGCTTCGAGATTCTGCGCCTGGACGACGTCGACGGATCCGCCGTGGACAGCACCGTCGTGGACGCGGCCTCCGTCAACCGGATCGTGCAGCACGCCGCAGCCGTCGGCCAGCGCATTCTGATCCGACCGGCCGAGAGTGCGTCCAACTGACGCTCGCACGAAAACGTACGCGCCCCCGCACCGATCCCGGTGCGGGGGCGTTCGCATGCGCGGACCGTCGCGCCGTCGGCTCAGGAGCCCTGTACGACCTGGAGCACGCCGTTGATGATCTGCTGGACGGCGATCGCCGAGAGCATCATGCCCGCGAGCCGCGTCACGAGGACGACGCCGCCGTCCTTGATGACCCGGATGATCACCAGCGAGTAGCGCATGGTGATCCACAGCACGACGTGCATGGCGATGATCGCGGCCCAGACGGAGACCTGGCCGGCGGGCCCGTCCGCCTTCTGCACGGCCAGGATGACGGACACGATCGCACCGGGACCGGCCAGCAGCGGCATGCCCAGCGGCACCAGCGCCACGTTCACGTCCTTGGTCTGCTTCGGCTCGTCGTTCTTGCCGGTGAGCAGGTCCAGCGCGATGAGCAGGAGCAGCAGACCACCGGCGATCATCAGCGCCGGGACGGAGACGTGCAGGTAGTCCAGGATCTGCTGGCCGCAGATGCCGAAGACGGCGATGACTCCGAAGGCCACGCAGACGGCCTGCCAGGCCATGCGGCGCTGCACCTTGACGGGTCGGCCGGAGGTCAGGCCGAGGAAGATCGGCGTGATCCCCGGAGGGTCCATAATCACAAAAAGCGTGAGAAAAAGGGATCCGAAGACGGCGAAATCAAACACAGTGATGCCTTGCAGGAGAGAGGGGTGTCGCGAAGAAAGGAGTGTGGGACGGGTGGAGCGGGCCGGGAGGGGCCGGTCAGCGCTCGCGTCCGCCGGCACCGGGCACCGGGAAGGCCCCGGTCGCGCGGCGCGTGATCTCGCCGTAGATCTCGGGGTCGGTCGTGTACTCCCCGAGGCGGCAGGTCTTGCGGCTGCCGTGGTAGTCGCTGGACCCGGTGGTCAGCAGTCCGAGGTCGGCCGCCAGGCCGCGCAGCCGTGCGCGGGTGCCGGCGTCGTGGTCCATGTGGTCCACCTCGATGCCGTCCAGGCCCGCGGCCGCCAGCTCGGCTATCGCGGACTCGGGCACGCACCGGCCGCGCTTGACGGCGCCGGGGTGCGCGAAGACGGTGACGCCGCCGGCCGCCTTGACCAGGCGGATGGCGTCGAAGGGGTCGAGCTCGTGCTTCTCGGCGTACGCGCGGCCGCCGTCGGCGAGCCAGTCGGGCGTGAAGGCGTCCGAGACGGTGGGCACGACGCCCAGCTCGACCAGGGCGGTGGCGACGTGCGGCCGCCCGACCGATCCGTCGCCGGCGATCCGGGCCACCTGCTCCCAGGTGACGCCGACGCCGAGCGCCTGCAGCTTGTCCACCATGGTCCGGGCGCGCGGGGTGCGGTCGTCCCGGACGAGCTCCCGCTCGCTCGCGAGCTCGGGCTCCTCGGGGTCGAAGAGGTACGCGAGCATGTGCACGCCGATCCCGTCGAGCCGGCAGGACAGCTCGGCCCCGGTCACCAGGGTCAGTCCGGCGGGAAGGGCGGCGAGGGCCTCGCCGTATCCGCCCACGGTGTCGTGGTCGGTCAGCGCGACCACGTCGAGCCCCGCGGCGGCGGCGTTGCGCACCAGCTCGGCGGGGGTGTCCGTACCGTCGGAAGCCGTGGAGTGGGCGTGCAGGTCGATGCGCACAGCCGAGCTCCAGAGGTCGTACGGACGGGTGGGGGACGCTCCAGGATAACCGGGCGCGAGGAGCGCCCTTCCCGGAAGGATCTAAGCCGTCCCCAGGATGCGCGGGCTCAGGGCCCCGCACGGAAGGAGCTCGACCTCCGCTCCCGCGTCGCGGAGATCGGTGAGGACGAGCTCGTCGTACATGAGGAGGCCGGACTGTTCCGGCCAGACGATGGCCCAGAGCCACAGGCCCCTCGCCTCCCCCGCGAAGACGGCCCGGTCTTCGGGGGCTCCGTTCAAGTGCCACAGCGGGGTCGGGCGGCCCGCGGCGACGACCTTGGCATGGGGCGGTGACGAGACGTTGATGTAGGGGCCGGGGTCGGGCCCGTCGATCCCCGCGTACCGGGTGCCGAGGCCCACGCCCAGCTCCTCGGCGATCAGCACCAGCTCGCCGATGCCCCCCAGCGGACCGGGGCCCGAACAGGCCACGGCCGTCGCCCGGCCTCCGCTGCGGTCGTCACCGGCGGACGCGATCCCCGTGAACAGCCACCCCACCGGCAGCGGCCAGGGCATCCACACCGGAACCCGGGACCGGTGCGCGACGACGCCCAGGCCTTCGACACTGGGCGGGATGACGGGTTGCAGGGGGTGGACAGCGCCGTGCAGCGCGCACTGCCAGGAGTCGGAGAAAAGTCCGGGCGCCCTGACCCGGCCACCGCACTTCGGGCAACTTGGTTCACCCCTCATAAGAAGCCACGCTCCTCCCCGCCCGGCCGCCAGTCAAGGCGCGCTCACCCGTCCGGGCCGTCAGTCCAGTGCGACAGCGGTACGCAAAGGATCCCGCAGGTCCGTTCCGCGCGCGAGCCATCGTTCCTGGAGGGCGGCCGCGCCGTGCACCCGCTTCCAGGCGGCCTCGTTCGCCGTCATGGGCAGCAGGGGCAGGAACTGCACGGGATCCATCGGCTCGTCGAGCGCCAGGTCCTCCACCAGCCCCCCGGGTTCGGCCACGAGGACGGAGCTGAAGGGCGCCCCCTCCCACAGCGGCTCGCCCACGTCCAGCGAGGCGCCGGCGGCCACGATCAGCCCCTCGACCTGCGGGGAGGCGGCCAGCACCGCGAGCGGCCGGAGCAGTTTGTCGGTGGCCGCCAGCCCTCCCCGTACGGTCAGCACGAGCTCGGCGCGCGGGCCCCGTACGGGGTCGGCGACCACGGCGGTCGGATCGGTCATCGGGTGGGCGGACATCCCGAGGGTCGCGTACCGCACGAGGTCTCCCTCGGCGAAACGGAGTACCTCGATGCGGTCGGTGCCCAGGAAGGTGACGGCGGCGCGGGCGTCGGGTTCACCGAACGCGGAACGCAGCCGGGCTTCGACGAGGGCGAGAATTTCTGCCATGGGGCGAGCATAGAACTCGTATCAGGCGGGTAAAGGGCGGGCCTTGACCATCCGTCGGCTGATAGTGTTGACAGCTGTTCGGGGCCGCATGCCGAAGCATGCCTGGCACCCCGGAGACAGGACCTCCCCCACGGGGGACCGGCCGGAGGAGGTGGGGCTGCAATGGATCGAAGTCGATCGTGCAGTACCAATCGCTCTTCCGCTTCTGTGACGGGCGCATCCCGCCCCGTCTGATCTCCTGATCAGTAGAAGAGCGACGGCAGAACTTTGTCCTCCCGTCCTGTTCCCTCCCCCATGCCCGGGCCTGCCCGCCCGCGGCCCCGGAGGGTCTCCCACCCGTACGGTCCGCAGCCGTGCGCGAGAAGGAGCCTGCCATGTCGATGCTGCCCTACCTGCGTGCGGCCGTCCGCCCGTCGCTGCGCAAGTCCACGCCCGCCCAGCCCGGCTACGACACCACCCGTGACCCGTCGGCGAGCAGCGCGGTGGTCGACTGCGCCGTGTACCGCGACGGCCGGCGGATGCTGGGGCCGGCGTGTCTGACGCCCCGTGAGGCGATCCGCCGGGTCCGCGAGGACGGCGGTTTCGCCTGGATCGGTCTGCACGAGCCGACCGAGGCCGAGTTCGCGGGGATCGCCGCCACCTTCGGACTGCACCCGCTGGCCGTGGAGGACGCGGTGCACGCGCACCAGCGGCCCAAGCTGGAGCGCTACGACGACACCCTCTTCACCGTCTTCAAGACGATCCACTACGTCGAGCACGCCGAACTGACCGCCACCAGCGAGGTCGTGGAGACCGGCGAGGTGATGTGTTTCACGGGCCCCGACTTCGTCATCACCGTGCGGCACGGCGGCCAGGGCTCCCTCAAGGGGCTGCGGCACCGCCTCCAGGACGACCCCGACCTCCTCGCCAAGGGCCCCTCGGCGGTCCTGCACTCCATCGCCGACCACGTCGTCGACGGGTACATCGCGGTAGCGGCGGCGGTGCAGGACGACATCGACGAGGTGGAGAGCGACGTCTTCGCCGCCCCCGCCAAGGGCAGTACGCGCGGCGGCGACGCGGGCCGCATCTACCAGCTCAAGCGCGAGGTGCTGGAGTTCAAGCGGGCGGTCTCGCCGCTGCTGCGCCCGATGGAGCTGCTGAGCGAGCGGCCGATGCGGCTGGTGGACCCGGACATCCAGAAGTACTTCCGGGACGTCGCCGACCACCTGGCGCGGGTGCACGAGCAGGTGATGGGCTTCGACGAGCTGCTGAACTCGATCCTGCAGGCCAACCTCGCGCAGGCGACGGTCGCCCAGAACGAGGACATGCGCAAGATCACCTCGTGGGCGGCGATCATCGCCGTGCCGACGATGATCTGCGGGGTCTACGGGATGAACTTCGACCACATGCCCGAGCTCCAGTGGAAGTACGGCTACCCGATGGTGATGGCCTCGATCGTCGGGATCTGCTTCACCATCCACCGCGCACTGCGCCGCCACGGCTGGCTGTAGGGCGCGCGGAGGGACCCCCTACCCTGTCGGCATGACTCTCAGCACGCTCGACCTGGCCCTCGTCGAGGAGGCCACCAAGAAGTCCGGCCTGATCTGGGTCCGCGGCGCCGGGGCCGACCGCGCCCTGTGGCACGCCTGGGTGGACGGCGCGGCCCACGTCCTGGGCGACGGGCCCGGCGAGCAGCCGTTCCCGGGGCTCGCGGACGGTGCGAGCGCCGAGGTGACCGTGCGGAGCAAGGACAAGGGCGGCCGGCTGGTGGCCTGGACGGCGACGGTACGGGAACTCCCGCCCCGCGGCGAGGAGTGGGCGGCGGCGGTGGCCGAGCTCAAGGGCAAGCGGCTGAACGCGCCCGACTCCGAGGACATGACCGAGCGGTGGGCGCGGGAGTGCCGGCTGCTGCGGCTGGAGCCGGAATCGGTCTCCGACCTGCCCGGCGGCTCGCTGGCCGCGGCCCCCCTGGACTCCCCCGCGATCACGCGCAAGCCGATCCCGGCGGGTCTCCCCAAGCTCCTCCTGAAGCGCAAGAAGGCCGCCCGGGGCTGACCAGGACGAGTGTGTGCCGGGGCGCTCCCCGCAGGGCGCCGAACGCAAGGTGCCCCGGCCCTCCGACCCCAGGGCGGCTCCGGCGGGGAGGCCTGGTGCGGCTCAAAGAACGGGGCTCCGCCCCGAACCCCGCTCCTCAAACGCCGGAGGGGCTGGAGTTGGTGCGGCGAGGCTGGATGGTGCGGCTCAAAGATCGGGGCTCCGCCCCGGACCCTCCCCCAGACTCCGTCCGGGGGGACCCCCACCCCTCAAACGCCGGCGGGGCTGAAGTTTGCCGGGGGCGGGTGTGTGCAGGGGCGCTCCCCGCAGGGCGTCGAACACAAGGTGCCCCGGCCCGCCGACCCCCCGACACGTTCG